>DGTA01000131.1 GCA_002394165.1 Lachnospiraceae bacterium UBA4348 | reverse complement strand
CTTATATAGTAGTAGGGGACGTATCCCCTGACTCACTGACTCGTCCGCCTTTTTTACTTATCAGGCAGCTTTCTTATTATTCCGGATAAAGTCGATGTATACGGCCGCCAGAATAACGACACCCTTAACGATGTACTGCCAGTTGGAGTTGATGCCCATCAGATTTAGGCCGTTATTCAGGATACCGATGATCAGGACACCGATCAGCGTTCCGCCCAGGCGGCCCGAACCGCCGGACATGGAGGTTCCGCCGACTACGACGGCAGCGATGGCGTCCATCTCGGCGCCGTCACCGGAGGTACAGGTACCGCTGTACAGACGGGAAGCGATCGTAACACCGGCAAGACCTGCCATCAGGCCGCTGAATGCGAAAACAACAAATTTTACTTTAGAAGTATTGATTCCGGAGAAGCGCGCAGCCATCTCATTTCCGCCCACCGCATAGATATGGCGTCCGATCCTTGTCCGGTTGACGAACAGAACGGAGACGATAAAAACGATGAACATGGTGACGACCGGTGTGGGGAACGGACCGACATAGCCGGCTCCCAGGAACTTCCACGCATCCGTCATGCAGCGGATGGGTTTGCCGCCGGAATAGACCTGTGCAATACCCTTAGCGATATTCATGGAGGCAAGGGTCACGATGAACGGAGGGATCTTCGTCTTCGCGATCATAAATCCGTTGAAAAGACCGAACAGCAGACCGGAGAGAATACCGATCAGAAGGCCGACCGCTTCCGGCATGCCGTGCCATACCACCGCTCCGGCGGCAAAGCAGCCGGACATGGCAATGATGGATCCGACCGAAAGGTCGATGCCGCCGAGGATGATGACCATGGTCATGCCGCAGGCAAGCATCAGGTTGGATGCGCTCTGACGAAGAACATTGAAGATGTTGGTGGGAGTCAGGAATGTCGCATGCGTCGTCGGCCATACATAAAGGAACACAATCATTCCGACAAGGGCTATCAGGATGCCCAGATTATCTTTAAAATACCTTACTATGCCTTTTCGTGTCTGTTCAAACATGATCGGTTCCTCCTATGGTCTCCAGGGTTGCAAGATGCATGATCGATTCCTGGCTGATATTTTCGCGATCGATGCAGCCGGTAACACGGCCCTCATACATTACATATACACGGTCACTCATATTGATGATCTCCGGAAGCTCAGAAGAGATCATGATAATGGAAACGCCCTGTTTCGTCAGGTCATTCATGATCTCATAGATCTCAGCTTTCGCTCCGACATCCACGCCTCGGGTAGGCTCATCCAGGATCAGGACTTTGGGACGGGTAGCCATCCAGCGTCCGATCATGACCTTCTGCTGATTTCCGCCGGAAAGGTTCGTAACCGACTCCATCTGGGACGGGGTCCTCGTATGCATCTTATCGATATATTCCTGCGTGATCTCCGCTTCGCGCGCCGTATTTACATAGAGATGATTGATGAACTCATGAAGCACCTCAATGGTTGAATTGAAGCGGACGCTCTGCACGTGGTAAAGGCCTTCCAGCTTTCTGTCCTCGGGAACCATGGCAATGCCGTAATTCATGGCGTCCACGGCGCTTCGGATAGTTACCTTTTTGCCTTCCAGCTCGATCTCACCTTTTGCGCCCTTTGTAAGGCCGAAGATACACTGCATCGTCTCCGAGCGGCCGGCGCCGACAAGACCGGAAAAGCCCAGGATCTCGCCTTTGTGCAGTTCAAAGCTGACATCCTTCACGCGGGAATGAAGCTTCTTTCCGTCACTGATATGCTCACATCGCAGCACAACCTCGTCCGAGGCCACGTGATCGCGGACATAGTATTTATCCAGTTCGCGGCCGACCATCAGGGAGACCAGTTTATCGCGGTTCGTCTCCGCCACAACACAGGTATCGATGTACGTGCCGTCACGCAGGACCGTTACGCGGTCACAGATCTCAAAGATCTCACTCATCTTATGCGAAATGTAGATGATACCGACACCACGTTTCGTCAGATCTTTCATAATGCCGAACAGTGCCTGCACTTCCTTCTCAGCGATGGAGGAAGTCGGTTCATCCATCACAAGAATACGGCAGTTAAAGGAGATCGCCTTAACGATCTCAACCATCTGCTGCTTGGCGATGGTCAGGTCAGCGATCTGCATGTCCGCCTGGATGCCGACATTGAAGTTGTCCAGCATCTTCTGAGCGTCGGCGATCATTTTCGTCTTATCCACGCCGAACCTGCCCATCGGCTCGCGTCCCAGGAATATATTTTCGGCCACGGTCATACGGGGGACAAGGACAAGCTCCTGGTGAATGATGGAAATTCCGTTGTCACGCGCAGAGTTGACGTCTGTGATCGCAGCTTCTTTGCCGTCGATAAAGATCTGTCCCGTATCGGGATGATAAATTCCGCCAAGGACCTTGATCAGTGTCGATTTCCCCGCGCCGTTCTCACCCAGAAGAGCATGGATCTCCCCGGACTTCAGCTGGTAATCAACATTCTGCAGTGCCTTGACGCCCGGAAATGACTTGGTTATGCCCTTCATTTCGAGCAGGTATTCACTCAATTGTTTTCACCACCGTTTCTTTTTTATTCGTATAATCTCAGGATCTGTACTATGGCAAAAGAAAGGGGCGGTTCTTCTGTCACATCATGATGCGTCAAAAGAACCGCCCCCCTCCGACAGACGGGCTGTTCACCTGCTATTCAGGAAAAGATCTGTCCATCTGTCACACTTATGAGAACGGATTACTGCCATCCGCCGTTGTTGTACTCTTCGATATTGTCGGAGTTGATCATGAAGGTCTCGATCGGATAACGATCTTCGATCTCTTCGCCGGCAACCCATTTGTAATACAGCTCAGCGATGGTCTTGCCGATGTTCATCGGAGACTGTGCGCCGGTACCTGTAACTTTGCCTTCGCCGATGAGGGCCTTGATGTCCGGAGAACCGTCAACGCCGTAGATGAGGCAGTCAGAGCCTGCGGCTTCAGCAGCGGCATAAGCACCCAGTGCTGTCGGATCATTTCCGCCAAAGATAGCAACTGCTTCCGGATGAGCGGTCAGAGCGTCGGTACCGTTCAGGTTGCCCTGCTCCTGGTTGCCCATGCAGTCGATCTGTGCAACAACTTCAAAGCCTTT
>DGTA01000016.1:5514-5745 GCA_002394165.1 Lachnospiraceae bacterium UBA4348 | reverse complement strand
GCAGCCGAAATCACGCATCAGCTGCGACGTGCACTTGGTGATGAAGGCGCCTTCCTGTCCGAATTTCTCCGCGTAGACGATCCCGTGGTAGGATTCGTCAGGCGTTGTCAGCCCCGGGAAACGCTCAGCGTTCGCCATCCAGTCAAATCTGCCCGAATCGACGATCGCTCCGCCAACGGCGGCTCCGTGGCCGTCCATATATTTAGTCGTCGAGTGGGTCACGATGTCGGC
>DGTA01000016.1:0-5434 GCA_002394165.1 Lachnospiraceae bacterium UBA4348 | reverse complement strand
CGGCAGTTCACCGGTGTCGGGAACGTGTTGTCCACGATCAGCGGAACACCGTGAGCATGCGCTGCCTTCGCGAATTTCTCAATATCGAGCACCGTCAGTGCCGGATTGGCGATGGTCTCGCCAAAAACTGCCTTCGTGTCCTCGCAGAAGGCTGCGTCCAGTTCCTCGGGGCTGCAGTCAGGTGCCACGAAGGTGGAACGGATGCCCATCTTGGCCATCGTGACGGCGATCAGGTTGAAGGTGCCGCCGTAGATCGATGAGGAGGCCACGATATGTCCGCCGGTCTCACAGATGTTGAACAGTGCAAAGAAATTGGCAGCCTGTCCGGATGAAGTGAGCATACCGGCCGTTCCGCCCTCCAGCTCGGCGATCTTCGCGGCCACATGGTCATTGGTGGGGTTCTGGAGCCTGGTATAGAAATAACCGCTTGCCTCCAGATCGAACAGCTTCCCCATGTCTTCACTGGTGTCATACTTGAAAGTCGTGGACTGGATGATCGGAACCTGCCTGGGCTCGCCGTTTCCCGGCTTGTATCCCGCCTGTACGCATTGGGTTCCTTTTAGAAAATCGCTCATACACCGCCTCCTGTGTTCATCTGTTTCTCCCCGGCATCCGCGGCGCTGATCTGCGTCGCCGTGATCCGGATCTTTTCTGTTCCCAGGTAATTATCGAGACCGGGGGTTCCGATGCAGAGGATGTCCCTGTTCTCTCCCCGGATGATCTCCCATGTTTCTTTATAATGCTTCCACCACACCACCTCGACCGGATGAGCGTCAGCCGACCGGCCCTTCAGTGTGAGAAATGCGTGTGTCCCGCTCGCTCTGTCGGTGCGCAGCATATCCGCCTGACCGGTAAAAGCGATCCTCGGAGCCTCAAAGCCGGGCCCGAAAGGCATCAGCATCTCAACAGCCTGCGTCATTTCCTCCACGCTTCTGGCTGTCAGTGACGCGATGTCCATGGTCATGTCCGGCTCAGGTCCGGCCGCTTCCGTTTGCGAAGCTTTCGGCGTTTCCTCGTTCAGGATCTCCCTGACCCTGCCAAGATCCTCCCTCCGTATGGAGAAACCGGCCGCCTGGGCGTGTCCGCCCGCCCGGATCAGGTCCTGGTGAGCTTTCAGGACATTGATCAGATTAAAAGTTTCCGGTGCTCTGGCCGATCCCTTCAGTCTTTGGGGATCGTTCTTTACAGGACTTAAGACCGCTGAAGGGACCCCGTACCGGTTCGTCAGCCACGCCGCCGTCAGTCCGTTGATTCCCTCCCGGAAATCATCGTGGGCCACAAGGATAAACGGATCCTTGTCATAACCTTCCTGCTCAACGATCTTAAGGGCAAGCTGTTCATCCTCACTGCACATTTCCCTCCGGGCCAGGTTGATTTTGAACAGCTCCTCAAATTCCCTGGCGCTCATCGCCTCATTTCCGTGAAAATGATAGGCGAACGCCCGCAGCGCGCGGGTAGCGGAGCCTTCCACTCTCCCGCAGGCATTGATCATGGGTCCGTAGCAGAAACCGATGGTATCCTCACGGATCTTATTCCCGTCCCTGTCCCACTGCCGGTTAAGGAGCCCCCAGACGCCTTCGCCCCGGCGGATGATCCCGATCCCGCGCCTGGCCACATAATGGTTGGCCGCGTTCATCGGCACAACATCGGTGATGGTTGCCAGGCCGGAATAGGCATACAGGCTGTCAAGGAACCCGCTCTCCTTCTTCGCCTCTCCAAGTCTTTCATAGAGCTCCGTGACCACTCTCCTGGCCAGCTCCGCGCCGCAGAAATCTTCTCTTGCAGTCCTGCTCCCGGCGTCCGCTTTTTTCTGCGCATCGCTCTTTTCATCGACAGCAATGCATCCCTCCGGAAGGGGAAGGAGCTGTTCATGATGATCCGTCACCAGAAAACTGATCCCTCTTTCCAGGCAGGTATCGACCGCATCGCCGGCACTGATGCCGTTGTCGCAGGTCAGGATAACGTTCGTCTTCGGGAAGCGCTCAAGAAGATTCGCGATGCTTTCAGCGGTAATATTATAGCCTTCATCGAACCGGTTGTTGATATAGCAGGACACCTTCCCCGGAATGAGCTTTACCAGTCCCATATAAAAAATGCAGGAGGCCATGACCCCGTCCGCATCATAATCTCCGTAGACCGTCACATACTCCTGCTTACCAACAGCTGCAGCAAGACGTTCCAACAGGGCGCTTCCGCCGGTCATCTCCCCGGCTCTGCGGAGCCGGTCAGGAGAAAACTCCAGAAAAGCGCGTCTGCTCTCCTCGTTCGTATATCCACGCTTAGCCATGAACATCGCAGCAAACTGATTCTGTTTCATATAATCCTCCGCCTTCTATTATTCTACCGTATTTACAGGCGGCATTGCAAAGACTTTCTTTCGAAGATAGAGATAAGTTCCGATCACCAGCGATCCCGTGATGATCCAGGAGATCGGGTAGACGGTGAGAAGGAACGGAAAAGTGGGATTTAACGGGAAAATAAACGAGACCCAGATGATCCGCAGGATACAGGTCCCGAAGACCATCAGCAGTGTGGGCGTGAGTGAATAGTTCATGGCCCGCAGGGTGGATCCCGCCACCTCATACGTGCTTACAAGCCACTGGAAGACCAGGACCCGGAACATTCTCATCAGGCCGTACTCAATGACCGCTTCGTCCGCGGTAAAGACACCCAGGAAAAAAGACCGCCCCGCCAGAAAGACCGCATCGAGAGCGGCGGCGCCGATCAGCGCGAAGGCAAAGGTAAGGCGGTAGATCTTTTTGCAGCGGTCGTACTGGCGCGCAGCAAAGTTCTGGCTGGTAAAGGTCAGTCCGGCCTGGGAAAAGGCGTTGACCAGCAGATAACTGTACGCTTCATAGTTGCCGCAGGCCGTGGAGCCGGCAGCCGCCGCATATCCGAAGGAATTGATCGCCGAGAGGATGACGGTGTTGGAAAGAGAAAAGAGCATGCCCTGGCCGCCCGCGGGCAGGCCGATCTTGAGCATAAACTTCAGGTCGTTTTTTTCGATGGTAAGCTTCCTCAGATCCAGCCGGTAGGTCTCCTCCTCATGCATGAGGAACCAGATGATCAGGAAAGCACTGATTATATTGGAGATCACGGTCGCCAGGCCTACGCCGGCCACACTCATCCTGAATCCGATGACAAAGACCAGGTTCAGGATCACATTGATGACGCCGGCCAGCGCCAGGGCATAGAGAGGCCGCCTGCTGTCCCCCTTGCTGCGCAGGATCGCGGAGCCGAAGTTGTAGATCAGGGAAGCGGGCATGCCGAGAAAATATATCCTAAGATACAGGATCGCCAGATCGATCACGTCATCGGGCGTATTGACAAGCAAAAGAAGAGGTTTGGAAAGAAAGATCCCAAGCGCAAGAAGAAATATGCCGGCAATGACCGCCACCAGGATGCTGGTGTGTACGGCCCGGCTGATGCGCTCTTCCACTCCCATGCCGATATAAGCCGAGATCCTGACATTCACGCCGACACTGATGCCGACAAACAAAGCCACGATCAGGTTGATCAGCGCGGCATTCGCACCGACGGCCGCCATCGCCTGTGAGCTGGCAAAACGGCCTACCACCGCGGTATCCGCCATATTGAAGAGCTGCTGCAGAATGCTGCTGAGCGCAAGCGGCAGAGCAAAAAGAACGATCTTGCCCGCCAAAGGTCCGTGCAGCAGATCGGCATGAGTTATCTTTCTTTCTTTTTTCATTAGAAAAGCCCCTTTTTCCCGGCGGGGCATGTTCCGGCAGTGAGTTTACAGTTCGGTCTGCTTCGGTTCACAGATCACGGGGAAGGGCAGCTGAGAGAGAATATCCCGTTCAACATCGATCCCCGGGTATACCTCGATCAATTTCAGTCCCTCCGACGTGAGTGAGAACACACACCGCTCCGTCACATAAAGCACTCTCTGATGGTTGGCCAGCGCGCGGGAAGCGGAAAAGCTGACGCTCCTGACCTCGGGGACGAACTTCGGGATGCTTCCCTCGTGCTCGATGGTGACGGCACCCTTACTGCGCGTCACCTCCAGTCCCCTGGTGTTAAAGGTAAGGCAGAAGACCACAGTGGGCGTCCTGGCCGTGATATTGGCAAAACCGCCGATCCCGGCGTAAGCGCCCGGGCCCCTGTGGGAATTGACATTCCCGAAGCGGTCTACCTCCAGCGCTCCCATAAAGCAGATGTCCAGGCCGCCGTTATCATACAGGTCAAACTGGTTGGACATATCGTAAACGGATGCAGCGCCGATCATGGCTCCGAAAACGGCTCCCGAAGCCGGGAATCCCCCGATGCCGCCCGACTCCACCGTCAGCGTGATCCGGTCGAGCATCCCGTTCTTGCGGGCATAGCGGCTGATCGTCTCCGGGATGCCGATCCCGATATTGACGATGTCATCCTCTTTAAGCTCCCTGGCCGCCCGCTTGCCGATGATGTTGCTCACGACAGGCGTTTTTCGCTGTGTCTGAGCGATGGCGTCCACCTTCTCGATCCACTCATTCCATTCCTTATAGGTGATCTCAAAGCTGCCGGTAAGGGCCTCATAGGCTTCGTGCCTTACTTCCGGCTCACAGACAACGATTGCATCCACCAGGCAGCCCGGGATAATGGCATTTCGAGGTCTCGACGGAGTGCTGACCAGCTTGTCCACCTGGACGATGACCTTGCCTCCGTTCGCCCTGGTCGCCTGGGCGATCGAGAGCGCATCCCCGGACATATACATATCGTCAAAGGAAATATTTCCGCGGTGATCGGCGGCTGTCCCCTTGATCAGCGCAATGGTGATCTTGGGAAGCTTGTAGTACAGGAACTCCTCTCCTTCCACCTCCACGATGCTGATCAGAGAAGTGTCTTTCGAAATGTTGTTGATGCCGGGGCCTTCTCTTCTCGGATCCACGAAGATATCCAGACCGACCTTCGAGAGTGCTCCCGGCAGTCCGCCCGCCTGGGCCCTGATCGCATGGGAGATGCATCCCAGAGGCAGATTGTAAGCCTCAAAACGGTCCTCGAGAATGATCTTCTTGGTACTGAGCATCGCCCCGAAATGGCCGCAGATCAGTTTGTCCACCGCACCTTCACGGATATACCCTTCCGCGTTTCTGTTTTCATCCCATACGCCGAAGCCGGCGCTCGAGACCATCGTCAGGTGGGAGGGGGAATGCGTCTTTTTAAAACGCTCGTAGATACCTTCGTGAAGAGCCACGGGATTTTCGATCCCGACAAAAGAATTAACGCAGATGCAGTCGCCGTCCCTGATAAGGCCGACGGCTTCTTCCACAGACATGATCTGATACATAAATCACCTAAATAAATAAAAAAGCCTGTCTGATGACATAAAAAAAGCCTTGTATAAACAAGGCTTTTTAGAAAAGCTGCTGACGAGAATCGAACTCGTGACCTCCACATTACCAATGTGACGCTCTACCGACTGAGCCACAGCAGC
>DGTA01000073.1 GCA_002394165.1 Lachnospiraceae bacterium UBA4348 | reverse complement strand
ACACTATGAAACAAGTGTTCTATCGCCTTCGCGATAGAGGATACATAACCCTGATAAAAGGGTACAACTATTGGGTAAAAACGGAACAATTTGACGAATTAGTACAAAGTAGAGATGCTAAAAGGTGATTTTAGCGGATTTGCCAGTGTCCGGATTGATAAGAAAAACAGGATTATTTTTAGCGCTGATTGTTAATGCTCGCCTGAGCTGTCGCTGAACTACTTTGGTTATCTGTCGCTGAATTACTTGCAATTCTGTCATCACTTTCACAAGTATCCGGTACCGCCTTTTGCCAGACGGCGCCGGGATTATCTGATGAGCGTTATGCAAGCATTTCATGCTCTGCTACATACTTGACCATGTAATCGTCAATGATCCGTTTCTGCTGCTGGAAGCTGTACATCAGGCTTTTCTCACAGATCCGGTTGATCATACGGGGGATTCCCGTCGTTACCTTGAAAACCTCATCCAGCGCTTTATCACTGAAGATATCCCTGTTGCTGCCCGCATAGGACAGATGGGAATGGATATACTGCTCTGTTTCCGAACGGTCCATATGAGGAAGGACACAGTTGATATCGATTCTCTGACGGATCGCAGCATACCTCTGGAGCCTCAGCTTGTTTTCCCAGAGCTCGGTCTGGCCGGCAAGTACCAGCGCCATCGGACTCATGGAATCATACCGGTAGTTCAGAAGGAAACGGAATTCCTCCAGCATCTCCTTTTCCAGAAGATGCGCCTCATCCAGGACGCAGACAACATATTTCTTCTGTACCCCGCGGATGATCTCGATCTCCTTCTGGAGCTGACGTTTGGCATCTCCCCGGTAGAATCGGGCCTCCATTCCAAGTTGGTCGAGGCATCCCCTGTAAAACCACCTTGGCGTCAGCTTTGAATCCGAAAGATACAGTAGGATGTACTTCTCCTTCGGCAGACTCGCCGCGAACTTCCGGATCAGGGTGGATTTTCCGCAGCCGGCATCTGCTGTTACGACAGCAAAAAGCTGACGGTCCGCCACATATGCGAGACGTCCCAGCGCATCCCTCATAGCAGGAGATTCATACAGGGCTTCCGGCGGCACATCCCGCGTGAACGGCGTGTGTGTCATCTCAAAGAACTGCTCATACATCGCTGTCCGCCTCCTTTCTGTATTCCCCGAAGGAGATCGCGTTCGTGCTGTGGACACGCTTTTTGTCATGCACCTTCTGCAGGCCCTGCAGGAAACGGGAACATTCCACTTCCTCCGGAAGCATGCTCTGCGGCAGCTCTGGCTTCGGATCGGAGAATTCCCCGATCACGAGCGGCTTTGCAAGGAAGGGCTTCATGCTCGGATAACTTATGGTGACCGTCTCTGAGACCATTGGATCCCAGGAGATCTCCACGGTGGCGCCGATTAGTGCAGCGCTGACCTCGTATTTCCGGCCTTCGAAGCTGATGCAGGCACCTTTGTCAACTTCACGGGTATCATGGTGCAGGAACGCCTGTCCGACGATCCCGGCGTCCAGATATTTCAGCGGGCGGGAATCGCGGTTGAACTCCTGCCGGGGCGTGATCCCTTCTGCAGGGACATCAATCCCCTGACTTTTGTAGTATTCCCGGATGCCTTCATGGGGCTTGTCGTGGTAGTAGTCCTCGACAAACAGGTTCCACCAGTGGCGGGCTTCCTCAAGGGTCTTTACCTTCTGGGCGCGGCATTCAGTGATATAGCTGTTGATCAGGCGGTTATAGACCTCGATCTTTCCTTTGCTCTGGCCGGAATACGGTTTTGCCCGAAGGTGCCGGATCCCAAGCCTTGAGAGCGCGTCGACCAGCTCTTTGGAGATGAACTGACTCCCATTGTCGACATACGTGGCATCAAAAGCGCCAAAGGAAAGGATCGCGCGGCGGTATACATCTTCCACGATCGCGGCCTCCTGATTGTCATAAACGCCGGTACCGAGGATCATCTTGGAATGATCGTCGATGATGGAGCAGATATAACACTGTACCATCTTTCCGTTCGGGCCGATGGGAAGCTTCATGATGTACTTGATATCCGCCTGTGCCAGCTGCATCCGGTGTGCCTTGCAGAAGCGACGCGAGGAACTGCTCCTGGCTTCGGTATATTTCTTCATCTGCTTTTTACCGAAACCGGCGTCATAGAGATATCTTTGTAAGGTAGAACGTTTCAGGATATCCGGCGCGACCAGTCCCTCCATCTCCAGGATCAGGATGATCTGGACGACAGAACGGGTCGGCACCTCGCGTTTCAGCTGGATCGCTTCTCCGACCAGTTCGTCGAAGTTTTCCGGCAGGGCAGACGAGCGTCTCTGCTCACGGTTCATGGGCTTGAGCCCGCCGAAACCGTCTGCCCGGTAAGCTGCCTCGTAACGATACAGGCTTCTGGTCGTTACATCGTTCTTTTCAGCGATCTCCTTCCGAAGCTGCAGCCGTTTTGCCGGATCAAGGGATTCGTCCAGGATCGGCGAAATCAGCCGGAACCGACGGAGTGCTTCGTCCTCCTGCCACTTTTTGGTGCTTTCAATCGTATTCATGGATAAGACCACCTCCTTTACGGTGATCATATCCGGAAGCCCTTTGTGACAGCAAAGCAAAGTCGGTAATCCGGAGCCGGTCAGCCAGGCACCAGAAATCCACCCGAATTGTAGATGAAGGTATGGATGTTCTCGAGCCATCTTTCCGAGGTCACTCTGAGTCTTGCGAGCAGGGATGTGCCGGAACGGAGGAGCGCCTCGTCAAACCCGAGGTCCCGGCAGCCGACGGACTTAAGCGTTCCGTCGATACGCAGTTCGTTTGCCATAAACCAGTGATGCCATCGTTTCATGGTATCCTCACAGGGGTGATCCTCTGAATCTGCATCATCCGGATGAACAATCCCGTCCAGAACGCCGGAGATTACCTCTGCGGAATACTGCTTGAACCTTACCATCAGATCCGGCAGCATGCGGTGGAGCTTTCCGCATCCAGGGTTGTCGCACCGGCATCTTGGAATCCAGAGCCATTCCGAGGCTCCGCCTTCGTGCCGGAGGATACGTTTGCAGTGATCACGATAGCGAAGATGGCCTTTTTGGCAGGTTGGGCAAATATAATCACTGCTCTCAGTTAAAAATGTACTGTCCCTCACGGACGTAATCTGATATGCTGTACATGGTAGTAATACCATGAGCCTCAGAGTGACATCTTTGCGAGGGACGTCTCTGGGGCTCTCCTTCTGTCATTTATTCTTATGACAGTATAACGAGCAATCCAGAGACAGGCAAGCAGAGCTAAAATATGTCATTTTAAAAGGTCAACAACACGCTGATGACAACAAGGTAACTGTCATTCAATGCGGTAGGCATTACGATTATAATGAGCGATCGTAAATAAGCTGCTATCATATTCCCTATGGCAACAAATTGGCAACAGAAGTTCAGAAAGGGAAGAGACACAGTATA
>DGTA01000068.1 GCA_002394165.1 Lachnospiraceae bacterium UBA4348 | reverse complement strand
TGTGGGAGAGCCACTTGCGCGCCTCCATCAGGCGCCTTCTGTTAGCGCGCATCGGAGGGGGAAACAAGCGAGCCGGCCCCGAGAGGGGCGCCCGGGCGGGCTGCGCATGGGCGGCGGCGGGACGTTTCGGCAGATTTGCCAAATCGGGGGATTTGCTCACAAAATGAGTGCTACAATGGCCGGCATGGAGGTTCAATCCGACAACACCTTCATCGCCGCGGTTTCGGCCGGGCGATGGCTTTAGCTTCAAGACTTCTGCAGGCTTGAGGCTTTTTCGCATGCGCAAACGCTTCGTCTGCAAAGGCTTGAAGCAAATCCACTTCTTACGATTTTCATGAGAATACGTGCGCCTATTGCGCATTGCGACGAGAAAGAAGACCACCATGGAGATGAATCCGCAACAGCTCGAGATGATCGGCAACCAGTTAGCCACCTTGAAGGAGCGCTCGCCGTTCTATGACAAGAAATTCGAGGGAATCGACCTCGGCGACGTGAAAACTCAGGCCGATTTCGAGAAACTGCCGTTCTCGGACAAGGGCGATTTGCGCGAGGCCTACCCGCTGGGACTCGCCGCCGTGCCCCAGGAAAAAATTGTGCGCATCCACAGCTCCTCGGGCACGACGGGCACGCCGGTCATCATCCCCTACACCGCCAAGGACGTACAGGATTGGGCCATCCAGTTCGCGCGGTGCTACGAGTACGCCGGCGTTACGCCCGCCGATCGCGTGCAGATCACGCCAGGTTACGGCCTGTGGACAGCCGGCATCGGCTTCCAGAACGGCTGCGAGAAGCTGGGCGCCATGGCGGTCCCGATGGGACCGGGCAATACGGACAAACAGCTGCAGATGATGATGGACTTAAAGAGCACGGTCATCTGCGCGACGTCCTCCTATGCCCTGCTGCTGGCTGAGGAGATCGAAAAGAGAGGGATCGCCGATAAGATCTGCTTAAAGAAGGGCGTGATCGGATCCGAGCGCTGGGGCGAGAAGATGAGAGAGCGCATCCGCACGGAGCTGGGGATCGAGCTGTACGATATCTACGGACTGACGGAGATCTACGGACCCGGCATCGGCATCAACTGCAAATATGATACCGGCATGCATTACTGGGACGACTATCTCTACCTCGAGATCATCGATCCGGAGACCGGAAAGAACGTGCCCGACGGCGAGTGGGGCGAGATCGTCATCACCACGCTGGTGAAGGAAGGCGCGCCGCTCATCCGCTTCCGCACCCATGACCTGTCCAGGATCATTCCGGGCGAGTGCCCGTGCGGCAGCCCCTTCCCGCGCATCGACGTGATCAGCGGCCGCAGCGACGACATGATGAAGATCAAGGGCGTCAACGTCTTCCCGAAACAGATCGAGGAAGTGCTGAGCCTGTTCCCAGAACTTTCGAGCGAGTACCAGATCCGCATCTCCCACCTCGACGGAAGGGACAGCATGCGTATCTATGTGGAATCGAGCGGTACGAACGATTTTAAAGACATCCAGAAGAAGGTGGCGGAAACCATCAAGAGCCGTATCGGATTCACACCGATCGTCTATGTGGTCGAACTCGGTTTCCTGCCCAGAAGCGAGAAAAAATCAAAACGGGTCATCGATGAGCGTTTTTCATAAGGAGGAGAAGACATGAAGCTAGCACTCAACACGTCATTTGCCGTCAAGCGCTGGATGAAGCCGGATCAGCAGGCGGCCATGATAAAAGATGATTTCGGTGT
Source organism: Lachnospiraceae bacterium UBA4348 (assembly GCA_002394165.1). Classification (GTDB taxonomy): domain Bacteria; phylum Bacillota; class Clostridia; order Lachnospirales; family Lachnospiraceae; genus Merdiplasma. The sequence continues at coordinate 5,704 of DGTA01000068.1, read as the reverse complement.
GGATGTGATTCAGTTTTCCTGGGATTTTATCGACCCGTGGTGGCCGGAGGCCCTGCGCCGGAAGATGGCGGAGAAGTTCAGGAAAGCCTATGAGGACAAGGGCGTGAAGATCGCCTCCACGTTCGGGGGCAACGGTGCCTACGCTTTCGCGGGAATGCTTGCCCCTGAGATCGAGCAGCGCGAGGCCGGTTTTGAATTCTGGAAACGGGCTATCGACCTTACCATCGAGCTTGGCTGCGACGTGATGGGCCAGCCCGCCGGCTCCTTAAACTATGACGACGCGCGAAATCCTGTCCGCCGGGAAGAACTGTACCAGGAGCTGCTCGGACGTTTCCGGGAACTGGCTGCTTATGGAAAAGAGAAGGGACTGAGGGAGATCCAGGTGGAAGCCGTGCCGCTGTTCACCGAGATCCCGTACGATCCCGAAGGATCAGTGAGGCTGATGAAGGACCTGGAGGGGACGGACATCCCCGTAAAGCTCCTGCTCGACTGGGGACATGCTCTCTTTAAACCCCTTTTGAAGGAGAAGGCCGACATAAAGCTCTGGTTCAACACCTGCGCGCCCTATGTCGGCGGCATTCATCTGCAGCAGACCGACGGCGAGTGGGACCGCCACTGGGACTTCACCAAAGAAGGCATCGTGACGCCACAGCTGATGAAGGAAGCCACCGCCGAGGCAGGCCTTGACGACATCTACCAGTACCTCGAGGTGGTCACCATCTATGAGGACGACGACGACGCCGTCTATGACAGGATGAAGCGGACCATGGATTACCTGCACAAGAATTTATGACACAGAATCGTCTCCTGTCATCAGATCATGAACTGATACAGTGTAAACACCACATAGATCGTCAGCAGCAGGATGCCCTGCCATCTCTTGAGACGTCCCTTCAGGATCGACGGGATGGTTAAGATGCCCATGACGATCAGCATCAGCGGGATGTCGATGACCAGCGAGGAATTCACCGATCCGATGGTCTTCTCGGCCGGCACCTTAAAGGGTGAGATGGTGATGGCCAGACCTGATACGAGGACGATATTGAAGATGTTGGCGCCGATGACGTTTCCGAGGGAGAGGGCACTGTGTCCCTTCGCCAGGGAGGTGATGGCGGTGACCAGCTCGGGAAGAGAGGTTCCTAAAGCCACGAAGGTAAGGCCGATGACGCTGTCCGGAACGCCCAGAGCCTGGGCGATCTTGGTGCCGTTGTTGACCAGGAGGTTGGCACCGACGGCGATCGCAGCCGCGCCGATGGCCAGACGGACAAGGTCCTGCCACATCGGCGCGGCCTTTTCGTCTGCATTTTCAGCCGGTTTCTCCGGATGTGACAGTCCCTGGCGGACCAGCACGAACATATAGATAACAAAGATGATCAGGAAGATGATGCCGTTGATCCTGGAGAACCCGCCGCGGATCCATGCTGTCAGCGCATAGATGACTGCCGCGATAAAGAAGACGATGGTCGGGGTCTTAAGCGCGGAGCTGTCCACCTTCGAGGGACGGATCGCAGGAGTTAAAGCCGCGATCAGCGCGGTGTTGCAGATGATGGAGCCAATGGCATTTCCGTAGGAGATGCCGCTGTTTCCGAGAATAGCTGCCTGGGAGGAGACCATGACCTCCGGCAGGGTCGTCCCGATGGAGACGACCGTCGCTCCGATCAGGAGCTCGGAAAGATGATAACGGCGCGCAACGCCCACGGCGCCTTCGACAAACCAGTCACCGCCCTTGATGAGCAGGGCAAGACCGAGAATAAACAGCAGAACAGGGATCAGCATCGATCATTTCCTCCTATAGCAGAAAAAATCAGAAACAGCGCTGTTTCTTATTGTGGCGGCATTCACTCATCTGAGTCTGGCCGCAGTGATAGCACAGTTCATTGTCGCACAGGCCTTCTTTTTCAAACTGTGCCAGATTTTCAACGGTGGTCTGCGCGATATTTTCAAGCGCTTCCCGGGTCAGGAAAGCCTGATGGGAGGTGACGATCACGTTGGGCATGGAGATCAGCCGGGCGATGGTGTCGTCGTTGACGATATGCCCGGAGAAATCCTCGAAGAAGATATCAGATTCCTCCTCATACACATCCAGGCAGGCCGCCCCGATCTGCCGCTGCTTGATGCCCTCCAGGAGTGCCTCCGAATCGACCAGCGCGCCGCGGGAGGTGTTGATCAGCACCACGCCTTTTTTCATCTTCGCAATGCTCCCGGCGTTGACCGTGTGCATGGTCTCCTCCGTGAGCGGGCAGTGCAGGGAGATGATGTCGCTCCGTTCAAACAGCTCATCGAGCGTCACGTAGTCGATGCCGCTGTCCTTTGCCGGAAACTTGTCATAGGCGATCACATTCATGCCAAAACCCCGGCAGATGTCTATGAAGACGCGCCCGATCTTTCCGGTCCCGACAACACCCACCGTCTTTCCGTGCAGATCAAAGCCGGTCATCCCGTTTAAGGAAAAGTTAAAGTCCCTGGTCCGGATGTAGGCTTTGTGGATGCGGCGGACGCTCGTCAGCAGCAGCGCCATGGCGTGCTCTGCCACCGCATAGGGCGAGTAGGCGGGAACGCGGAACACATGGATCTTGCCATAGGCGGCTTCCAGATCCACATTGTTGTAGCCGGCGCAGCGCAGGGCCAGGGCTTTCACGCCGTTCTCATACAGGGCTTCCAGGACAGGCCGGTTGGCGGTGTCATTGACGAAGATACAGACGGCATCAAAGCCTCTGGCGAGGTCCGCGGTATCCTCGGTCAGCTTGGTTTCGAAGAATTTTATTTCAAAATCGTGCAGCGCCGCGTATTTCTCAAATGCGGGCCGGTCGTAATCTTTGGCGTCGAAAAGAGCGATCTTCATGCAATACCTCCGTTCCGTGCGGGATCTGCCTCCCGGTATCGCAGTCATTCTATCACAAACGGGAGAGCACATAAAGCGGGAAAAATGATGTGATCAACCAGATCCGCGCTGTGCTCTTGACGCTTCTTCCTCCGAGGCGTATACTTCACTGCGGACTAAAAAATCATAATTATACAACTATAAGAAGGTTTTCTTCTTTCAGGAGGCATGAAATGGAAGCACTTTTATCAACTGCGATCGCCCTGCTGGCGGGGCTGATGATGACCCGTCTGTTCAAGAAGACCGGGCTTGGCCTGCCTGATGTGACGGCGTTTCTGATCGCCGGCGTTCTGATCGGTCCCTTTGCCCTGGGTCGACTGGGACTGAAGGGGATCGGCTTTCCCACCTTTGAATCGATCGAAGCGGTGAGTGTTCTCTCCAACACGGCCCTTGGCTTTATCGCTTTCGATATCGGCAATGAGTTCCGTCTCTCCCAGCTTCGTGAGACCGGCCGCCAGGCGCTGGTGATCGGTATCTTCCAGGCTGTGTTCGCTGCTCTTTTAGTGGACGGAGCCCTGATCGGCCTCCATTTTGTCCTGGGTCCGGAAAAGATGCCGTTTGCAGTGGCCATCACGCTTGGCGCCATCGCCGCCGCGACCGCTCCGGCTGCCACGCTGATGGTCGTCCGCCAGTTCAAGGCGAAGGGACCGGTCACGGATCTGCTGCTTCCGATCGTCGCCCTTGACGATGCTGTCGGTCTGGTGGTCTTTGCCGTCTCCTTCGGTATCGCCCAGGCGCTGGAGGGCGGAGTCCTCAATGTGTTCTCGGTGGTGGTCAACCCCCTGCTTGAGATTGTCTGCTCACTGCTTCTCGGAGCGCTGATGGGCGTAATAATGACAAAACTCGAGCCGCTGTTCTTTTCAAATACGAACCGCCTGTCCCTCACGATCTCCTTTGTCTGCATGACGATCGCTTTTTCCGTTGTGGAAATCCCAATCGGGCCGGCGCAGATCAGCTTTTCTTCACTGTTGGTATGCATGATGCTCGGCACCGTGTTCTGCAACCTGAGTCCCTATTCGGTGGATATCATGCAGCGTTCCGAAAAATGGGTCTCCCCGCTGTATGCCATCTTTTTTGTCCTGAGCGGCGCGCAGCTTGACCTGGGTGTTTTCCGCTACCCGAGCGTGATCCTGATCGGTATCGTCTATATCCTGGTCCGTTCACTGGGCAAGTATCTCGGGGCAGGGATCAGCAGCCGCGCAGTCGGCTGCTCTGATACCGTCAACCGCTATCTGGGGATCACGCTGCTCCCGCAGGCCGGCGTGGCACTGGGCATGGTGGTGAGCGCCAGCGTCGGATTTGCTGACAGGCCTGACCTGGCCGCCCTCATCCGGAACACGATCCTTTTCAGCGTGCTCGTCTACGAGCTGGTCGGCCCGATGCTCACCAAGTGGGCGCTCACACAGGCCGGCGAGATCGAAGCGGTTCCGGCGGAGAAAAAGACAAGAGAACGTTTTCAGCACAGATAATTTTCTGACAGGGGGGAGGTTCTGTGTCATCGCAGGATGACACAGAATCGTCCCCTGTCAGATTCCTGTATTTGAAGAAACTTTCTTTTTTTTATAAAAAGAGGTAAAAAAGGAATCAGGAGATTTTGCATTGACAAAACAGGTGAATGACCAGGGAGGAATACGGATGAACAACTTTAATTACTTTACGCCCACAAAGGTTGTCTTCGGAAAAGACACCCAGATGCAGGCAGGCAGTCTGTGCAGAGAGTTTGGAGCCACGAAGGTGCTGATCCATTACGGCGGCGGGAGCGCAGTCCGCTCGGGGCTGATCGGCCAGGTCAAAGAATCCCTGGATGAGGCCGGCGTCGCCCATGTCGAGCTTGGCGGAGTCAAGCCAAATCCCAGGCTGTCGCTATGCCGTGAGGGCATCGAACTTTGCAGGAAGGAAGGGGTCGACTTTATCCTGGCGGTCGGCGGCGGGAGCGTGATCGACTCTTCCAAGTGCATCGGATACGGGCTGGCCAACGAAGGAGACGTGTGGGATTTCTATTGCCAGAAGCGCACTGCAACGGCCTGCGCCCCGATCGGTGCTGTGCTGACGATCGCCGCGGCAGGCAGCGAGATGAGCAACTCCTGCGTGATCACGAACGAGGACGGCTGGTTCAAGCGCGGGACCAAGACGGATTACTGCCGCTGCAAATTCGCAATTCTCAATCCCGAGCTGACCTATACGCTGCCGGACTACCAGACCCAGTGCGGCTGTGTGGATATCATGATGCACATCATGGAGCGATATTTTACGAAGACGGAAGACACTATGCTGATCGACGGGATGGCGGAGTCGGTGCTGCGCACCGTAAAGACCAATGCGTTGATCCTGCATGAGAATCCGGAGGATTACGATGCGAGAGCGCAGGTGATGTGGGCCGGAAGCCTTGCCCACAACGGTCTTTTAGGCTGCGGCATGGAGGAGGACTGGGCGACCCATCAGCTTGAGCATGAGCTCTCGGGCATGTTCGATGTGGCGCACGGCGCCGGCCTGGCGGCTCTGTGGGGAAGCTGGGCGCGCTATGTCATTGACGAAAAGCCGCAGCGGTTCGCGCAGTTTGCTGTGCAGGTCATGGGTATCCCGGCCACGGGAGGAGATCCGAAACGGACCGGCCTTCTGGGCATCCGCGCGATGGAAGAGTTCATCCGCAGCGTGGGAATGCCCACGAACATCCGTGAACTCGGATATGAGCTGACGGACGAAGAGATCAGGAAGCTTGCCTCGAAATGTGCAGCCCGCAAAGGCGGTAAGATCGGCGGCTTCAGGAAACTCGGCGAAGAGGATATGGTCAGGATCTACGAGATGGCGAGATGAAAATGAAAA
>DGTA01000067.1 GCA_002394165.1 Lachnospiraceae bacterium UBA4348 | reverse complement strand
GTGAAACGGGGTCAGGCCCCTCCTTTCAGCAATTTTTTTATATACCATGGCAACTTTCTCTAATGTAATTTCCGGGTTCAGGACGTACAATTTCCTTGATGAAAGGGTTATCTGTTCGAGGAGGGCGCGGAAAGATGGAGAAAAAGATTTTGAAACTGCCTGTCAGGGAAATGACACCGGCACTGATGGAACAGATGGAGAAGGAAGGCCTGATCATGCGGCTTTCCCCGGGACACGATGATATTCTTGATACACCTCCCGGAGTGACGGATGCTTTCGCTCTCTACGAGGGGAAGGAGGGCTACGGGCCGCACAAGATCATTGCGATCACAGTGAACCGGAAGGGCTTTCCGGGCTTCGGCACCCATCCGGACCAGGAAGAGTTTCTGCTGATCGGACATAACGATGCGATGCCGATGTATATCCTGGTCGCCCGGATGAACCTGGAGGATTATCTTGAGAAGGTCCGCGCCGAGACTCTTTCGGAAGAAGATTTTTATCTGGTCAGAGCAAGATTTAATGATCCGGAGGTCAGCTTCTTTGTGATGAAAGCTGGTATCCCTCACGGAGAGGGGATCTTCGCAGAGGGCGGGAAGCTTCCCAGTTTTTATGTGACGGAAAGCCGCGATCTGCCGCTGGATATTTGCGATAACGGAGTTTATGAATTTGAACCGGATGTCAGGTGACGGGAGGAGAAAAATGTCAGAAGTCAGAATTTGGGAAGAACAGGTTACGATCCCGACCTATGAAGTGGGAGCGCCGGACAAAAACCCGATGTTCCTGGAAAAGAGAGTCTACCAGGGAAGCTGCGGCAAGGTCTATCCGTATCCGACCACAGAGACGATCAGTCCCGTGAAGACGGATAAGGTTTATGACGCTGTTTATCTTGAGAACGAGTATATCCGCGTGATGGTGCTCCCCCAGCTGGGCGGCCGCATCCAGCGCGCTTACGATAAAACGAACGGATACGATTTCGTCTATTACAACCAGGTGATCAAGCCGGCACTGGTCGGACTGACAGGTCCCTGGATCTCCGGCGGGATCGAGTTCAACTGGCCGCAGCATCACCGGCCGACCACCTTCATGCCCACGGACCATCTGATCGTGGAAAATGAAGACGGTTCGAAGACGCTGCTGATCCATGACGTGGACCAGATGTACGGGACGAAGGGGATCACCGGTTTTACCCTCTATCCGGACAAAGCATACATTGAGATCCGGGGCCAGCTCTACAACCGCACCGCAACGGCGCAGACCTTCCTGTGGTGGGCAAATCCCGCGGTGGCGGTAAACGACAATACCCAGTCGGTCTTCCCGCCCGATGTTCACAACGTGATGGATCACGGGAAGCGCGATGTCTCCCGGTTCCCGATCGCTACGGGCGTCTATTACAAGCACGATTACAGTGAAGGCGTGGACATCTCCCGCTATAAGAATATTCCCGTTCCGACCTCCTATATGGCGGAGAAGTCGGACTATGATTTCGTGGGAGGCTATGATTACGGCAAGCAGGCCGGCATCCTCCATGTGGCCGATCACCATTTCTCCCCCGGCAAGAAGCAGTGGACCTGGGGCTGCGGTGATTTCGGAAAAGCGTGGGACCGGAACCTTACCGATGAGGATGGCCCGTACATTGAGCTGATGACCGGCGTTTATACGGACAACCAGCCTGACTTTACCTGGCTCAAACCCTTTGAGGAAAAGACCTTCCGCCAGTATTTCATGCCCTACAAGCAGGTGGGCTATGTAAAGAACGCAACCATCGACGCGATGGTCAACCTGGAACTGAAAGAGGACGGCGCCCATGTATGCGCCTATGCCACCTCCCGGTTTGAACAGGCGAAGGTAACGCTGACGCTCGATGGCAAGGAGATCTTCTCGGAAGAGTGCGTACTCTCTCCGGTGGATATCTTTGAAAAGACCGTTCCGGTCGGCCCGGTGAAAGAGAGCAGCCTGAAGGTCACGGTGAGCGATGGAAAGAGCGGACGGATCCTGGTCGAGTACCAGCCCAAAGACCAGGGCATTCCCAAAAAGGCAGAGCCGGCAGAGGCGGCGCTTGAACCGGACCAGATCAGGACGAACGAGGAGCTTTTCCTAACCGGACTTCATATCGAGCAGTACAGGCATGCCACCTATCTGCCCGATCCTTACTATCTTGAAGGCCTGAAGCGGGATCCGCTCGATTCGAGGATAAACAATGCCTACGGCAGCCTTCTGCTGCGAAGGGGACAGTTTGAAAAGGCGGAGGATCATTTCAGGAACGCCATTAAGCGGATCACCTGGAAGAACCCCAATCCTTATACGAGCGAGCCCTATTACAACCTGGGACTTTCCCTGTTTTTGCAGCGCAGGTTCGATGACGCCTACGATGCGTTTTACAAGGCCGCCTGGAGCAGTGAGCAGCAGGAGATGTCCTACTATTACCTGGCGGCGATCGCATCCATGCGAGGCGAATATGAAGCAGCCCTTGAATTGGTTGAAAAGGGACTGGTCAAGAATATTCACAATATCAAGGCCAGGGGCCTGAAGGCCGTGCTGCTGCGGAAACTCGGACGCCGGGAAGAGGCGGCTGCCTGGATCGAAGAAAACCTGGCCGTTGACCGCTTTGATTTCCTCTCGGGCTTTGAAAAAGCTGCGCTGACCGGCAAAGGAAAGGAAGAACTGACCGCCCTGATGCGCGGCTTCCATGAGAATTTCCTGATGATCGCCAGGGACTATGCCGAGGCCGGCTTCTATGAGGAAGCGCTGGATGTCCTGGGAAGCTGCAGCGCCGGAACGCCCATGCTTTACTACTATACGGGTGCGTACCTGCAGCTGCTGGGAAGAGAGGATGAAGCGGACAAGGCTTTTGCCGCGGCGGAAAGAGCCGACAGCGCTTACTGCTTCCCGAACAAGCTGGAGGACATTGCTGTCCTGGAAGCGGCCATCGCTTCAGATGTGCCGTCTCCCAAAGCGGCTTATTACCTGGGCTGCCTGTACTATGACAAGCTTCAGTTCGAAAAAGCGATCGCCCTTTGGGAGAGCGCCAGAGATGAGGAACCCGGTTTTGCAACTGTGCACCGCAACCTGTCGATCGCTTATTACAATAAGCGCGGCGACCGGGAAAAGGCTCTGGAAGAGATGGAGAAGGCGTTCGGGCTCAACCGCTGTGATGCCCGTGTTTTCCTGGAGCTTGACCAGCTGTATAAAAAGCTGGGTTACACACCCGAAAGAAGACTGGAGGCGTACGAAAAATACGCGGCAGATCTGGTCGGGATCCGCGACGATCTGATGATCGAGTATGTGACACTCCTTAACAGTGTCGGAAGATACCGGGATTGCTATGAGGTGATCATGGGACACACCTTCCGCCCGTGGGAAGGAGCGGAGGGAAAGATCTCCGCCCAGTACAAAGTATGCAACGTTGAGATGGCGAAGGAAAAGATCGCACAGGGTAAATACGCCGAAGCGAAGGAACTGCTCAAGCGGTCTTTGGAGTATCCGCTGAACCTCGGAGAAGGCCGTCTCGAGGGGACGAAGGACAATCATATCTGGTACCTGCTCGGGTCTGTTAAGGAAGCCCTGGGGGAAGAGGACAGCATCGAATGCTACCGCAAAGCGACGCTCGGAACGGATGAGCCTGCCGGAATGATGTACTATTATGACCAGCCGGCGGACATGATCCTCTATAAAGGACTGGCCTATGAAAAGCTGGGAGAGCACCGCAGTGCCTGCGCCTGCTTCAACAAGCTGATCGACTACGGAGAGACCCATGTGAACGATGAGGTGAAGATCGACTACTTTGCGGTCTCCCTGCCCGACTTCCTGATCTTTGAGGATGACCTGACAAAGAGAAACGAAGCGCACTGTTACTATCTGATGGGGTTGGGATGCCTGGGACTTGGCGATAAAGAGAAAGCGGCTGACTATTTCGGCAAGGTCACCACACGTGATCCGTCGCACCAGAACGCAATATTATATGCAATGATGACAAAATGATGTAATAGAGCAATTTTTTGATATCTTTTAGCAATTTATTGAATAGTATCTTGCACCGACACGTTATAAAATTTATATATGAGCATTTTGGGTCAATATTCTGAACGGAGAAAAAAGTATGAGCAGTGTTCTTGAATTTAAAGGCATTTCCAAGTACTTTCCCGGTGTGAAGGCTCTGGACAATATCAACTTTAAAGCATATGGCGGCGAGGTGCTCGCGTTTCTGGGAGAGAACGGGGCCGGCAAGTCAACGCTGCTGAAAGTTTTAAACGGCGACTACCAGCCGACCAGCGGAGAATACTGGCTGGATGGTGAGCAGAAGAAGTTCTCCTCCCCCCACGAGGCGATCGAGGAGGGGATCAGCATCATCTATCAGGAGAGGCAGATTCTGCTGGAACTGTCCGTTGCGGAGAACATTTATCTGGGAAGGATGCCGGCCAGCCGCCGGCTGGGAGTGATCGACACCAGGAAGGCCAATCAGATGGCCGCCGCGATCATCAGTGATTTCGGGCTGCCGATCTCGCCGACAGACAAAGTAAAAGACTTAAGCATCGCCTACCAGCAGATGGTCGAGATCATGAAGGCCTACAGCAGGGACAACTTAAAGGTCATCTGCTTTGACGAGCCCACCGCATCCCTCTCCGATGCGGAGATCGAGAGCCTGTTCGAAGTCATCCGGAAGCTGAAGGCACAGGGAAAGATCATCATCTATGTGTCCCACCGTATGGCGGAGATCGAGGAGATCGCGGACAAGGTGGCTATCTTCAAGGACGGACGCTATGTGGATACCGTCAAGGTCGGAGAAGTGACCGAGCAGCAGATGATCCGGATGATGGTTGGCCGTGACCTGGGCGATATCTTCGCGGATCTGAAAAGAAATGACCGGATCGGAGAGGTCCTTCTGGAAGTCAAAGGTGTTTCCTCCGATTATGTAAAGGAAAATTCCTTTGTGCTCCATAAGGGAGAGGTGCTTGGCTTCTCGGGACTCGTCGGAGCGGGACGGACCGAACTGATGCGAGCTGTGATCGGCGCCGACAAGAGAAAGAGCGGCCAGGTCATCCTGGAAGGAAAGGAACTGGCCAACCGCTCCCCGAAGGAAGCTATGGACAACGGCATCGTGCTGGTTCCAGAGGACAGGAAGCTCCAGGGGATCTTAAGCAACCTGAGCGTGGCCGGGAACATCAATATCGCCCTGATGGACCGCAACTCAAACGGACTGGGGATCATTTCAGCCCGCAAGGAAGCCATGGAGGCGAAAAAGGGCATCGAAGAGTTCCGGATCAAGACTCCGTCGCCGGACAAAAAGATCGTTGAGCTCTCGGGCGGAAACCAGCAGAAGTGCATCGTCGCCCGCGGCGTGGGGACGAACCCGAAGGTCCTGATCCTGGATGAGCCGACCAAGGGCATCGACGTCGGCGCCAAATCCGAATTTTACAGTATGATCTGTGAGTTCGCCAGGCAGGGCCTGGGCGTGATCCTGATCTCCTCGGAGATGCCGGAGGTCATTGGACTGTCCGACAGGATCATCGTCATGAAATCCCTGCGGATCGTCGGCGAGGTGAAGAGGGAAGAGGCAACCGAGGACAAGCTGCTGAGTCTTGGAATGATGGGGGAAGAGTGATATGGAAAACAGGAAGGAAAAAAAGGGCATACTGAGCATCATCGGCGGTGACAAGCTCATCCTGCTGGTCGCGATCGTGATCGTGTTTGTCCTGTTTACGGCTCTCAACAAAAACTATTTTTCATGGACGAACATCGTCAACCTGATGATCGCCGCCTCCCTGGTGGGACTGGTCGCCGTGGGACATACCTACCTGATCATCGCCGGCCAGAATGATCTTTCTCCGGGTTCACTGGCAGCTTTCTGCGGAACGCTGGCTGCGCTGCTGCTCTCGAAGGGCCTGCCGATCGTGCCGGCGATCCTGATCGTCCTGGCAGCCGGTGTGGCGGCGGGACTGTTCAATGCGTGGATGGTCAACAGCATCAAGCTCGAAGCGTTCATCGCCACCCTGGTCACGCAGAACATTGTGCGAGGCTTTGCCTACATAATCTGTGACGGCAAACCGATCTCCATCAGCAACAAGGCGTATCTCGCGATCGGTAAGATGCGCATCCTGACGATCCCGCTCTCCGTATGGCTGATGATCTTCGCATTCATCGTGTTCGGCTTCATCCTGTCGAGGACCCGTTTCGGACGAAGCGTCTATGCGATCGGCGGCAGCAAGGAAGCGGCCAGGCTGGCCGGCCTTAATCCCCAGCGCATCATCACGACCTGCTTTGTGATCATCGGTGTGCTTACGGCGATCGGCGGCATCGTGTTCTCATCGAGAATGAATTCCGGACAGCCGGCAGCGAACGTCAACCTTGAGTTCGATGCTATCACGGCGGTCATCCTCGGCGGCGTCTCTTTTGCCGGCGGTGTGGGCGGCATGTTCGGAACCGTCCTGGGTGTTATCCTTATCCAGGCTTTCAACACCGGCCTGATCATGGTCAACGTCTCCACCTTCTGGCAGTATGTAGCCAGAGGCGCGCTGCTCCTGTTCGCGCTGACATCCGACTATATCCGCAAGCAGCGCAGAGAGAAGGAACTGCTCGAAGCAGCCATGAAGAATATCAAATAATGATGTCAGGACTCCGGGAAGGAGTTTGACATAAATTAAGTAAGAATGTAACTGTTGGGTAACTGTTTAACTTCATTAAAGGAGGAAACAAAATGAAAAGAAAAATGATGAGTCTCGTGCTGGCAGCAGCGATGGTCGCCGGAATGGCTTCCATGACAGTCATGGCAGAGGAAGATCTGCTGGTTTACGGTATCTACAAAGCCGGTGATCAGACATGGTTCATCGATGAAGGCGAAGCGGCCAAGAACGCCGTGGAAGCTCTGGGCGGAGAATTCGTTTATGTCGACGCCAAGATGAATCCGGAAGAGTATCTGAAGGCTATCGACAATGCGGTCGCCAACCATGCCACCGGTATCGTGACCTGTATTCCGGACCAGACCCTGTCCCAGGCTGCTCTTGACGCCGCCGGTGATATCCCGATGGTCGCCGCCGATGATGCCCTGCAGGATGCGGACGGAAACAAGCTGGCTCCGTGGGTAGGCATCAATGCCTATGTGATCGGTGCTGCAAACGGTGAGTGGATCGCCAACTATGCCATCGAGAACGAGCTGCTTGACAAGGAAGACACCGGTCTCCTGATCATGACCATGGATACCGTTTCCAGCTGCGTACCGCGTGCTGAGGGCGAATATGACAAGTTCACCGAGATGTGCCCGGATTTCCCGGAAGAGCGCATTTTCTATGCTGACTATGACGGAACCACCGATAAGGGCAACACCGCTTCCGCAGCTGTTTTCACCGCTCATCCCGAGATCAAGACCTGGCTCGTGACCGGTGCCAACGAAGAAGGAACCATCGGTGCCTGCCGTGCACTTGAGACCCAGGGCCTGGATGCTGATGCATGCGTAGTCGGACTTGGTGCCTACATGGCTAAAGACGAATGGAATGACAAAGGCGCTGACGGCACCTGCATGAAGGCTGCGGCTTACTTCTCCTCCCTGCAGGTCGGCGAAGGATCTGTCAATGTCCTTATGCAGATGATCAACGGCGAAGAGCCCGAAATGGAGACCGCTGTTGACGCTATCATCGTTACTCCTGAAAACTACAAAGAAGTTATGGGCAAGGATGCTGAGTGATCATTACATCAGCCTGATCCTGTCTCTGTAAGCGCCGGGCGTGACACCTTCCCACTTGCGGAAGGTTGAACAGAAGGCGCTCTCGGAAGAAAATCCGGATTGAAAAGCGATCTCCTTGATGGACATCTCACCGCTCTGAAGCAGGTATTTGGCAAAGCCGATCCTGGTCGCGATCAGGAACCTGTGCGGTGTAAAGCCGGTCTCCGCTGTAAACAGCCTGGTGAAATAGTAAGGGCTGAGCGAGACGTGACCGGCAATGTTCTGAAGGGAGATCGCTTCTTTAAAGTGTTCATTGACATAAGCCATGGCATTTTCGATGACCTCCGACCGGGAGACCTCGCCGGGCATATCCGGGTGGATGGTGATCAGATCGGAAAGCATCGATGTGATATACCGAGACATATCCGCCTCGCGGATGGGAGCCTTGTTGGCAAACAGGCGGTAGATCTTTTCCAGCGTATGGCTGAACGGATACGGATTGGGCGGCGTAATGACGTTGCCGCCGCCGTCGGTGGCCAGATGATAGAACTGGTCAGCCAGGACGCCGGTAAAATGCAGCCATGAGATCACGAGGGGCTGGTCGGCCTTGTTCCCGTATTCATGAGGCAGGCGGCAGTCTAAGAGGACGATCTTTCCTTCCGTAACGATCTGCTCCTTTCCGTTATAAACCAGCGTCAGCTGGCCGGAGTCTATATACATGAGCAGGTAATTGTCATAGTTGGCCCTCTTCAGGTAATATCCCGGCTCATAGGTGAATTTGCCTGTAATGACAGGATACAGGTAGACCTTTGCGGCAATCGTGCTCGGAAGATAGACATAATACTGTGATTTCGGATTGACGAGCGGTTCTTTTGAATACATAGGCAGATCCTTTCCTAACAATGCAATTATTATACTAAAAATCAGAATGAATTCAATCAGCGTTGGCCTGCCGGTACTGCCGGCGGCCTTTTTTCCGTACAGGCTTCACAAAGACAGGGTTTTTAGGTATAATGACTCCAATAGCAGTTCCGGCTTCGGTTCAAGCGTGTTTTGAGATAGAAAAGGAGTAAACTGATATGGTGGTCCAAAAAGAAAGACAGGGATCAACGGTGACATTTAATGTTTCCGGGGAGTTGGATACCCTCTCCGCCCCCGAACTGGAGAAGGCAATGGCCCCCGAACTGGAGACAGCTGACAAAGTGGTGCTGGATCTGACGGATCTTCAGTATATCTCATCATCGGGGATCAGGGTGCTGCTGGGCGCCCATAAAAAACTGATGGGCCGCGGAGAGATGATCATTCTCAATCCTCGCGCGGAGATCATGGAAGTGTTTGAGCTGACCGGCCTGGCGGATGTTTTTGACATCAGACGGTAACCGTGTTTTTTGCATGTTTTTTGAAAACAGACCTGCGGGAGCGCTTGCTCCGGCAGGTTTTTTCTATTTTGAATTTCGGCTTTGCCGGGGTATAATGATTTTGGAATATAAATATTTAGAAGGAGGTTCTATCTATGAGAAAAACGATCTTATTGTTTGCTGCAGCTGCGGTCATGGCTGCTTCATCTTATGTTTGTGCTGCTGAGATCACCACGGCTGACGGTGTTTTGTCGATCACCGCACCCGGGGATGAGTGGAAAGAGACCGTGGATCCGAATTACTGGTTCGTGATCTCAGACGGTAAAAATACGATCACGGTCGATCACCTGAGCAACGGCGAAAGCCTGCCGGCCGTGGATGTGGCAGGAAATGATTTCGGGGCGGTGTATCAGGCATTCGTATCCACCAGGAATGAAGTCTTTGTCGTGAAGGGACTGGCTGCTTCCCAGGAGGAGCTGACCAATGTCATGGAGGCGATCGGGACGATCAAGGTCCTGAAATTCGATACAAAGACGGCTGTCCAGAAGGAAACGGAGGCTCAGAGCAGCCAGTTCGGCCTGCGTGCGATCAACGCGACTTATTACGTGACAACGGATGAGCTGAATGTGCGCAATGGCTGTTCCACGGATGAGGCCGTTGTCGGCGCCATTTATTACGGAGAGTCTGTGACGGTGAACGGTGCGGTCACCAAGGACGGAGCGGATTTCGGATGGTACCAGATCCAGTATAATGGGGCACCGGCTTATGTCTCTGCCGGTTTCCTTTCTGAATCGCAGCCGGCGGCAAAGAGCACGGAAAAAGCACAGACCGAAGCGACTGAGAAGGTACAGTGTGAGTACTGCGGCGAGTGGTTCGAAGCAGGAAACGATTACAGGAACCATGTGATGGCAGCCCACACGAATACCGATCAGACCGAAGGCCTGGTACAGTGTGAATACTGCGGCCAGTGGTTCGAGCCGAACGATGCATTCAGGGAGCACCAGCTGGCTCATACGATGGAAGATCTGTATGCCGGCAAGGTGCAGTGCGAGTACTGCGGCGAGTGGTTCGAAGAAGGAAATGACTACAGGAATCACGTGATGGCAGCTCATCCGGGACAGGAATGACAGAGTGAGTCAATGAGTTAGTGTGTGTCAGGGTGAGTCAGGGGACACGTCTCCTGACTCACCCTGTTCCAGTTGGGAGGAGAAAAAATGAGAAAGATAATCATTGATACCGATACCGGTTCGGATGATGCGGTCGCGATCATGATGTGTCTTCGTGATCCCTCTGTGGAGGTGGTTGCGCTGACAACGGTGAGCGGCAATGTGCCGGTGGAACAGGCAACGTTGAACTGCCTGATGTCGGCCGAGATCGCGGTGGGAGCGGAGAATGTTCCGCCGGCCTATGTGGGGGCTGACCGCCCGCTGATGAGAGACCGTGTCCATGCGAGAAATGTGCACGGGGACGACGGCATGTCCGACTGTGGATTGATCCATCCCAGTGTCTCACCGCAGGAGGGGATCCATGCCTGCGACGCGATCATCGAATATGTCAGGAAATATCCGGATGAGATCGAGCTGGCGGTGATCGGACCGGTGACAAACGTGGCACTGGCCATGATGAAAGAGCCGGATGTGATGAAGCATGTAAAATGCATCTGGACCATGGGGACCACCGGGCTGCACGGCAGAGGAAATACGACGCCGGTCAGCGAGTTCAATGTCTATGCCGATCCGGAGGCATACCGGATCATGATGGATTTCGGCGTCCATGTGTATGTGGGCGGCTATGACCTTTGTACATCCGAGGCGGCCTGGTTCGACGAGGACACCGAAAGACTGCTCGCTTCCGGAAAGGAGGCGGCCGCCTATGCTGTCAGATGCAACGAGAAGCTCGCGCAGTTCTGCCTCGGGATCGGAGGGGAGCGGCGCATCGATCTTCCTGACGCGGTCTCTCTGGCTCCCATGCTCTGGGAAGATGTGATCGTCAGTTCATCCCCCTGCGTTTCTCATGTCTGTACCGAGCACAATGAGACCTACGGACAGGTGATCTTTTATGACGGCGGGATCCTGGCCGG
Source organism: Lachnospiraceae bacterium UBA4348 (assembly GCA_002394165.1). Lineage (GTDB taxonomy): Bacteria > Bacillota > Clostridia > Lachnospirales > Lachnospiraceae > Merdiplasma. Next base: position 3,065 of record DGTA01000067.1, on the reverse strand, counting down.
CATGGGCCCGGGATTTGACGGTGATTATTACGGGAAAAGCAAGCCAAACTGCACGGTGATCACACAGGTGGACAACGGCATGTATAAACAGCGGCTGGAGAAACTGCTGACAGAGTGAGTCAGAGTGAGTCAGTGGATCAGCGTTGACTTTACAAAACCCATGCATATCGCATGGAATTGGGACGATCTGCTGCAGGATGCAGCGGCCCCTGAGGCAAATCTCAATCTGGCGGGGAAGATGATATGACTGAACGCAAAGAAATCCGAAAGAGAGCAAGACAGGCATTAAGATCACATTACTGGGTCTTTGTGGCAGCCTGCCTTCTGGCAGCGATCCTGGGAACGGAATATACGAATTCTCTTCAGGTGCTGCAGCTGAGGCGGAGAGCGCAGGAGGGGATAATAAACACTGCGGCCCCTGCGCTGGGGGTTGGCACTACTTCCGGGGAAATGTCCGTTTTCAATGACATTATCAACGGGGATCTGGATGGCGCGATCCATTCGGTGCAGCACAGGATGGATGTGTATACGGGCGAGGATACTTATATCGGGGATATTGAGCTTGGCCATTCCAGGGGAGTGCTCTCCTCCGTTGTGAATACGGTCGCATCCGGGGCCCTGCTGTTTAACCTGCTGACACTGATCGATACCATCCTGGGATCACAGGAAACATCGGTGATCCTGCTTTCAGTGCTTGGTTTTGTGCTGATGTTCGCTTTCTGGCTGTTCATCGGCAATGTATACCGAGTGTGCTGCAGCCGGGTCTTTCTGGAGGGGCGCCTTTATGAAAAGGTCCCGTTTTCCCGGTTTGTATTTCTCTACAGGATCAGAAAGCATGTGAAGGCTTCGCTCACATTGGCCCTGTATATGCTTCTGACGTATATGTGGATGTTTACCATAGTAATGTATCCCATCAAACGGTATGCTTATTTTCTTGTGCCGTACCTGACCGCGGAGAACCCGGATCTTTCAGCCATGGAGGCTGTCCGTCTGTCACAGCGCATGATGAAGGGTCATAAATGGGAGGCGTTTCTGCTGGAATTCTCACTTTTGCCCTGGACGATCCTTTCGCTTGCGACCGGAGGAGTGGCCGGCATGCTGTTTGTCAATCCTTACAGGGAAGCCGCATTTGCGGAGTATTATGCCAGTGTGAGGAAGACCTCCATTGAGAATAAGGTGGAGGGAACGGAAAAACTGAATGACCGTTATCTTTTTGAACTGCCCGGAAAGGCGGCATTGACCGCTGCCTACGCGGAGATCGACAGTCTCTCCAGATCAACCCGTCCGCAGCCGCAGGTCAGAAAAGGCTTCTGGGGTTTCCTGGAGAAATATTTCGGGATCGTGCCTTCGTATGACAGGGCAGAAAAAGACTACCGGGACTGGATGAGGACTGATCAGACGATCCGCCTTTACGCCGATGCGCTTGAAGGAAAAACCTATCCAACCAGGCTCTTCCCCATACAGGAAAAGCACAGGAGAAAGAAATGGGAGGACGGAGGATATCTTCGCCATTATGCACTGACCTCACTCATCCTGCTGTTTTTTATCGGATGTGTATTTGGGTGGACCTGGGAAGTCGTATTACATCTTCTCCAGACAGGTGAATTCGTAAACCGGGGTGTTCTCCACGGACCATGGCTTCCCATCTACGGGGGAGGGATGCTCCTGATCCTGATCGTGCTTTATCGTTTCCGGACGAGAGCGTTTACACAGTTCTGGCTGATCGTGGTGCTTTGCGGGACCGTAGAATACCTGACTTCGTGGATACTGGAGATCGTGCACGACGGCCGGCGCTGGTGGGATTACACCGGATATTACCTGAACCTGAACGGGCGCATCTGTGCAGAAGGCCTGCTGGTGTTCGGAATTGGAGGTATGGCGGTCGTTTATGCCGCGGCGCCTCTGATCGATGACCTGCTCGAGCAGGCAAAACAGCGCATCCTGTGGCCGGTGTGCGGAGTCCTTCTGGCTTTGTTTGCGGCAGACATCGTGTATTCTTCTGTCGTACCGAACACAGGAAAGGGCGTCACTGCGGCAGGCGGTCTGGATCAGAAACAAGAATAGAAGAGGGAAATTGTTATGGAGTACTGGATAAACATCATTCTGCTGTTTTTCATCTATGCCTTCGCGGGCTGGTGCATGGAGGTCATTCTTAAATACAGGCAGTATCACCGGTTTATCAACCGGGGCTTTCTGACCGGACCGGTGCTGCCGATCTATGGCTCCGGCGTAGTGCTGATCACTGTTGTCGTAGGCAATCTGGCCAGCGTGGAGTCGGGCTTGGTCATGACCTTTACGCTGTCCTTTGTGATCTGCGGCGCGGTAGAATACTTTACGAGTCTGGTCCTGGAAAAGATCTTTCATGCGCGCTGGTGGGATTACAGTACCAAACCCATGAACCTGCACGGAAGGGTCTGGATCGGAAATCTGATCCTGTTCGGTCTGGCCGGTGTGGGGATCATGCATATCTTCAATCCGGTGATCTACAAGGTCCTTGACAGCATTCCGCTGCGGGTCAGGGAAGTGATCGCCTCGGTGCTGGTGGTGATCATTGCTGTTGACTTTGTGATCTCCTACTTTGTGCTGAAGCTGGTCAAGATCGGAGTCGACAGTTCCGAGGCGGACAACACTGAGGAGATCAGCAAGGAAGTGCGCCAGCTGCTGACGAACAGGTCGTATTTCCACAAACGTTTCGCCGATGCGTATCCTGAGGTGGTCTATCGGACCGAGCGCATACAGAAACGGCTTGCCCGGATCAGGGAAGAAGCGGAGCGTGTCCGCGCGGAAGCTGAGAAGCGAATGGATGAGCGGGCAGAGAAAGTTGCAGCCGGCCTTGAACCGGTGCATATGATCCGAGCCGACCTTATCGGAAAGCAGGATGAGCTGATCGGCTTGCTTTATGATGAAGCCGCGGCCAGCGATGAGATGAGAGAGCTGAAAGCGGAGATCGACAGACAGAAAAAGCGTCTCGAATCCCATGCGCTGGTGAAATATCCCTACGGCAAGCGCCGGGGAAAGGCCGATAAGAAATGAAAATACGAAGAAAAGAGAGATTGTATTATGGA
>DGTA01000028.1:5288-6024 GCA_002394165.1 Lachnospiraceae bacterium UBA4348 | reverse complement strand
CCGGCGACTCCATGATCGGTGAATATTTCCGCGTGTTTGTCTCGTACGCCGTCATCACGGTGGCACTCGTCATGTACGAGACCAACAAGCGCAGAGCCAAGAGCGCGGAAGGCAAGAAGCTGGCTGAAGCGCAGAAGGGGGAGGGCTGAGACATGAAGGTCAGAAAAATCGTGTTCAGGATCCTCGCTCTGGCGATCCTGATCGGTATTGCGGCCGTGATGTTCGTGATCGGACGCGGCCATACCATCTATTTTGACAACAAGACTCTGGAAGCCGAAGACGGAACCGTCTACAAGCCGTATTACAAGATCGATGTGCTGGTGAACGGCGAGAAGGTGGCCAAGCTCGGCGAAGAGGACAGGGGAATGGTCAGCACCATGGGACAGAAGTTCAGTATGGAGCTGCACATTACGCCCAAGAAGGATTCCAAAAAGGTGGGAAGTGCCGTAAAGCTGGAGATTCCTTATAACATGGACGGCATTATCCTGAATCTGCCGGCGCTTCTGAACGGGGCCGCCGAGGATGTGTACATGGATGAGTTTATTCCGGCCGTGGTCGAGGAGACCGGGGACGAGGAGGAAGTGCCGGCCGGAGATGAGTTCGAGATGCCGATGGGGGATGCGTGAACGAAAGCGGCCTTATCGCGCAGATACAAGGGGGGACGTCCGTTGCGGACGTCCCCCCTTTGTTACAGTTCTATGATTTCCGGTGCTGCGGTAAAGGAGCTGAATATGGC
>DGTA01000028.1:1590-5153 GCA_002394165.1 Lachnospiraceae bacterium UBA4348 | reverse complement strand
TGCCGAGGTTCGGGTATTTGTCCAGCATGGCCTGCTTGACTTCGATCCGGTCGTCATTTACAAGGGTTCCGGAAAGACGAAGCCAGGTTCCGTTTAAGAAGGCGCAGAGCTCTGCACGGGGATTGACAGCGAGCTGCTTTGAAACGTCCTTGACCTTTCCGGTCTGGATGTAAAGGTGTCCTTCGTACAGAAGGATGGTCCCGAAGGGACGTACTCTGGGCTGGTCCCCCTCTGCAGTCGCCAGATAATAGACGCCGGCGTCTTCCAGGAAGCGGCAGACGATATCGGCCCCGGTCTGTGATTCGGGAGCGGCGATGTTGTGGACTTCGTTCAGCAGCGTCGTCAGGTCTTCCTTCAGAAAGTTCCGGAGATCCTCAAGAGACCCTGCCATCTGTTCCTGCGGGATATCGTCGGAAAGCAGAAGGTCGTACAGATGCTGTGAGATGCTTTTCAGTTTTTCTTCCACCTCGGAGCCGGAGGCCAGCGTTTCCAGGTGATCTGATCCGTCATCCGCATAGAAGATGGTATCCGGATGCCCGCTGCCGTCCGCATCGTGGAGAAACAGGTTGAACTCGCCGTTGCCGGTAAGATCGATCGAGATGGTATCGATGTCGCCGTCGTTGTTTTCATCGGAGAAGCATACGTCCGGTTCGGCGTCGTCGTCCAGATCAAGCATGATCTCGCTCCATCCGCAGCGGACCAGCAGCCGGACCAGTTCGGGGTCGTTCATCAGCCTGAGCTTGGCCTGTCTCAAATTGCCTGTCTGCATCATTTCATTTTACCTCCCTGAGTTTAAAGATTCCCCGGCTGCTGATTCTGATCATTCTCCTTCAAACAGCGGGGTGGAAAAATACCGTTCCGCCGTGTCCGGCAGAACCGTGACGACGGTTTTTCCCGGGCCGAGCTTTTCGGCCAGGTGAATGGCGGCAGCGACATTGGTCCCGCTGGAAATGCCGCACATGATGCCCTCGCGGGCCGCCAGCTTTTTGGCTGTCTGGATCGCGTCCTGATCGGTTACGATGTGGATGTGGCTGTAGATCTCCCGGTCCAGGATGGGCGGGATCAGTCCGTCGCCGATTCCCATCTGGATGTGGGTTCCGATGCTGCCGCCTGAAAGAATGGCAGCGTGCTCCGGCTCCACGGCCCAGATCTCAATATCAGGATTTCCTTTTTTCAAAGCCTTGCCGATGCCGGTGATGGTCCCGCCGGTTCCGATGCCGGAGCAGAAGCCGTCAATGCGGCGGCCGGCCTGTTCCATGATCTCCCGGGCGGTATGCTCAACCTGGGCCTCCACGTTTGCCGGATTTTCGAACTGCTGCGGAATGAAGATCTTCGGATTTTTTTTCTGGAGCGTAAAAGCCAGGTCTACACAACCCTGGATCGCTTTTCCGATGTCGCCGTCGTCGTGGACGGTCAGTACCTGAGCGCCGTAATGACGGACAAGCTTGCGGCGTTCCTCGCTTACGGAGTCCGGCATGATGATGATCGTCTGGTATCCGCGGACCGCTCCGATCAGAGCCAGTCCGATGCCCTGGTTTCCGCTGGTGGGTTCCACGATCACGGAGTCTTTTTTCAGAATGCCTTTTTCTTCGGCATCCAGGATCATATTGTATGCCGTGCGGGTCTTGATGGAGCCGCCGACATTCAGTCCTTCAAACTTGACCAGAATTTCGGCACTGCCGGGTCTGGTCATGTGGTTCAGTCTTATAAGAGGTGTGTTCCCGATAGCCTCGAGGATGGTATCACAAATCATAAAAGCTTTAGTTCTCCCTTCTTTCGGTTGCTGGCTTCTATTGTATAACAAACAGGGGATGTGGTCAATTTTCAGTATGCCTGGAAATGAAAAATGTCCAAATGGAAATATATTTCCATTTGGAAAGACAACGGTTGACAAACGGATATCTGAAATGATATCATGGATGCAGAATCAATAAAAGAGAAGACAATGCGTTGTATGCAGAGATTCCGGGAGGAAGACCCTATGACGACAGAAGAAATGAAAGAAAAAAAGCGCAGGTACGGACTGACCGCCGAGATGATTTCCAGGGCTTCGGGCGTTCCCCTGGGGACGGTGCAGAAGATCTTCAGCGGTACCACGAAGGCGCCCAGGAAGCTGACCATGGATGCGATCGAAAAGGTCTTCCGGGAGGAAGAGGCAAAGAGAAACGGCTTGTTTGCCGGCCTGAACGCTCCGGGAAGCATACTGCGTGAGGAGAGCGGACGGTACGGAGCTGCAAAACGACAGGAGCTGCATACACTGGATGACTATTATGCTCTGCCGGAGGATATCCGTGCAGAGCTGATCGACGGCACCTTTTACAACATGGGCGCACCAACCAGGCGCCATCAGCTCATTCTCGGGGAAATGTACCTGCAGCTTAAAAGGTGTGCGCAGGAACATGAAATGCCCTGCGAGATCTATCTGTCCCCCTGCGACGTCCGCCTGGACAGGGATGACTATACCATGGTTCAGCCGGATCTTCTGGCAGTCTGTAATTATGAGAATCCGGACATGCGCCGCATCGAAGGGGCACCGGATTTTGTAGTTGAGATCCTTTCGCAGGCTACCCGGATGAAGGACTTGATCCTGAAACTCAGAAAATATCAGAACGCGGGGGTCAGGGAATACTGGATCGTGGATCCGCAGAAACGCAGGGTAACAGTACACTGTTTTGAGGATGAGGATTACAGTCCCGAAAACTATGATTTTCGAGGGTCTGTTCCAGTGACTATTTCGAAGGGACGGTGTCAGGTTGATTTTTCCGGCATTCTGGATCAGCTGCAAAGGCACGGGTGGTAGCCGCCTGTTGTCAATCGAAGCTGAATGGAATTCAGTGAGTGCTTGACGGACGGAATTCCGGTACCGTTTTTGAGGGATTTCGCGTTTCCGGAACGCGGTTTACAAATTTTATGAAATATGATACGATTCTGTCAGATTTGCACCGCAGGTGTGCGGCTTATGATGAATCGGAGGAACAGCGAAAATGGAGAGAGAAAAGTATTATATCACAACGGCGATCGCCTATGCGTCCGGCAAGCCGCATATCGGCAACACCTACGAGATCGTTCTGGCGGATGCCATCGCCCGTTATAAGAGACAGCAGGGCTATGATGTCTTCTTCCAGACCGGAACGGACGAGCACGGCCAGAAAATCGAGCAGAAGGCCGCGGACGCCGGCATTACGCCCAAGGAATATGTGGACAATGTGGCCGGCGAGATCAAAAGGATCTGGGATCTGATGAACACTTCTTATGATAAATTCATCCGTACCACGGACGAGGATCACGAGAAGCAGGTTCAGAAGATTTTCAAGAAGATGTACGCCAAGGGTGATATCTACAAGGGTGCTTACGAGGGCTGGTACTGCGTGCCGGACGAGTCCTTCTGGACCGAGTCGCAGCTGGTGGACGGCAAGTGCCCGGACTGCGGACGTCCCGTCGTCAAAGCCCAGGAAGAGGCCTATTTCTTTAAGATGAGCAAATACGCCGACCGTCTGATCGACTATATCGAGACCCATCCGGAATTTATCCAGCCGGAGTCCCGCAAGAACGAGATGATGAAC
>DGTA01000028.1:673-1543 GCA_002394165.1 Lachnospiraceae bacterium UBA4348 | reverse complement strand
GAACGAGATGATGAACAACTTCCTGAAGCCGGGTCTGCAGGATCTGTGTGTTTCCAGGACCTCCTTCAAATGGGGAATTCCCGTGGACTTTGACCCGAAGCACGTGGTCTATGTGTGGCTTGACGCTCTGACCAACTATATCACCGGCATCGGTTACGACGCCGACGGACAGAGCTCGGATCATTACAAAAAGAACTGGCCGGCGGACCTTCATCTGATCGGCAAGGACATCATCCGGTTCCATACCATTTACTGGCCCATCTTCCTGATGTCTCTGGAGGAGCCGCTCCCGAAGCAGGTCTTCGGCCATCCGTGGCTGCTGCAGGGTGACGGCAAGATGAGCAAGTCCCGCGGGAACGTTCTTTACGCGGATGACCTGGTCAATATGTTCGGCGTGGACGCAGTCCGTTATTTCGTACTTCACGAGATGCCTTTCGAAAATGACGGCGTCATCACCTGGGAGCTTCTGGTGGAGCGGATCAACTCCGAGCTTGCCAACACGCTTGGCAACCTTGTAAACCGTACCGTATCCATGATCAACAAGTATTTTGACGGCGTCGTGGCGGACAAGGGCGCTGCCGAGCCGGTGGACGATGACCTGAAGTCCTTCGTGCTCTCAATCCCGGCCATCGTGGACGAAAAGATGAATCGTCTCCGTGTGGCGGACGCCATCACCGAAATCTTTAACCTGTTCAAGCGCTGCAACAAGTATATCGACGAGACCATGCCCTGGGTACTGGCCCGTGACGAGGCGAAGAAGGACCGTCTTTCCACCGTTCTCTACAATCTGGTGGAAGGCATCACCATCGGATCGGTGCTTCTGAAGTCCTTTATGCCGGAAACCACCGAAAAGATCCTGGCTCAGCTGAA
>DGTA01000028.1:0-554 GCA_002394165.1 Lachnospiraceae bacterium UBA4348 | reverse complement strand
AGGTAACGGACAAGCCGGAGATCCTGTTTGCCCGTCTGGACGTGAAGGAAGTGCTGGCAAAGGCGGAAGAGCTGCAGCAGGCCATGATCGCACAGAACGCGGCCGCATCCGGTGAAGCGGAAGAGACGGCCGAAGAACCGGCTTATACCGTGAATCCCGACAACAAGCCGGAGATCAGCATCGATGATTTTGCAAAGCTTGAGCTGCAGATCGGCGAGATCGTCTCCTGCGAGGCGGTCAAAAAGTCCAAAAAGCTTCTCTGCAGCCAGGTGAAGATCGGAAGCGAGACACGTCAGATCGTCTCCGGCATCAAGGCCGACTATTCACCCGAAGAGATGGTGGGCAAGAAGGTCGTCGTGATCACGAATCTGAAGCCCGCAAAGCTGGCGGGAATCCTCAGCGAGGGCATGATCCTTTGCGCCGAGGACGCCGATGGCAGGCTCTCACTGCTGACGGCCGAAAAAGACATGCCGGCCGGAGCGGAGATCAGATAAATGATCTGCTTTTGTATTTATTCAGCACCCCTGTCTGCAAGTACCAAATTCATCCGTTGA
>DGTA01000087.1 GCA_002394165.1 Lachnospiraceae bacterium UBA4348 | reverse complement strand
CACCGTACACTCAAAAGCGGCACAAGTGACAGCCGACAGCCTTGGTTTGTCGTAGGCGGATATAAAAAGATACCGAATGAAGTGGGCGGGCAGGCTACGACCCTCCCCGCCCAGGTTCCCGCGGCCATGGCGAAGCTGTTAAAAGGGTATAACAGCAGCCCTAAGCCGGATCTAGAGGATCTGCTTGACTTTCATGTTCGTTTCGAACGCATCCATCCCTTTCAGGACGGCAACGGGCGTGTAGGCAGGCTGATCCTGTTCAAGGAGTGCCTCCGTTTCGGGATCGTGCCCTTCATCATTGATGACCGGCATAAAATGTTCTACTACCGCGGTCTGAAGGAATGGGTCAAGATGCCCGGTTATCTGCGCGACACCTGCCTGCTGATGCAGGATGACTTCAAGGCGGTTCTGGACTACTTTGGGATCGAATATGAAGCGTAATTCGGAGATGTTATATGGACGATCTGATGGCCAGAACCATGGTAGAAAAGTTGCGCATTTGAAACGCTCGCCATACTGCGATGGTGTCTTCTCATTTTTTGAAATCCGTTCAAAACAAAAAAGCCCGGTGACCTGCTGGTATCCTTACCAGTAAGCCACTGGGCTAATTCAATGCAGAACTTTTGCTATAATATCCTTCTCGGGCACAAAAGGGGAGGGCCAGAATCGGGAGTCATAGGAGTTGCCTGCGTTGTCTCCCAAGACGTAGTAATGATCGTCGGGAACAAGATGTTCTTCATCGTGAATGGAAACAGTATCGCCTCCAGTCGCGGCAACGCGCTTCACCAGCAGCTTCCTGTCGTGGACAAAGACGATTATATCTCCGACCTGAATGTCCTTGTACAGACGAATGCCGAGGAACACACTGCCTTGCTTGAGCGTGGGCTCCATGGATTCGCTGGGCACGTACCCGACAAACAACACAGAGCGAAAGATCCCAAGCGTGACAGCAACACAAAGCAGGGGGATCAGGAGCTTCATATATCTCTTCAATAGAGTTCCACCTCCCGTAAGGCACAGAAATCTGGCTGAGCCCGCAGATAGGCGCGGGCCTTGGAAGCAAGCGCTCGGACGGAATTTGCCGGAAGACCGAGAACCTGCCCGGCATCCGAACTGGAATATCCGGCCTCCATCAGGAAGAGCGCGCGGATCCCTTTCTTGATTCCGTTCGGGGCGTTATCAAAAGCATGTCCCAGCGCGGACTGCAAATCCAGGCGATCGATCGAACCGGAGGCCTCCTCCGAGTGCAAAGGGCAGGGGAGTTCCTCATCCGTCAGGATCTCATGGGCCTGGCGCCTGTTGCCGGATATCAGAGCATCGCAGATCTCGTTCCAGATCAGCCGATAGGCGTAGGTAGAAAAGCTGCCGTTTCCGCGATCCGTCGCGGCGGCCTTGCACAGCCCGATACACCCGATCTGATATAAATCCTCATAGGTGAAGATCCCGTTCCGGTCGAGCCCATGGACTTTATCTTTGATCACCTTGCCCACGAGGCCCATATTCTCTTCCACTTTTTTCTGCTGTTCTTGATCAAGTTTCAATCTGACTCACCTCCAATTCCGGTAAAGCGACATAGGGAATAGCCTGCTGCTCCAGCAGCCTCCGACTCTCCTCGATAATGATCCTGCAGTTATATTCGCCCATGCATGCGATATGGGCGCGGCTTTGCGGCGTGCAGGTGATCTGAGCAAGCCACAGATACGCCTCCTGCTTGCTCATCAGACCGGAAAGATAGATTTGATCGAAATAGTGATGAGCCTGCCGCCGAAGCGTCCGCAAAGGCTGATTGGCCAACTCACCCACGGGGATCTTCGTGCCGGCGTGGACACGCACGTAGGAGTCGCACGCCGGATACCGCGAGCAGACATAGAGCATGGTGTGCTTCGGATTGTCCCGGTAGATCCCGTCAGCCGACCGATAAATCACCGAGCTGCCGCAGTACGGACAGCGCAGCTTGCTGTAGTTGATTCCCTTTCTTTTCTTGCTTTGTCTATTCATAAAACCTCCGTTTGCAGAAATGAAAAAGCCGGAAGGCAGCCAAAATGCAAACAGAGCCAGGACCGGGAATGATCAGATCCCAGTCCGTGACTCTGTAAGCGATATGGCAGCCTTCCGGCTATATCAAACAGGCGCTTGCGTCATTGTGGACGTCATGATGCGTCCGTAACGATTCCTTCTCCCACCTGGAGAAGTCTGACTCCGGGAGCTCTTCCGAAGTATCGAGAGCCTGGACGCAAGCTCCTTACAGGCTCATAATACCGCGAAAAGGGGAAATAGTCAACGAATATGATGAGATTAAAAACAAAATCGGCGGTTTCCACAGAAAAAAGTTCCCATCTCAGTCTGGGGAAGCCTTATTCGTCATAATCGTCAAAATCCTCATCTTCGTCATCTTCACGGTTGACAGCGGCAAGCTTCAACCCGACGAGGACCGTGACGCAGATCAGGATGCCGGCGCCGAAAAAGATCACATGCTTCACCGGGATGCCGGCCACGGTCTTGACCGGATGGGGCGTCTCCTGAACAGGGGCGGGCGTTTCTTCAGACGGGGCTTCCGTGACTTCAGGTGTTGCGGGGTCTGTTTCCTTTATGTCGCTCCCGGCAGCTTCCGACGTCGTTTCGGGGAACTCCACGGTTGCAAGCTCACCGTAGTTTTCCGGCTCCACCATGGGGATCGCGTTGGAAAGTCCCATGCAGGAGAGAATGTAGCTGCTGCTTCCGCCGATCTCCAGACGGAGGACGCCGTCCTCACCGACCGGGATGGGATCGGGATAGAGCCCGCTGTCAGTCCGGAGCTGGAACTCCACGCCGGCCCAGGCGGTGCCAAGCTGGATCTCCAGCCGCTCCGGCTGCAGGACCTGGATCTCTGTTCCGTCCGTGTCTGCATGAGCTATGGGAGGGGAGAGGAAGGTCAAGGCAAAGAGAAGCGTAAAAGCAAAGAGAATACGCTGCAGAGTTTTCGTTTTCATAGGAACCTCCTAAAACGTTAAAATTGGAATTAGCAAAATAAACATTGCTATTTACTCAAAATAATGCTAAACTAATGCCGTGAAGGGAGGTGGCAGCAATGCCCAGTATTCGTCCGATCTCAGATTTGAGAAACAGCGCCAACGAGATCTCGGATTTTTGTCGCCAGACAAGAGAGCCCGTGTTTATTACAAGAAACGGAACAGGCGATATGGTTGTTATGAACCTGGAGGAGTATGAGCGGCAGCTGGCCTTGATCGATCTTTACGGAAAGCTTGCCGTTGCAGAACAGCAAATTGCTGACGGAGCCGAGGGGAAGGACTTTTCTTCCGTAGCCAAACAGATGCGGGAGCGGATTCATGGCAGCGTATAAAGTGAAAATCTTTCCTGCTGCCGAGCAGGATCTTGAGGAACTGGTGGCGTATCTGATCACGCTTTCCCACGAAGCGGCGATTCGCTATTTTGATAAGCTCACGGAAGAAATCTCCAGCCTTTCTGAGATGCCTCAACGCTGCCCGCGCCCGAGGGATTTGGCCTTGGCTGCGAAGGGTTACCGCTATTTGATCGTTGGAAACTATCTCGTATTCTATGTCGTTGAGGGGGACACCGTGCAGATTCGCAGGATCCTGTACGGCCGCAGAGATTACAAACAGCTATTATGAGACCGAAGCGGCGCTCACATCGGTGGGCGCCGTTTCGTCTGCCCTCTCGCAGAAAACAAGATATCGATATTTGCCGCCGGAGCCGTAGGGATGGCAGGTGAGCAGCGTGACCATGTCCCGATCCCGCTGGATCAGGATCGCCTGAATATCATTCGGATTGATGATCTTGATCTCCGTGACCTTATAGGTGAGCGTCTCCCAGATGTTCGTTATGGTTACCTCGTCGCCGAGCTCCAGCAGCTCGATATCCAGAAAATATTTGTATCCGTTCCAGGAGCGGTGCCCGGCAATAACGGCGTTTGTGCTGCTGCCTCCGATGGGGATGCTGGTCTGTGCCAGGACCGCCGCGCCGTTGGACATGTTTTCATCGCTGGCACCCAGGTACAGCGGCATCTCCAGTTCCATCTTCGGGATCTTGATGACGCCGAAAACCTGGTCCTCGAGCCCGTAGGCTGTCAGATCGAAGCCTGACGCCTGATAGGCCTCTCTGCCGTTCAGACTGACCTGCCGTGTGGCGTACAGCTGCCGGTTATATTCCCGCATCGCCAGGAACAGATCCTCGTGTGGAATGGGGATGTGCTGCTCCTCGGCCTCCTTTTGTATGACTTCTGCCTCCTCATAAAAGGTCTGGGAGTCATTTTTCATCTGCTGGGTTTTCTGCACGCTGTATACCAGGGGCTTCATGGCCATATAGGCGCTGAGACCGGCGGCGATGATCAGCAGAAACAGAAGAAAAAGCTTAACGCGCTTCATGCTTCCCTCGCTTTCTGCGCCACGGCCAGCGGATCGGGGCATAATGTCTGGCGCGATGTCTGCGCCTCCGTCTGGGCTTGTGGCAGCGCTTATACAGGAGAAGACCGCCGCCAATGCCGGAAACGGCGAGAAGGCCGTAGAGCAGACCGCGCAGATAGGCGTCCGTCCAGGTGGAAGGGACGGCCTCCGGGACGTCTGTGTATTCCGCACTCTCCACCAATTCAGTCGCGGCGGTATATTCCACTCGCTCGCCGCGGATGAGCAGGCGGTGGGTATTGACTCCAAAGGGCGTGCAGGTGATAAGAGTGCAGTAGTCGTGCTGCCCTTCGATCATGAGATGTGACGTGTCCTCCGGCAGCACGGTATACATGTCCTGCACCATGTAGGCCAGAGTCTCATTCAGAACATGGAGAAAAAAGATATCGCCCTTTTCGAGCTGATCCAGATCGGAGAACATCTTCTCTCTGGCCATGCCCGAATGCCCGGTGAGGATACAGTGGGTGGCGCTGCCGCCGACTGGCAGAGAGGAGCCCAGCAGATGCCCGATGCCCCGGCCCAGTGAATCCTCACCGGTCCCGTGGTAGATCGGAAGATTGACGGAAATCTTCGGGATCTCCACATAGCCCATCAGACCGTCGCCGCGGATGTTGAGCAGTGTGTCATAGCTCTCGGATGCCCGAATGAGCGCCTCCTTGGAGAAGGCCTTGTCCGTGACGTTTACCAGTGTGGTGTTGTATTCGTGCGCCGCTTCTCTGGCTGCGATCAGCTCGGATTCATCCAGCTGCTGGACCGCCTCGGTATACTGAGTTTCGATGAGGCTCTTGGTCTTCTCTGCATATTGATTGCTCAAAAACGGATAGAGGGTCACGCCGGCGGCGATGAGCACAGCGAGGGCGCACAGGATGATTTTGACTGTTCGAGTCATGCGATCCTCCAAAGGCCTGCGGGGAAGCAGGAATGCCTCCCCGCAGGGGATAAGTTAGTCTTTGACAGCCTTCTTTTTCGTGAGAAGCACAATGCCGAGAATGGCAAGCGCCAGTCCGGTGAGGCCGAAGACCGGGAACATCCAGGTCCCGGCCGCGCCGGTCTGGGGCAGGTCAAATCCGCGGGTGTTCACGATCGTGAAGGGCACAAAGGCGTGGTCGGACTCGCCGTCCTTGGTCATGGTCACCTTGTTCTCATCCACCGTGGCGGAGGCGGAGAGCAGAAGGTGCTCCAGATGCTTCTGGGGCATATTGTGATACCGGCCGGGATCCACATTGACATAGCGCGGATCGTTCTGCAGAAGACCCAGCGCGTCGGTGCCGTAGATATCACAGAGCGTCTCGATCTCGCCTTTGGTAATGACGATCTTGATGCTGTTTTTCAGCAGCGTGTAGCCGTTGCTGGTTTTGACCT
>DGTA01000081.1 GCA_002394165.1 Lachnospiraceae bacterium UBA4348 | reverse complement strand
CGATCCAGTCGGTCTGCATCTTCTTTACTTTCTCGGGCCAGTCAAGCTTGTCAAGATCATTGAGCAGTCTCTCGGCATAGTTGGTGATCCTGAGCATCCACTGACGCAGATTCTTCTTGGTCACCTCACTGCCGCAGCGCTCACATCTTCCGTTGACGACCTCTTCGTTGGCAAGGCCGGTCTTGCAGGACGGGCACCAGTTGATCGGGAACTCCTTCTCATAGGCGAGTCCGTTCTCGAACATCTTGACAAAGATCCACTGTGTCCATTTGTAGAAGCCCGGATCGGTCGTATTGACCTCGCGGTCCCAGTCATAGATCGCAGCGATCTGGTTGATCTGTCTCTTGATATTGCGGACATTTTCCGCCGTAGAGATCGAGGGATGCTGACCGGTCTTGATCGCATAGTTCTCAGCCGGGAGTCCGAACGCATCCCATCCCATGGGATGGATCAGGTAATATCCCTGCATCATTTTGTAGCGGCTCCAGACATCCGAGATCACATATCCTCTCCAGTGACCCACATGTAGACCATGTCCTGAAGGATACGGGAACATATCAAGACAGTAATATTTCTGTTTCTTGCCGTCATCTACATTGACCGGGTGTGCCTCCCACTCTTTTCTCCACTTTTCTTCAATGGCTCTGTGGTTATAACTGACTGCCATAGGGCTTTCCTCCATTTATACAGCCGCCCTTTTATAGAGGGCGGCCGTCTGAGTATCTGTTTTTCAGTTTCTGTCCCCGGGACCCTTCTCTCAGGTCAGCGCTTTTTGCTCTTCTTTTCCTGGCCCTTAGACTGGTTATTTGCCGGCTTCTGGGAAGCTTTGACCGGACGCTTCGCTTCTTCCGAAGCAGCCGCTTTCTTCTCAGCACCGCTGCGCATCATGTACCATAAAGAACCGGTGATGAACACAGATGAGTAGGCACCGGCCACGATACCGACCATCAGCGGCAGCGCGAATTCCTTGATGGAAGGCACGCCGATGATGTACAGCATGGTGATCGTGATGAATGTGGTAAGCGAAGTATAGATACTTCTGGTCAGCGTCTGGGTGATACTCTTGTTCACCAGCTCGGCAAGGGTCTCGCCCTTGGCGCGGATCTTCAGGTTCTCACGGATACGGTCGAAGATAACGATGGTCGCATTGATCGAATAACCGACGATCGTCAGCATGCAGGCGATAAACGTATTGCCTACCGAGATCCGGATGATGCTGTAGCAGGCGAGCACGACCAGCACGTCATGGCAAAGGGCGATAACGGCGCTGGATGCAAAGCGGAAATCCGCAAACCGCAGCCAGATGTAAAGAAGCATCAGGATAACAGCGATGATCACAGCTTTTACGGCTGCGCCGCTCATCTCCTTACTGATAACAGAGGAGATTGTCTCCGTGGTGACGCTCATACTCTCGTTGCCATCCTCGTCGGTATATTTGGCGATGCCGACTGCCTCGTCGAGTGCATTCTTGAGCTGTTCACTTTCATCGCTGGTCAGCGAACGGGTCTTGAAGATAACTTCATTTCCGCCGGCCACTTTCTGGGCCTGGACATCCGCATCGCCGGTCACTTCCATGATCACCGGGATAACATCCTTGTCGAGCTGTTCGATGGAGTAATCCTCGTTGAAGGTAACGGAGGTGGATGTACCGCCGCGGAACTCAACGCTGTAATTGAGGGTTCCCTTTCCGGCACCGTTGTTGATGATCATGAACAGGAAGCCGGCGCAGATCACGACTGCCGCGACCGCGAAATAAACAAAACGTTTTCCGACAAAATCGATGACCTTGTATTCACGCATCTTGCCGTAGAATTTCTCATCGCGCATGCCAAGTTCATAGGCCGCATTGATCATCAGTCTGGAGATCACGCAGGCGGTGAACATGGAAAGGATGATACCGAGAGCCAGCGTCTGGGCAAAGCCCTTGATGGAGCCGGTTCCCATGAAGTTCAGGACGACAGCGGCGATCAGGGTGGTCACATTGCCGTCGATAATGGCTGTAAGTGCCTTTTTGAAACCGATATCGATCGCATTGCGCACAGTCTTTCCGGCAGCGATCTCTTCACGGATACGCGCATAGATGATGACGTTCGCGTCAACGGCCATACCGATCGACAGGATAACACCTGCGATACCCGCCAGGGTAAGCGTCATATCAAAGGCGTTGAGCAGGATCAGGTCAAGCGCAGCATAGAATACAAGCGAAAGGGCTGCGATGACACCGGGCATCCTGTAGATCACGATCATCAGGATCATGACGATCGCAAGGCCGATCAGGCCGGCTAAAAGGCTCGTGGAGATGGCTCTCTGACCAAGCTGGGCGCCGACCACGTTGGAACGGATCTCTTCCAGTTCAAGGGAAAGAGAACCGATACGGATATAGGAAGCAAGCTCAGAAGCACTCTCCATCGTGAAATTGCCGGAGATCACGCACTTGCCGTCCGTGATGGCTTCTCTTACGACCGGGGCGGAGATCACTTCGCCGTCATAAACGATCTGGATCTGTTTGCCCACGTTTTCGGAAGTTGCCTTTGCAAAGGCTTCTTTTCCCGCATCAGAGAAGGAAAGAGAGACAACATACTCGGAGTTGCCCAGGTTGTCATTCTGGGTACCGGCCTCAGCACTGGCGACATCCGCGCCGGTCAGCACCACGGTATCGTCCATCAGGCGGAAATCCAGGGACCCGGGTTTACCCAGTTCTGTAAGCACTGCATTTGCGTCATTGACACCGGGGATCTCGATATTGATCCGGTTGAGACCTTCCTTATAGACAGATGACTCTGTGCTGTAGTTGGTGACACGCTGCTGCAGCTTGTAGATGGTATCGGACATCTGCTCGTCCGTAGGAATGACCCCGTCCTTTGTCTGGTACGTCACGGATACACCGCCGGACAGATCAAGACCAAGCTTGATATTGCTGGCTGCTCCCGTCTTGGTGGGTCCCCATCCGATCGCTGCCGTAAACAATGACAAAACAAGCGCAATCGCCAGGATCACCGTGATCAGTGTCGCTCTTTTCCTGTTCATTTTTACATTTCTCCTTTTAACTAACAGTTTCCTTGGCTTAGGCGGAAAAAGAATTCTTATTCATTCATCTCCGCTTCCGCCGCTTTTATCATGAGCGCGCATTCCACTCTCTTGCGCTGCAGGACGCAGCCGATGTCATACGCGTCATTGATCGTACCGTGAAAATGCCAGCTGTTCGCCGCGCAGCCGCCGCTGCAGTAATATCTGGCGAAGCATTCGGCACATTTGGGTTTGCTGTACACATTGCAGCATTTGAATTCATCGACGAGGGCCTGATTGGTGATCCCTTCGTCGACGCTGCCGAGCCGGAACTTCTCCTCCCCGACAAACTGGTGGCAGGGATAAAGATCTCCCCAGGGCGTCACCGCCAGGTACTCGGTTCCCGAACCGCACCCGGACATGCGTTTATACACACAGGGACCTCCCGTAAGATCGATCATAAAGTGGAAAAAGGTGAACCCTCTTCCCTCCTTCTTCCTTTTCAGCATTTCGACGGCCAGCTCATCATACTGGGCACAGATGGTCTCCAGATCCTCCTCCCGGATGGCATATCCTGCCTCCGGCGGAGCCACGACCGGCTCCATGGAGAGCCTGTCAAAGCCCAGATCGGCATAGTGAAGGATATCCTTCGAAAAATCAAGATTATAGTGTGTGAACGTTCCGCGCACATAATACTGCCTGTCGCCGCGTTCGCGGACGAACTCCTGAAATTTCGGGACGATCAGGTCGTAGCTGCCCTTTCCGTTCGGGAACGGACGCATCGCATCGTTGACTTCCTTTCGCCCGTCAAGGCTCAGGACAACATTATCCAGCTCCCGGTTGGCAAACTCGGCAACCTCTTTGCCAAGCAGGACCCCGTTGGTGGTCAGCGTGAACCTGAAATGCTTGTCAGCCTTTTTTTCAAGTTCCCTGCCGTAAGCGACGAGCTCTTTGACGACACCGAAATTGAGAAGCGGTTCGCCGCCGAAGAAATCGACTTCCAGGTTTTTCCGGCTGCCGGAATTCTCCACAAGGAAATCCAGTGCCTTTTTTCCTGTCTCAAGGCTCATCAGTCCGCGGCTTCCGTGATACTCTCCCTCTCCCGCAAAGCAATACCTGCAGGAGAGATTGCAGTCGTGAGCCACGTGAAGACAGAGCGCCTTGACGACCGTTTTCCTCTTTTTAAAATCAAGGACCGGACCGCGATAGACGTCCTCGGTAAAGAGCATCCCCTTTTCCTTAAGTTCACGGCATTCGTCCAGCGCTTCCAGGATCTCGCCCGGCTGCCAGGTGTTTTCCAGCTCCTTTACGATCTTATCATTCTCAAGACCGTGATCGAGCCGCTCAATGACCTCGTAGACCAGGTCATCGACCACGTGCACGCTCCCGCTGTGTACGTCGAGTACGATGTTATATCCGTTATTCCTGAACTGATGGATCAATCCTCAGATGCCCCTTTCCGTATGGTCTGGTCAACGTTCAACGAGCAGCGAACAAAATGCTCGCTGCTCATGATCAGAATCATTTTTAAACAGTGATACCCTCTTGCCTGCAGTCTTTGATCGGTCAGGCAGTATTATTTGTTGTTCTCGCAGGTCTGGTTTCCGACCGTGCAGGACGTTTTGCACGCAGACTGGCAGGATGTCTGGCACTCGCCGCAGCCGCCCTTCTTGACCGTGCTGTTGAGGGTCTTTTCATTTAATGTCTTGATATGCTTCATGAAATAAGCCTCCTTTAAAATAACATCGCGCCTATTGTATCACATCGATGTCTGATTTCAAAGAACTTTTTGTCCGTATCAGTCAGCGTTCTCCTCAGCTCTGGCCTTGACTTCCTTCTCCTGGACATCCTGCGGAGCCTGTTCGTAGCGGGCGAATTCATAGGAGAAATCACCGCTTCCGCCGGTCATGGAGCGAAGCTGTGTGGAATAGCCGTAGAGCTCGCTCATCGGGACATCCGCCTCAACGATGGTATTTCCCTTGTGATCGGGGTTCATGCCGAGCACGCGCCCTCTTCTCTTGTTCAGGTCGCCCATGACATCGCCCGTGAACTTGTCGGGAACCGTCACCTTCATGGAAGCGATCGGCTCAAGAAGTACGGGAGACGCATCCATAAAGCCTTTCTTGAAAGCCTGGCTGGCTGCGGTCTTGAATGCCATTTCGGAAGAGTCTACCGGATGATAGGAACCATCGTAGAGTACTGCCTTGACGCCCACAACAGGATATCCGGCAAGGGGTCCTTTCTGGACGGAGTCCTGGATACCTTTTTCAACAGCCGGGAAGTAGTTCT
>DGTA01000098.1 GCA_002394165.1 Lachnospiraceae bacterium UBA4348 | reverse complement strand
TTGGTCTTGTCGAAGATCTCCTTCACGTTGGACTCACAGCCCGGAGTCGCAATGACCTCGGCGCCGATCGAATGCAGCCAGTCAAAGCGCTCCTGGCTCATCTCAGCCGGCAGGATGGCTACGCCCTGGGCACCCAGAAGCTTAGAGTTGAACGCGCCGCCGCGGCAGTAATTGCCGGTGGAAGGCCAGACTGCCTTCTGCGCATCCACATCAAACTGGCCTGTCACCAGGCGGGGAGCCAGGCATCCGAAGGAAGCGCCGACCTTGTGGCATCCGGTCGGGAACCATTTGCCGACCATGGCAACGATCCGGCACGGAACCCCCGTCAGGGAAGACGGGAACTCAATATAATTCGGGATCTCATTGAACAGGCCGCCGCTCTCCACCGGCTCGTTCTTCCAGGTGATCCTGAAAAGGTTGAGGGGATCCACATCCCATAAACCCACATTTTTAAGCTTGTCCTTGATTACCTGGGGAATGGTCTCGGGATGCTGCATCTGCGCAATAGTCGGAACGATGATGCCCAGTTCCTTTGCCTTCGCGATATTGTGAGCCAGTCCCTCTTTTCTGATCTCAAAACTGATCATATCTCTTCCCTCCCGCTCAGACCTCAGAAACGTTTACTTATCCATATAAGAATGCAGGCACCGACAATCGAGACAATGGTCCCTCCGATCCGGCCGCTGCCGTGGATGCCGATGATTCCCAGCACGATGCTGCCCACAACGCCGCCGACCAGGCCGAGAATGATGTTGCGAAAAACGCTTCCCTCAGAATTCATCAGCTTGCCTGCGATCCATCCGGCCAGTCCGCCGAAAAACAGGTTGATAATCCATGAAATGATCATAATAACCTCCTAAAAATGATAAGACTCGTCAATCAGGTCATCTGCCTCAATTCTACTACTTTAAACAGCGAAAATAAAGAAGTTTGTGCTCCCGGCCGGGGCAGATAAAAGAAGCGGCGGTTCACATCCACCGCATGTAAATAGCCGTCAGCAGCGGCATGGTCACGATGCACATGAGCGTCGTAAGCGTGTTGATGGCGCTCGCGTACTCCGGCCGGTTGTCAAAGAGCTGGGAGATCTGCGTCACCATAGCCGCCGTGGGCGTCATCACCGCCAGGAAGCTGATATAGAGAATAGTCTTCCCATCCGGGATCAGCGCGGAAAGGCGGAGAATCTTAAGCACCGCCATGACCAGGAGCGGGACCGGCAGCATCTTCAGGAATGCCGTCAGATAAAGCTTCTTATCACGCAGAAGCGTCCGCGGATCGACCGCGGCCAGCAGCATGCCGATCATGAGCAGGCTCACCGGACCGATGGTGGACGAGATACCTGCCAGGGCATCCTGCACCGGTCCGGGCAGACGGATATGGGCAAACATCAGGAAGGCGCCAAGAAACGCCGCCAGCAGATCCCAGTTGAGAAGGACCTCTTTGAGCCCTATTCTCTTCTGCCCGCTGATGACGATCCGCCCGTGGGTCCAGATAAAGAAAAGCTGCACGCAGATATAGGCGCTCGCGTAGATGACATACTCATCCCCCATCAGCGCCGTGAGCAGCGGAATGACCAGGTTCCCGGCATTTGAGTAGGCGATGGACGCCACCTCCACCCCATCCAGCGAAAAGATCCGTTTCAGCACAGCCACGATCACGATCAGCGCAAAATGGATGATAAAAGCTGCCAGGACAGCCAGGCCGAAGCCGGCCTTCACCTCATCTGTCAGATCGATCTGGTAAGAACGGATGATCGTACAGGGAATGATCACATAGAACATAAGCACGGACAGGACCTTGCTGTCCTCACTTTCTAAATGACGGGTTTTGACCAGGGCAAATCCCATCGACATCATGATGAAGAAAGACAGGATCTGCCAGAAAAGACGTACAGCCATAAAAACAACTCTCCGGAAATAAAACTAAACATTATCCATCCCATAATAAATACAAACACTTCTTATGTAAAGCGAAAGTGTTTTGGTATTTACAATCCGGCCAAAATGTTTTAGCATGGTAGGGACTTTAAGTATTTCAAAAAGGAGAATGAATATGAGTATCTCACCGCTTCAGAAAGAAAGACTCGGCTATGCTCCCAAGCTTCCCGGCATGCTCCGCGGCGGAATCGCCACGATCAGCGTACAGGAAGGCGAAGCCACCACAAGCGCGGCTGACCAGGAAAAGATCGCTGAGCTCTTTCCCAACACCTATGGCAAGAAGGAGATCACCTTCGTTGCCGGCACCAACACCTCCGCTCCTAAAAAGCAGGTCGTTGGCGTGATCCTCTCCGGCGGCCAGGCCCCCGGCGGACACAACGTAGTCTGCGGCCTGTACGATGCCTTAAAGGCCACCAATCCCGAGAACGTCCTCTACGGCTTCAAGGGCGGCCCCAGCGGCCTGATCGAGGATGATTACCTGATCTTCGACGACGATTACATCAACCAGTTCCGCAACACCGGCGGTTTCGACATCATCGGCTCCGGCCGCACCAAGCTCGAGACACAGGAGCAGTTCGAGATCGCAGCCAAGGTCTGCAAAGAGCACGGCATCACCGCCATCGTGATCATCGGCGGCGACGATTCCAACACCAACGCTGCTGTTCTGGCCGAGTACTTTGCCGCTCACAAGACCGGCGTCCAGGTCATCGGCTGCC
>DGTA01000064.1:31237-38452 GCA_002394165.1 Lachnospiraceae bacterium UBA4348 | reverse complement strand
TCCATGATGATCACCGGGATCCCCTTCGCGGCTGCCGCTTCCACACCGCTGCGGCCTGCCTGAGAGAATTCGTCCATGTAATTGTACTGGACCTGGCAGAAATCCCAGTCATAGGCATTCAGGATCTGGAGGAACATGTCTGTGTTTCCGTGGAATGAGAAGCCGATCTGCCTGATCTGCCAGGAAGCCTTTTTCTCGGCGATCCATTCCTCGATCCCGAGCTTTTTCAGCTTGTTCCACGCCTCGATATCCGTCAGCATGTGCATCAGGTAGTAATCCACATAGTTTGTCCGCAGCCTGGACAGTTCTTCATCAAAGAACCGGTCGATGGCCGCCCTGCTGCCGATCAGGTACTGCGGCAGCTTGGTGGCGATATGGATCTTTTCCCTCACATGGTTCCGCTCCACGATCTCACCGAGAGCGGCTTCGCTTCCGGGGTAAAGGTAAGCCGTGTCAAAGTAATTGACGCCCAGTTCGATCGCCCTTAAGATTTCCTTCTCGGCTTCCGGAATATCGATTCCGCTTCCCTTTCTGTTAAAACGCATGCAGCCAAAGCCAAGGACCGACAACTGTTCTCCTCTTCGATCTTGCCTGTATTTCATAAAACTTTCCTTTCATTCCAGCCCGGCCGGTACTTCAGCCGAGTGAGGCATACCTTTTCAGGATCCCCAGCACGACCTCTACACAGAAATCCATCGCCTCGGCGGTGATGTGCTCGTAGGGCCCGTGGAAGGCGTCGCCGCCCGTCCCCAGATTAGGGCAGGGAAGCCCGCGGAAGGTCAGCCTTGATCCGTCCGTGCCTCCGCGGACCGGGGAGCCGTCCGGCTCTCTGCCCAGGGAGCGCACCACTTCCCTGGCATTCTCCACAATATGCATGTGGTCGATGAGCTTTTCAGCCATATTCCGGTACTGTTCCCTCACGGTCAGGGTCACGGTCCCCTCCCCGTAGCGCTCATTCATGAGCTTCGCGATGTGATGCAGCGTGGTCTTTCTGGATTCGAACATCTCCGGGGAGTGATCACGCACGATGAAGGAGACCGAGGCGTGCTCCACATCGCCCTCAATGCCGGTCAGATGGAAGAAACCTTCATAAAGCTCAGTATCGCGGGGCGTGTCAAAGGCCGGCAGACTGTTCACGATCTGCGCCGCCAGCAGCGCCGCATTGATCATCTTGTTCTTCGCCTCTCCCGGATGAATGTTGAACCCGTTGATCTCGAATTTCGCCGCGGCCGCATTGAAGGTCTCAAAAACGACCTGCGCCTCGTAATCTCCGTCGAGGGTATAGGCAAAGGCAGCCCCGAACCGTTCCAGATCCAGGTCCTCAGCCCCGCTGCCGATCTCCTCGTCCGGGGTGAAGGCAATGCACATCTTCCCGTGGGGGATCTTCCCTTCGATAAGCTTCTCAGCGGCGGTCATGATCTCGGCGATGCCTGCCTTGTCGTCCGCTCCGAGCAGCGTGGACCCGTCGGTGGTGATCAGCGTCTGTCCGATCCTTTCCTTAAGACGGGGAAACATCTCCGGAGAAAGGACCCGCCCGCTCTGTCCCAGAGCCACTTCGCCGCCGTCATAATTTTCGTGGATCTGCGGAGCCACCCCAGCCCCGCAAAAGTCCGGAGCGGTGTCCATGTGAGCGATGAAGCCGATGGCGGGTACCTTCTCCATCCCCTCCGTGGCGGGAATGGATCCGTAAACATAGCACTTGTCGTCCACCCGGGCATCCTCGATGCCGATCTGCTTCATCTCCTCCACCAGCATCCGTGCCAGGTCAAACTGCCTGGCCGTGGAGGGCGTCGTATCGGAGTTCTCGTCGCTGGTCGTAAAAACGCGCGCATATTTAAGAAGTCTTTCATACGCTCTCATGATCAGTCTCTCGCCTCCAGGAATGCCGCATATCCTTTTTCAGCCTCATAGATATCCGCCTTGCTGGTGATCTCAAAAGGTGCGTGCATGGACAGGACCGCCACGCCGCTGTCGATGACATCCATGCCGTATAAGGCGCTGATATAGGCGATCGTGCCGCCGCCGCCCTTATCGACCTTTCCAAGCTCGGCCGTCTGGAAGCCGACGTTCGCATCGTCCATCACGCGGCGCACCCAGGCCACATACTCTGCGTCCGCATCGTTGGATCCGCTCTTGCCCCTGGCACCCGTGAACTTGTTAAAGACCAGGCCCCTGCCGAAATATGCCGCGTTCTTCTTCTCGAAGGCCGACCCGTAGAGCGGGTCATAGGCAGCGCTCACATCTGAGGAGAGCATTCTGGAGTTCTCCAGTGTACGGCGCAGGTTCAGCTCGGAATACATTCCCAGGCGGTCCAGCAGCTCGGCAACGGTATTCTCGAAGAAGCGGGACTGCATGCCGGTCGCGCCGACAGAGCCGATCTCCTCCTTGTCGACCAGCAGCGTGCAGGAGGTATACGCCTGAACCGGGGTGCGAAGAAGCGCGCTCAGGGAAGTATAGGCGCAGACTCTGTCGTCCTGTCCGTAGGCGAGGATCATCGAGCGGTCCAGTCCGCAGTCCCTGGCATGCCCGGCAGGCACGATCTCCAGCTCGGCTGAGAGGAAGTCCTCCTCCTCCATGTCATATTTTTCCTTGAGGATAGCCAGGATGCCGGCGCGCACGGAATACTTCTCTTCCTTCTCCTCATCCGCATTCTTCTCATCCTTCTCGGGAACCGGACGGCTTCCGACGATCACATCCAGGTTCTCGCCCTCGATGACCACTCTGGCCTTCTTCTCCAGCTGGTCAGCGGACAGATGGATCAGCAGGTCAGAAATGCACAGGACCGGATCCGACTCGTCCTCACCGATCTTAACGTTCAGCACGCTGCCGTCCTTCATGGCGACCACGCCGTGAAGAGAGAGCGGAATGGTGACCCACTGGTATTTCTTGACGCCGCCGTAGTAATGCGTGTCCAGATAAGCGATATCCGTATCCTCATAAAAAGGATTCTGCTTGACGTCCAGCCTCGGGCTGTCGATATGGGCGCCGAGGATCCGCATGCCGTCGGTAACAGGGCGGGTTCCGATCTGGAACAGCGCGACCGCCTTGCCGCGGCAGACGGCATAGACCCGGTCTCCCTCGTCGAGGGTCTCTCCGCTCTCGATCACCTGTGCCAGATCCCGGTAGCCGGCTTCCTCGGCCATGCGCACGGTCTCCACAACACACTCGCGCTCCGTCTTGCCCGTATCAAGAAATGCCCTGTATCCGGTGCAAAGCTCCTCGATCGCCTTTAGATCTTCCGCTGTATACGTCTTCCAGCAGTTCTTTCTCTCCATCAGAATCATCCTCCTGCAGTTTATTTTTATCCACGCTCCGCGATCACTTTCTTCAGCTCGCTGATCGTGGCCTGTGGCGTTTTACTGTTGTCATAAGCTCTTGTGATGCCGGCCGCCCTCAGCTTTTCGGACGAAAAATCGATCTCATCCGCGGCAAACCTCCGCTCCATCTCGGCCAGCTGCGGCACCTCCTGCTGCAGCTCCCGCTCCAGCGCCCGCTCTCTTCGCAGGTCATCCGGCACGTCTATATACAGCGGGATCACTCGGTCAGGACCATAATGATCCCGTATCTTCACAAACGATTCCGGTGTCCCGATGCCGAGCAGGTTTCCGTTATCCTCCGACGGCAGATCCATTAAGCCGTCATCCACCGTAAAATAATGCCACGGTCCCTTTACGGTCTGGTAGGTTCGTCTCTCGATCACTTTTCCGGTCCTGAGAAAACCTGACAGGCCTTCCTCATCCGTAAAGTGGTATTCTCGGCCTTCCTGCTCATGATCGCGCATCGGCCGGGTGGTATAGATCACAAAAGGAGAGAGCGCCAGGGAAGGATCGGACAGAAGCATCCTGTACAGAGTATCCTTTCCCGAAGCGCTCTTACCCATTAAATAAAACAGTTTTCTCATCTCTGGCTCCCGATCAGCTTTTCTTTTTCGGTGCGGTCCAGCTGTTTGATCGCATATTCCCTGCGCATCGCACTGATCCTGTCCGGAAGTTTCTCCGTATAGACCAGCTTCACAGGCCTGCGGGAGCGGGTGTACCTGGCTCCTTTCCCGCTGTTGTGGACCTTTTCCCTCCTGGCCGGATCCGTGCTCCAGCCGGTATATAAGGTCCCGTCCGCGCAGGAAAGGATATAGACGTACGCCTCTTTTTCTTCCTCGTGCTGTGCCATCTCAGCTCCACTCCATGATCGTTTTGCCCATCTGCTTGTAGATATCCATCTCAAAGGCATTGGTGATATCTGCGATGGACCGGACCTTCACGACGCCGCCCACCATCTTCTCAAGGTATTCCACGACATCGCTCCGCTCGCTGTAGAGCCTGACCAGTCCTTCAAAATCTTCCCGGCCGCTGCGGCTGGTCCCCAGCAGGCGCAGGCCCTTTTCCAGCACCATTCGGGTGTTGATCGGGACCGGATCCTCCGATACGCCTAAAAGGCCGATCGTCCCCTCCGGGGCGATGTGGTCAATGATCTGGTTGATCACCTGCCCGGCGGCATTTCCGCCCACGCACTCAAAGGCATGGTCCACCGTCAGGTTCTTCGGGATCTGGCTGACCAGGCAGATATCATCCGCAAAGGAGAAGTCCGCCAGCTTGCTCTCGATCACGCCAAAGACGATCACCTTTGAGCGCGGGAAGCGGGCCTTAAGCAGCAGAGCCGTAAAATAGCCCATATTGCCGTCGCCCCATACGCCGATCGTTTCTCTCTCCTGATGAGCCGTCCGGTCAAACCGGGACAGGGCGTGGTAGACCACGCTGACCATCTCCGTGAAGGCCGCCACCAGGTCATTGGTGATCGTATCGGGGATCGCGACCAGACGGTCGGGTACCGTCTCAATATATTCCTGCATGAAGCCGTCCATGCTGCTGCCTCTGAAAAGGCTGCTGCGCAGATAGTTCTCCGCCCTCACATCGCTCCTTTCAACAGGAACGTTGGGGATCATGACCACTTTGTCACCGGCTTTGAAGGTTCCGGTCGGGTCGTAGATCACATTTCCGATCGCCTCGTGGATCAGTGCCATGGGTAGCTTGGATCGCAAAATCTCTTCGGAGCGCTTGCCCTGATAGTAGCGCTGGTCAGCGTTGCAGATGGACAGATGGGACGGTTTGACGAGCACATGCTCTTTATCCAGGGAGATGTCCTTAAAAACGATCTCAAACTGTCTCGGTCTCACCAGCTGGTATACCGCGTTCAGCATCTCAACCCTCCACTTTCATTCCCAGCAGAGCCTGGGCAACAGTAATATCATAGGGATAGGTGATCTTGATATTGAAGACCTCACCCTGCACCAGGTGAACATGTTCTCCCTTCAGGACCATGATCTTGCAGGCGTCCGTCAGAGTCTCCTTCTCTTCTTTTGTAAGCGCCTCGTAGGTATCCTTCAGCTTCTTGGCATGGAATGTCTGCGGCGTCTGGCCCTGGTACATGAACCGTCTGTCCGGGATCTGGTCGATCCTGTCATCCCTGATGCTCTGGACAATGGTGTCGGTCGCCGGGATAACGGTATCGCAGGCACCGAATTCCTCAGCATAACGGATGTTCTCTTCGATGATCCGGTGGGTCACGAAGGGACGGACCGAATCGTGGGTGATGATGATCGTATCGTCATCGAGCCCGCCGTCCTTCTCAATATACCGGATGGCATTCATCACGGTCTCGTTTCGTGTCGGTCCTCCCTCGATCACCGGGATGTCCGCTCCCATCGGAATGTACTTTTTGATGATATCCGAGGTATATCCCACCCAGGCTCTGGGTGAGAGCACGAGCACTTTCTCCAGTCCGGGATGGACCGCGAACTTCTCCAGTGTATGAATGATGATCGGCTTCCCGCCGATCTCCATGAACTGCTTGGGCTTCTCCACATTGCCCATTCTGGTTCCGATACCGCCTGCCAGGACGGCTGCATATACTTTTCCCATACTGTCTCCTTTCGGCCTGCTTTTCTCAGATCGTCTTCGACACGATATAGCGCGGCCTTCCTTTCACTTCCTCATAGATCCTGGAGATGTAGATACCGATGACCCCCAGGCTGATCATGATGATGCTTCCGAGCAGTAGCAGCAGCATGATGACCGTCGTAAAGCCTTCCACCGCATGGCCGGAGAAGAACCTGACCAACGTCTCGATTCCCATCACGATTGCAAATATAAAGACCAGTATTCCGGCTGCCGTAACAAACTGCATGGGCAAGGATGAGTAGCCGACGATGTTGGTGATCGCATACTTTACCAGCGAAGCGGTGGACCATTTCGACTCACCTGCTTCACGTTCCTGGACATCAAACTCTACCGTGGTCGTCTTGAAGCCGATCCAGGATGAGAGCGCCCTGAAGAATGCGTTTCTCTCGGGAATGGCCAGAAGCGTGTCGACCGCCCGTCGGTCCATAAGCTTGAAATCGGAAGCCCGGGACATGTCAAAACCGGCCGACTTGCTCATCAGCTTGTAAAACGTCCCGGCTGCCATCGCATGCATGGGGCTTTCCTTACCCCTGCTGCGCTTAACGCCCTCGATCACTTCATATCCTGACTGCCACAGCTCATACATCTCGATCACCGTCTGCGGCGGATGCTGCAGGTCGCAGTCCATGACCACCGCGCAGTCACCCGAAGCGGCCGCCAGTCCTGCGAAGATCGCGGCTTCTTTTCCGAAATTTCTTGAAAAATGCACGCCGTGCACATTCGGATCTGACGCGGCAGCCTGTCTGATCATCTCCCAGGTCCGATCCTTCGATCCGTCATCCACAAATACAAGCTCATAGGGGATACCGGAATTTCCGAGCAGCTCTCCCAACACGGAAGCTGCCTTGGGAAGCATTTCCTCTTCATTGTACGAGGGAAGCACCACCGATAATAATCCGTTCAAAACAATACTCCTTATCTTATGTCAGTCCTTTTTCTGTCCACGGGTAAACACCAGGAACCTGCTGAAAACATAGTTGAGGGCAAGCACGATAAACTGAATGATGACCTTGCCCACCAGGTCGTTGATCTTCAGGACGCTGGCCATGAACCAGACGCCCCCCGTCTCGATCACCAGTGTAGAGACCCTGGCCCCGCAGAATTTGACAAACTCCGCAAAGTGCTCGGCGAAACCCACCGCTTTTGTCTCAAAAACAAAGCGCGAGTTGACAAAATACGCAAAGAGAATGGCGCAGATGATCGAAACCACATTGGCGGGCGTCATCGGCACCGCAAAAACCAGTCTCAGCAGATAGTATAC
>DGTA01000064.1:4609-31184 GCA_002394165.1 Lachnospiraceae bacterium UBA4348 | reverse complement strand
CAGCAGATAGTATACCGCCAGGTTTACCAACGTTGTGAGCCCGCCGTAGAAGATATACCGCAGAACACGGTTGTTGTAGCATTTAAAAAACAGGTCTTTTATCCATTTAAACATTGATCAGTACCACCACTTGAGCGCAAACTCCCCAGAGGAATAACGCAGCTTCTTATCCCTTGCATTCTTCGTCACGAGCACATAGTACGTCCCTTTGGAGGGGCCCACTACCTTTGTCTTTTTCTTGTCCTTAGGATATTTCGGATCCTGGATGGTAGTGCTGAGCGTGATCGTAAGTCCCACCGGATTGCGCCAGACCGGCTTCATCTCATATTTCTTTGTCTTTTCCAGTCCGGGGCCTGCCAGGTAGACATTGGTCTGTCCCTGCCCGCCGTTAAAGAGAATACGCAGTTTCACCGGCTTTTTGAGTTCGCCCACGGTAAA
Source organism: Lachnospiraceae bacterium UBA4348 (assembly GCA_002394165.1). Classification (GTDB taxonomy): domain Bacteria; phylum Bacillota; class Clostridia; order Lachnospirales; family Lachnospiraceae; genus Merdiplasma. Next base: position 30,746 of record DGTA01000064.1, on the reverse strand, counting down.
CTTGAACCACCTGTACTCGAAGAAACTGGCGGCGGAGATCACGCTGGTCACGGGAACATCCTTCTGGAGTTCCAGAGCGTGAGCCTTGTCCGCCCCTCCGGCGCGGCCCGACCTGTATTTATACCAGGTAAACACCTGGAAGCGCTGCCCCTTCCGGCCCTTTGTACTGGTCCGGATATAGTAAGTTCCTTTCGTTACGCCATAGGTCTGGTAGACCAGCCTGGACGAATCATACCGGACATAAGCATGTCCGTACACGTCGAGCGGACGCATGGAATCGTTGCACAGGACGGCATCGATCGTGCCGCTTGCCCCATTTGCCGCAGTCCTTACGCCGGATACAGCGATCACTCCGTCATAAGGCAGTACGACCCTGCTGTAGACATAGTCCTGGGTCGAGGGCCGGAACGCGCTCCCGTAAAGCTTATTGTTCCGGTAATACTTCATGTTCGTGGTGGCATAGGAAGCCGCCGCTGACATGCCCATCAGGCAGGTCAATGCCAGCGCAAACCAAATCACCAATCCGACTGCTGTTCTTCTTTTTCTGTTCATACTCATTACCTCTTATTACTCTCCCCGTAAAAAAGTAATCTTTCTTTGTTGTGCGAATTTTCCGCAAAAGGGAAAAGAATCCACACCACTCTGACTATACCACAATCACCCGCATAAGTAAAATGGGTGACAGCATCTTTTCCTTTACTTTCAAATGTTGTTTATATATAATAAATAAGATATTTTTCACACATCAACGGAGCTGAAGCATATCTCAACAGGGGAGAACCTTTTAATGTCTTATAAAAAACGTCTGGTCATCAGCTGCCTCCTGGCACTGATGCTCCTTCCTGCTTTTATTTTCTCATCCGCTGCTGCTTCCGGTAAGGCATCCTGTAAAGTGGTTTTCGGAACAGTCAAAAACGGATCCTTCGTCAACAACTACACCGCATGGGACCGGTCTGTGACGTCCGGCCGCACCATCAGGCTGCCGGCTTTAAAGGACAAAGACGGAAAACGTGCTTTCTGGCAGGTGATCAGTTCTTCTGAAGTCAGAAATCTTCGCAGCGGGGATCGCTGCGTAATCACGGAAAACACCCGGTGTGCGCTTTACTGGCAAAAGATCTTCAAGATCTCCTTCTACAATACGACAGGCACCAAAGAGTGTGCCCGGCTGCGGCTTTCCCTTGCCAAAGGAGAAACTTATGCCCTTCCCCTCCTGAAGGATACAGCCACTCATTATTTTACAGGGTGGACCCTGAAAAGGAACGCCGGCTCAATAGTCCTGAAGCCGAACCGGGTCTGCAGGGTAAAGACAGACCTGCGCCTCTATGCCGTATGGACAGAGAAGCCTAAATATACCATCTGTTTCTTTAACCGTGAAAACGGAAAAGAATATATCAACCGCAGGATCACAAAACACGTGGGAGAAACCTACACGCTGCCGGCGGTCAACGCAGGGGCAGGCAGGACATTCCTGGGCTGGTCGGAATCTGTGCTGGTCTCCTCGACGAACCTTTGTGCGGGAAAAACATGCACCGTGGACGGCAGCCGGGATTATTATACCGTATCAGTAAAGAAAACCGAGCATTATGCCACTTTTATGCTCAGCTCTGGCCAGGTCTGCAAAGTTTGTGCAGTGGACGGAAAAACAGTGCGTTTCCCGTCGATCGCTTTCCATGATGGCCGCACCTGCATCGGATGGAGCCTGAGGAAGGGCACTTCCCGCGCTCCGAAGTATCTGGAGAATGATATCGTTCCTGCCAGGAACGCCACCTATTATTCTGTAGAAGTAGATAACAATAATGGACGCGATGCGAGCTCTTCCAGCGTCCGAGAAACTACAAAATATTCCATCGCCTATATTGTGGGCGACTCTAGAGTATGGCTTGGCGAATACTACATCGGTGATGAATTCAGCAAGACCCGGATTATTGCCAAAAGTGGTTCTGGTTATGTGTGGCTTTCCCGATATGGTTATACTGAGCTTCTCAAAGCAATTCACAGTGATAACAGGAAAATAGGCGGCAGAAAAGCGATCGTGTTCTGTCACGGCATTAATGACATGTATAATATTAGCCGTTATATCTCCTTCTACCGGTCAAAGGCAAAAGAACTTCGAAAGTTGGGTTGTGATCTGTATGTCCTGAGTGTAAACCCGTTCAACCAGAGTCAAAGTACATATTGGCTAAAGACCTATTATCATTCCAGTCAGATAACGGAACCCAAGACCCAGGCTCAACTAAAGGTGTTTAACAAGAGGCTCCGCCGGGAATTAGCCGGTGTTTATCAGTACATCGACACTAACACCTATTTACGCAGGACAGGTTGGGATTCTCTTAATATTCATCTTTCTCTTCCGGACGGTCTCCATTACTCAAAAACAGTAACAAGGCGTATTTTTAGCCGCATCGCAGTGTGCCTAGATGCTTACCGCAAGTAAAGCAGTCTGTGTTCTGCAACTGACCCGCAAATAACATCAATATAGTATAGAGAAGGACCTGTAGCACAGTGCCACAGATCCTTCTTTTTTTAGCAATATGGTTTATTTATCAGCCTGTTTCCAGATATTACGGTCTGTAATAACTCCATTTTATAGCAAACTGGCTGGAAGCATACTTATAATTTCCCGTTCCCTTGCTTACAAGCACATAATACCATCCTGGCTTGGGACCCGTCCTGTAATAACGAGAACCGTACACCGTCTGATACATACTAAGATCCTGATAATATCTGGGGCTAACCGTATACTTCTTGGTGGATGACAGATTCGGGCCAGCTACATAGACTGTTATCGGTCCCTGCCCACCGTTGTTCTGTACACGAAGTTTCACTCCGTAACCCGTTTTGGGCACATAGAACTTAAACCACCTTGGACACTTGTAAGAAGCCGCAGAAATAATACTCGTGGCTGCTCTGCCCCGCGTAAGGGTATAAGCTCTGCCTTTAGAAGTTCCGCCTTTGGGAGCTCCACCAGTCTTAGGAACATATCCGACCCCAAATACATATGTGTATCCTTTTGTAGCTTTCACCTTAAAGTAATAGTATCCAGGAGTGACCGCATAACGCTCATAGGATTCATTATTAATGTTTACATAATTTGAACTATAATAATCGAGACGGTATCCTCTGGCATTGTACATCGTCGTGGAGATTCCCCACCTATTGCCATATGGCGATATTTCACAGCCAGTGACATCGATCAGGCCATTGTATTTTACCGGCATGACAAAATAGAGCGTCTCATTTTTGGTTGCTTTATAAGTCGCATAGTAAAGCTTATAACTCTTGTTGTATTTTAGTGTAATGTTCTTCGCCATCACTGCCGAACTAAGTAGCATAACCAATGCGATAGTCGTAAGCAACAGTCTTCTGATTTTCGGGCACCTCTTTGTTCTCATGTCTTTTCCTCCTTACTCATTTCTGCAAGTTTCTCTTTTCCCATTGTCAGTTCCAGTATCCGTTCAGTGGCGTGTCCGTCACATGATCGCATAAATTTGTATCGGAAAGCCTCTACCTCAGCACGATCAAAGCACTCCGGAAGTCGGGAAATGTAATCTATCATCTCTTCATTGGTGGTACAGACTGGGCCCGGTGTCAGTTCGTCATACTTATAATAGAAACCTCTCCAATCGAAATATCTTTCCAGATCCGGGGCGAAAAACAGCATCGGCCGCGCGAATAGGGAAAACTCAAATATCAGTGAAGAATAGTCTGAAATACAGATGTCACTAACACACAAAAGGTCCTCGATGGTTTGGGTCCTTGTCGCATCCTTGATAAAAGTTCCCTCCAGGTATTCAGGCAATTCCGGAAGATTTCGAACCAAGGGATGGTGTTTTGTAATCACTACATACTCTTTTCCAAAAGCGCGATAAAATAACTCGGGATCAAAAAATCTTGGTGTCTTTGCGTGAGCCACTCTTCCGCGGAAAGTAGGTGCATAAAGAATGATTTTTTTATCTCTTGCTGCAGGAAACCAGTTATAAATACGCTCCTTGGCAGCTTCTATGAAATCTTCTCGGAAAAACACATCCGTGCGGCTGATCCCGACCGGGCGGATAACATCCGACGTCTCTTCAAGTTCCATGGCTTCCTCGTAAGCCCACATGACATCTGGACTGCTCACAGTCACATAATTGTAATTCCGGTTGATGGGATGACGCGCCAATTCTTTTGTATTGGGCCCGAAAATCAGCTCCGCGGTGCTCTTTCCAAACTTCTTAAATGCACCGCAGGCATGCCAAAGCTGAGTTACTATTGTCTCCGGACGTTTTTCCAAGCAACTGATAACTGTGGACGCTTCACAGACAAAGACATATTTCGCCGTAGCCAGGTCCTCGGCTAAGCGTATACAGTTCTGCCGGTATACTCTCTTTTTCACAAAAGTGTTGCGTAAAAAATGAACATGGATGTCAAAATTATAATTGTCTTTAAGTTCCTGATACACTAACGAGAAACTGTTGCTCAGTTCCGGCAGCCGAAGTTCCACAAAAATCACTTTATTTTCATCAATCGGCTCATTCCGGTGAGCATTGTAAGCATTCGGCATATCATGAAACAAAAGACGGTCGTCCCACCAAGTATGGTACACGTGCAACAACTGCTTAAACGGAGGAAGCTTACGCATTTTCCAGTAGATCCGAGCCAGGGGCGTATGTTGTTTCAGAAATTCTTTAATCTCGCTCATTTGGTATCCTCGTCTCTGCCGGTAAATCGTTTCCGGTTAAGTTCCTCGCCTGCTGTTTCCAGCGCAGCGGCAATGACCTGGTCCATGTTGTAATACTGATAGCTTCCAAGTCGCCCGCCGAAGATCACATTCGGCTCTTTTTCAGACAGCTCTTTATATTTTGCAAATAAGGCGCCGTTTTTTTCATCATTTACCGGATAGTAAGGTTCCATGCCGATTTCCCAGTCAGCTGGGTATTCTCTCGTTATTACTGTCACGGGACTGTCAGAATTCTCAAAATGTTTGTGTTCAATGATCCTGGTATATGGAATCTCCCGCTCGGTATAATTGACCACGGCATTACCCTGATAGTTCTCCGTCTCAAGGATTTCCGTTTCAAACCTGAGCGACCGGTATTCGAGATGGCCCAGCTGATAGTCAAAGAATTCATCGATTGGGCCGGTATAAACAACCTTCTCAAAAGTATCCGGATTTTCCTTGATGTAAGTTTTGTAGTCAACCCCCAGCTGCACATCCATATCCGAAAGCATTGCTTCCACCATCCGTGTATAACCGCCCTCGGGAATGCCCTGATAAGTATCATTGAAATAATTGTTGTCGTAGGTAAATCTCAGCGGAAGTCTTCGGATAATAAAGGCAGGAAGTTCGCTGCAACTTTTCCCCCACTGTTTCTCCGTATATCCTTTTACCAGTTTCTCATAAACATCCGTTCCCACCATCGAGAGCGCTTGCTCTTCCAGGTTTTTGGGTTCCACAATATGAAGCCCGGCGATCTGCTGAGAAATCACCGCCCTCGCCTCATCGGGAGTCTTTACTCCCCACAGGCGGCTGAAGGTATTCATATTGAACGGCAGATTATAGATCTCGTCCTTGTAGCGGGCTACCGGTGCATTAACAAAATGGTTGAACCTGGTAAACTGATTTACATATTTCCAGACTTGTTCATTGTTGGTATGGAAAATATGCGCTCCATACCTGTGAACATTAATACCTCTTACGTTCTCAGTATACACGTTTCCGCCGATTCTGTCACGCTTATCAATAACCAGGCATCTCTTTCCGGCTTTAAAAGCCTCCCTCGCAAAGACTGCTCCGTACAGGCCGGCACCGACTATCAGATAATCATATTTTTTTCCGTTCTTTTCTTCGGAATCCTGCATCTGCTTTTTTTCGATCAGGAACTCAAGCTCCTGCCTTTTGCTGTAGGCGCTGCAAACCGCATCAGAGTCCCCTGACATAATGGTATCCCCGTGGTCAAGCCAGAGCGCATGATCACACAGGTGCTTGACCGAATCGATATTGTGGGAAACATACAGAAGCGTCGTTCCCCCGGAGAGCAGCTGCTCCATTCGCTCGCTGCATTTTTTCCGAAACTTGTAATCGCCTACTGAGAGCACCTCATCCACGATCAGAATCTCCGGTTCCACCATAGTCGCTACAGAAAAACCGAGCCTGGCTTTCATTCCAGAAGAAAAGTTCTTGATCGGCGAATCCAGAAAATTCCGTATCCCGGCAAATTCAACGATCTCTTCAAAATGTTCCTCCATGAACTGTTTGGAGTGTCCCAACACAGCACCGTTAAGATAAATGTTTTCCCGAGCAGTAAGATCCATATCAAAACCGGCACCCAATTCGATCATCGGTGCGATCTTTCCTCTCACCTTCACGGTCCCCTCATATGGCCGCAGAATCCCGGTGATCGTCTTTAAAAGTGTTGACTTACCGGATCCGTTGCTGCCGATCAGTCCCCACGATTCCCCTTTTTTAATGTGAAGATTAACATCCTTCAAAGCCAGAAATTCCTGGAACATCAGCTGGTTCTTCACCATCTTGATGGTATATTCTTTTAAGTTGTTCACCTTCTCACTGGCCAGGTTGAACCGTATATAGACATGATCTACATCGATCATATTTTTGCTCATACTTCTCTCCCAACTGTCAGATATAAAGAATAAAATTATCTTTATGCCTCTGGAAAACAAACAGTCCAATTACCATCATCACAACAGCGATCAGCCAGCCGCCGATCACCAGCCTGGAATCGGGCATTGTCCCATAGAGCACACAGCAGCGGAACTGAGTAACATAATAATACAGCGGATTGCAGGTGCTGATAAAGATCTGCAGCGACTTTGGCAGACTCTCGATCGGATAGAAAATCGGAGTCAGATACATCCAGGCTGTTAAGACTGCATTATAGATATACTGGATATCACGGAAAAAAACATGCAGCGCTGCCAACAGAAAACCCAGTCCCATACTGAAGCAGTACAGTTCCAGAAAAACGACCGGAAGAAACAGCATTGTAAGGTGGAAGCCGGAGCGTGTAGCAATGATCACGATCATCAGCGCCCCAAGGGAAAATACGAAATCCACCAGTGAGCTGGTGACCTTGGCAACCGTGAAAATATACTTTGGAATGTAGGTCTTCTTCATCAGTGCTGCATTTCCCGTCACGGATTTCATAGCAGCGCTGGTAGAAGTCTTCATAAAGTCGTAACTCATCCGACCAATCAGCAGGTAGACCGGAAAATTCTCGATATTGCGCTTGAACATGGCGGAAAAGACCACCGTCATGATGATCATGATCAGAAGCGGATTGAGAATACTCCAGACATACCCCAAAAAACTCCGCCTGTACCTGAGCTTAATATCCCTGGTCACCAGTTCACCAATCAGGTCTTGATACTGACGGAACATTTTGATTCTGAAACGCAGTGATTTCATCTCATTCCTCCCCCGCCAGATCGCTTAAGTCGACCCGGATGACCGGACGCACCGCCATGACGGTATCCTTAGGACACCCAAAGAGCAGCGGCTCGTGGGATCCACCGGAAATATAAGCCTGTTTTGTTTCATTCTCACCTGGTGTCCGCAGATAATAATCCAGGCTCAGCGTATCGAGCGCATCCTGGTACAGCGGACAATCTTCTGCCGAAAGCAGTGTCAGGTAATCCTGTGTGCCGTCAGCCTTTGTTTTGTAAGTTTCATTTACAGTTCCGGGCACCTGCTGAAGAATCATCAAGGCGCGTTCCTCACTCGTAAATCCATTCTCATACACTTCCCCGTTAAGCCAGGCACGCAGCGAGGAATCGGCCCAATCTGCTTTTTCATCTTTTTCGGAAAAGACAACACTGCGAAAATCGCTGTCTTCTCCTATGCTTGCCGCAATAAGAAGCAACTCAGAGCCTTCCCTGTCCAGCACCTTCCATTTATAATTGCCAAAGGGAATTACATCATCTTTCGTGGCATTAAGCAGTGCTTCCCTTTTTGCTTTTATTGCCATTTCTTCACTTTTCCAGAAACCGTTCAGTTTCTCGAAAGCAGCCTGGGCATTGCTGTAAGAACCCGAATGCAAATATACATATCCCATGGCATATTTGAAAATGCCGGTGTACCAGGATACTATCATAAAAATCACAAAAGCTGCGATAAGCGAAAGAATAATTCCCCTCTTGACCGCACTTTTCCTGTACCCCTTGTCTACAACATCCTGCATCTTTTTTTTTAGAACAGGACTGTCTTTATAATCACCAAGCTCTCGAAGCTGCTCAAGGACCTTCTCCTGCTGGTCGAGAGTCTGAGCACTGTTCATGCGCCGCACGGCATCATCATATTTTTTCTTCTCAGCTTCTTTTTCTGAAAGCGCTGCCATTTCCCGGCAATGCTCAGCTAAAGCGGGAGCATCCTCATAATCCCCCAACTGCTCAAACATACTTGCCGCCAGATTATAATTATCGATCCGGTAGGCATCGGAGACGATATAGGCATCATTCTGCAGCTTCTCATGTGCCTTTTCATATAATGATTCTGTTGTTTCCAGGGAAGGACCGGCCGGTCTCTTTTCAGCCATCGTCTTTCGTACCCCCTTCTGCTAAGCTTTTGTTGAGTCTTTGCATTGTTTCATGAAATCTGAAACCAGTGCTGTCAGTTTTCCTGCCAACGGGACCGCCACAATGTTAACAATCCTTGACATAATACATGAGATCACGGCGATGACGGGCACCGTCACGAACATCCAAACCAACCTGCTGCCCGGATTAGGAACAAACTGTGCCAGACGATTGTAGACCACAATATCCGGAATACGAGAGAGCAGGTACGCACCAAAAGTCACCGACGCCCAAGCCTTCCAAAAAGATCTCGTACGTGTAGACATATTTTCATAGTTTCCGGAAAGGAAATAGATAAAAACCAGCACAGCAATTGCAGCAGTAAACGGGGAAGCATAGTTAGACCAATCCCCGCTGATAAATTTCCCTGGCCAACTGCGCCAATAATTGAAAGCCCCTGCCGCAATTGTCATGATGATGATTCCGCAAACACATTTGGTTCGCTTGAGTCGAATCTTATACTCAGCCAGATAACATCCAATCAGATAGTATGCAAATGGATACAGTCTCTTAAACCAGTCAGGAACCAGTTTGTTATACTCGCTTCCTGAGGAGGGCCTCCGCCACCATTCCAACGAGCCGATATCCCAGATATTCAGCAGGGCTGGTGCAATCGCTGTAAAGCACGCGATTCCGATCAACACACTCCTCGCACGCCGGTTTTTCAGGCCCTTCCAGGCCAGATTAATATAAGGAGCGGTCAGGAACAGCGTGATATACATCTCCACATACCAGGCGTATTTGGCTCCCTTGAAGTTTAAGATCTTCATCACGACCTGCGCAGGAGTGTCATGAACCGATGCGTAAATATCGGTGAAAGCAATATTAGCCAGTGAACAGAGCCCATAGACCGTCAGGACCGGTATGATCCGGACAAAATAAGAAACCTCCGGCCGCTTTTCCTTCTGCAGGAAACCCGTCAGCATCATGAATAGCGGAACACTGGCAACGGAAAAGCTTCGGAGCGTACACATTGCGAACGCAGTCTTTGAAGCGACAGGCAAATTGTATATTCCCGAGTTAAGGAAAAAATGAACCATCACGACCATTGTAAACGCACAGCAGCGAATCATATCCACTGAAGGATCCCACATGAGTTTTGGTTTAATTGACGATTTCTCCCGGTTCATCCGTTAATCCTCATTTTTCGTCAAGAAGCATCGCGTAGATCTCTCTCCGGCTCAGACCCCGGTCGGATGCGGCCGCTTTCATCGCCGCCTTTTTATCCATTCCCTGCTGCATATACATCTCCACGTGAGAAGAAATACCCATCTCCTCCCACTGCCGGCGGCTCTCTTCCTTCAGTTCCCCCGGATCGATGCCGCGGATCACCACGACATACTCGCCCCTCGGATCCGTCTTTTCATAGAAATCCAGCGCCTGGGAAAACGTCATCCGGAGCGCTTCCTCATGGATCTTCGTCAGCTCCCGAAGAAGGACGATATCCCGCTCACCGAGCGCCTCCTTCAGCTGACGGAGTGTTTCTTTCAAATGATGGGGAGCTTCGTAGAGGACGATCGTCCTTGTCTCTTTCTTCAGTTCTTCCAGGACGGCCGCCCGCTCCTTTTTCTTTGGCGGCAGGAAGGCTTCAAAGCAGAACCTTCTCGTGGGCAGTCCCGACATGGTGAGCGCGGTCGTGAGCGCACAGGCTCCGGGCAGCGAAGAGACCTGTATCCCCGCCTTGGCGGCGATCCTCACCAGCTCTTCCCCCGGATCGGAAATACCGGGAGTACCGGCGTCCGTGATCAGGGCGATCGTCTCTCCGGCCAGCATCCGGTCCGTCAGTTCCAGCGCCCTGTCATATTTATTGTATTCGTGATAGCTGACCATGGGGGTATGGATGTCGAAATGCGTCAGGAGCTTCAGACTGTTCCTGGTGTCTTCCGCCGCGATCAGATCGGCCTCCCTGAGCACCCTCACAGCACGCATGGTCATATCTTCCAGGTTCCCGATCGGGGTGGGAACCAGGTAGAGCATTCCTTTTTTCCCCGGTTCATTCTCCATAATAAATCTCCAGCAGCTGCCCGGTATACTTTCCGTCCTCCACGTACACGATCAGGGGCGGATCCATCCGAAGCCCCTGCCCGCCGCCTTTCCGGCACTCGATCAGCACCAGGTTCGGCTCGCCCGAGATATTGGGGTACACCAGCTGCATCCTCTTCGGCTCCAGCCGGTACCTGACCAGCATGCATATGATCTGGGCAAGGCGCATGGGCCTGTGCACCAGATACAGCCGCCCCTGTTCACGAAGCAGGTAAGCGGCCGCCTTCACGGTATCTTCCAGTGTACAGAAATATTCATGCCGGGCGCCGGCCACCGGCTCATCCTTCGGCGGAGCCCCGCTTCCCACAGTCATATAAGGCGGGTTGGAAGTCACCACATCAAAGCTGCCCGGTTCGAACAGCTCCCGTGTGTTTCTGATATCTCCGCACACGATGCGGATATCCTCCTCAAGTCCGTTAAAACGCACGCTCCGAAGAGCCATATCGGCGCTGACAGCGTCCAGCTCAAGTCCCGTGAACGAACGGCACTGATACCTGGCCCTCATGAGGATGGGGATCACGCCGGTCCCTGTTCCCAGGTCGATCACTCTCTCCCTGGCATGCACCCGGGCAAAGGCCGCCAGCAGGACTGCATCCATTCCGAAGCGGAAGCGGTCTTTTCTCTGGATCAGCCGGAAGTTTTCCCTTCCCAGGTCGTCCAGCTGCTCTCCCTCCCGCAGGATATCACTGTCCATTGTCCGGTTTCTCCGTCTTTTCGGTCTTTTCCGGTTTTTCTTTATTTTCAGGTCCGGCCTGGCCGCGCTCTTTCGGATGTTTCTTTTTCCGGTCCTTCGGCCTGGACTTTGGAGCGTTCTCTTTCTGTTTCGGCTCTGTGCTTCCCGGCGCTTCCGTCTTTGCGTTCTCTTCCTGGCCGGATCTTGCCGCATCCTTCTTGTCCTTGCGGCGTCTGGGCTTGAAGTGCAGATCCGTCACGTCGTATTCGTGGATCTCCTTCTCATCGTCCACATCCACCAGGACCTTTACCCGCTGGCGCAGCACATTCAGTCCCGCCACCTCGCCTTTGACACCGTCGGCGGCGTAGACCGTCTCTCCCATGGCGGGAAGCTTGCTGTTGAGATATTCGTACGTTTCCTGCTCATTCTTCAGACAGCACATCAGCCTGCCGCAGACACCGGAGATCTTGGTGGGATTGAGCGAGAGATTCTGCTCCTTCGCCATGCGGATGGAGACCGGCACAAAATCCGTAAGCCATGTATGGCAGCAAAGCGGGCGGCCGCAGATGCCGATCCCGCCCAGGATCTTGGTCTCATCGCGCACGCCAATCTGGCGAAGCTCGATCCTGGTGCGGAAGACAGAAGCCAGGTCCTTGACCAGTTCCCTGAAATCGATCCTTCCCTCCGCCGTAAAGTAGAACAGGATCTTGCTGTGATCGAAGGTATACTCCGCGTCGATCAGCTTCATCTCCAGCCCGTGTTTGCGGATCTTCTCCCGGCAGATTGCCATGGCCTCGATCTCCTTCTCACGGCTCTCACGTGCCCGTTCGATATCCTCGGCGTTGGCGACACGGATCACCTTCTTCAGCGGCTGGGTGACCGATTCATCGCTCACCTCCCTGACGGAGCCCGCGCAGGTACCGATCTCCACTCCCCTGGCCGTTTCCACGATCACCTCCGCTCCGGAAGGGATCTCCAGACCGTCGGGATCAAAATAATATACTTTTCCGGAGCCCCTGAAACGGACTCCTATAATCGTTGTCATCTTTAGGTATTCTCCTTGATCGTCAGAAACAGGAGCTCCATGGTCAGGCCGAAGCTGACGTTGGCTCCCAGACGGACATAAGCTTTATCTATGGCCCGGAGGATGGCCTCCAGCCCTTCGTAGGAGGTTCGGCTGGCCGCCTCCCTGACCTTCGTCACACGGTCCAGGAACACCAGCTGATCCGGGGACTGCGTCGCCTTCAACGTGAGTACGTCCCGAAACCAGAGCGTCAGCGTCTCCAGATAGTCCCGGATCCGGTCCTTGTACTGCTCAGCAGCCGAGACCGAGAGCAGGATCTGGTGAGAGTCCATTTCATGGGCTGTCACGGCGGTCCTCAGAGCGCTCTCACGAAGCTCCATAAAGTCCTCGGAGCCCGCCAGCTGCGCCGCTCTTCCGATGCTGCCGGCGGCAAACGCACTCACCATCCTGGCCTGGTAATCCGGAAGCTTCATCTCGTCCATCAGCCAGGCCTGGATCGAGGCATTGTCCAGTCCTTCCAGATTTAATCGCAGGCAGCGGGACCTCACGGTCTCCAGGAGCGCGGCAGCGTTTCTCGTAAGGAGCAGGATCACCGCATAGGCCGGCGGTTCCTCCAGCGTTTTTAAGAGTGCGTTCTGGGCGGAAGCGTTCATCAGGTCCGCATCCTTCACGATATAGACCTTGTATCCGCCGTTATAAGGCTTGATTCCTATGTCGGAGACCAGCTGGTCACGGATCTCTCCCACGCTGATCAGAGCGCTCTTTTCATGATGCACCAGAATAAGATCCGGGTGATTACCCGACTCAGCCTGCCGGCAGGCGCGGCACTGGCCGCAGCTGTCCCCGTCCGGAGTCCTGTCCTCACAAAGAAGGGCGAGAGCAAATGCTTTTGCCAGCATCATCTTCCCGCTTCCCGGGCCTCCCTCGATCAGATAGGCATGTCCGACCCGGTTGTTAATGATGGCTTTTTTCAGCTGTCCGATGACCTGCTCATGGCCGATGATCTTTGAAAAACCGGGCATTTTGGCTCCTTCCTGCAGTCCCTGGATAGTATTTCTCCTGAAAGAACATTACCCTATACGATATCATATGAAGTTTTTTTTTGCAACTTGACCAGGTCCCCGCCAAAGACCTCCTTCAGGATCCTTTCCGTGGAATGACCGTCGCAGGCACTCATGAAACGCTCCTTAAATTCCCGGACTCTGCCAGGGTCAAACCCCTCCCTGAGCTTTCTGATATTCCCGATCAGCTCCTCATGGGTTCGGCACACCGGCCCGGGTGCAAGTGTCTCGTAATCATAGTAGAAGCCGCGCCAGTCGAAGTACTCTTCCAGATCATAGGCAAAAAACAGCATGGGGCGTTCGAACAGCGAGTACTCGAAGATCACGGAAGAATAATCCGATATACAGATATCGCTGACGCACAGAAGGTCCTCGATGGTCATGCTCTTTGTGACGTCGCAGGCAAATATCCCGTCCAGCTGCGGGTCGATCTTCGGCAGGCTGCGGATAAGCGGATGATGCTTTATCACGATCACGTATTCATCGGAGAGAGCCGGCGCAAGTTTTGCCGGATCGAACTTACGCGCCGTCTCCGCAAAGGATACTCCTCCCCGGAAGGTCGGCGCAAAGAGAATGACCTTCTTTCCCCGGGCCGCCGGGAAGACCTGGTAAAGCCGCTCCCGGGCAGCACTGATAAAATCATCCCGGAAGAACACATCGGTCCGGGAGGTACCCAGCGGTTTGATGATCTCTTCCCGGCCCTTTAAGTCCATCGCCTCCGCGTAAGCCCAGATCACCTCGGGACTGCTGACCGTGACAAGGTCCAGGTTCCCGTAATAGGGATGTCGGCGGTGAGAAGCCAGATCCGGCCCGAAAAGCTCGCCCGCCGTGCTGAGTCCGAATTTTTTGAAGGCTCCGCAGGCGTGCCAGAGCTGACAGACGGTCGTCTCCTTCCGCTTCGGGATGCACCCGATCACGTTGGAGGCCTCCGTCAGGAAGATATAGCGCGCCGTCGCCGCGTCGGCGAGCATCCTCCGGCAGTTTCTCACATATTCCCGGTAAGGGACAAAGGTCTCCCGCAGATAGTGGACATGGATATCCACATTGTAGTTTTCCTTCAGGACTTTATAGATCCAGGCAAAGCTGTTGTCGAGATGGTCCAGCCTCGCCTCGACAAAGATCACTTTATTATTCTGAACCGGCTCTTTCACATGAGCCCGGTATGCCTTCGGAAGGGTATAAAACAGAAGAAGGTCCCTGCGTCTGTTCGAGAGGACCTTTCTTACCGCCTTCCAGGGCGTCTTAATTTTCTTTTCCAATGTCATCTCCTCAAAAGATCACAGGAGTTTCCGGATGCCGGGTATTATTTTGAGCACCCGGACGATCAGGTAACAGACCATCATGACACCCATACTCGCCAGGACGGTCGATGTCAGTCCTCCCATATATGTTCTCAGGAATGTCCACAGTTTCGGAAACAGGCTGTTTTCTTCCATAAAGAGAACATGGGTCAGGTAAATTCCAAATACACAGCTTCCCACAGATGTAATGATCCCTGACATCCATCCGGGGATCGTCAGGCGTGTGCACAGACACCTTGCCAGTAAAAAAACAGAAGCCGTATGAAGAAGATTGAACCTCTCTACATACGCACGCAGGATCTGCGTAGTAAGGCCGCCGTTGATCCCGCCCATCCTATGCAGTGTAAAAACGGTAATAATTATAGACACTGCCGATGCAGGCCAGACCCACCACCAGTCTTTAATATCTTTCTCCGGATCCAGCCGGTTATGAAAGAAATAGCCGAACATGGGATATATCACCAGATTTTCGCTCATCCAGGAGAGCGACAAACGCGGATGATAATGTACCCTGTTGTTCAGGATCAGCACTTCCAGGCACGGAACGAGGCTTCCGAGAAGAAGGACCAGTCCGAACATATACAGGAAGCCCTTGTTGCTCAGATTCTGGGCAAGCGGCCGCAGCAATGGAAGACTCACCAGGAATGCCAGGTAAGTATACAAGTACCAGAGTACAAAGTTTACATTGGTGGAATACACCAGCTTCAAAAAAGTGAGCAGACGGATCTTTTCTCCCGACGTGATCACGTCAACCAGATAATAGAACAGCGAGAAGATCAGGAGCACAGCAGCGATCCTTACTATCCTGGCCGCCTGTTTTTTTAGTGTTTCTTCTTTCCTTCCCAACAAAAAGGCTCCGGATATAGCTAAAAAAGCCGGGATTGCAAAGCGGATATAAACAGTGAAAAAAAGAGACAGCCAGTAATCTGCGGTTCCGCGGTCAAAGACCAGGGCTCTTGAGGCGCCCCTGGTCTTCGTATGGATCAGAATCACAGCCAGACACGCGAAAACGCGCAGCAGTTCCGGATATAATTCTCTGGATCCTTGCTTCGTGTTACTCATCCTCTCGCGCTCTCCTCCCCGACACGATTTGCGCTCATCAGCTGCTGCAGTTCACTGAGCATCTCCTCATCGGTCAGTCTGAACTTGATCTCCACGCGGCGGCTGGCTTCAGGATCCTCGACCCCCTCCGCCGTCACCTTCAGGTTGCTCATGGATTTTCCGTTGGCGCTGAGCTTTGAATGCAGCTGCCGGCTCTCCTCTTCATTCAGGAAGTTTCCCTCCGTCCCGAGCAGGTATCCTGCCACCGCGAAGGCTCTTCCCTGCGAGAGCGCCAGGTTTGAGACATAGTCTCCGATCGAATCCGTGTAACCGTCAATGATGACCTCCGCCACGTAATCCGAATATTCCTCTCCTAAAAGCACATGACAGTAGACCGGGAGCACCTGGTCCAGGATCCTCATGCCTTCCTCAGTCAGTTCACTTTCACCGAAGGAGAAGAGCACGTTTGAATCCAGAAGGATCGCACCCGTCTGCGTATCGATATCCACATTGATCTGGTTTTTGGCAAATTCGTCATTCAGTGCCTGGATCAGGTCCGCCTTCACGCCGATGATCTGGTCGATCTTCTGCTGCTGATCGGCCATCATCTTGTTAGCGTTGTCCAGCTTGGTCTGGCTGTCCGCCAGCTCCGATTCCTGTTCCGCCAGCTCGGACTCTCGCTGATTCAGGGTGTTCTTTGTACCCTCCAGCTCAGACTCTTTCTGAACAAGCGCCAGCTGTTTGGTCTCCAGAAGTTTCTGGAGCTGCTCAAGAGCAGACGCCTGCTCCTGCAGCGTCGCGGACTGCTCCTCCAGCGTGACATCCTGCTGCGCCAGCGTGGACGTTTTCTCCTCCAGTTCGGACTCCTGCTGCGAGATATGCTCCAGCGCCGCGTCCAGTTCATTCTGGGTCATGGCATTTTTAGCCTGCTCCGCCAGTTTTTCCGCATAGTTGCGCTGCGCCTGCATCAGGCAGACCGCCATGATCAGGACGAACAAAAGCAGCAGGCCGGACATCATATCCGAATAAGAACGCCAGACGCTGTGAGAGGAACTTTCATCCGTTCTTCTTTTTCCCGGCTTTCTCAATACTCGTCACCTTCCTCACGGCTGTCATCGCCGTCCCTTTCAACATCTACAGACGCTTCCGGGAACTGATCCTCCCCGATAAAGCCGTCCTCGTCCTCGTTAAGCCGTTCCTCGTCCGGCAGCTCCTCAACAAAAGCGTCCTCGTCTTCGCGGGACTCCCATCTGCGCTCTCTGCGGGCCCTGCGTTCCTCATCCGACTCACTCCTGCCCCGGCCGAAGAGACCGCCCAGCAGCGATCCCCTCTGTTTCTGCTGCTGTTGTTTCTGGGTCCGTTCCATCAGGATGATCATATGATCGAGCCTGTCGGTCAGCATCGTGATCTCATCGAGCTCGTCACCCGGCATGGAAACACTGCGGTTGTAGGCGCGGCGGGCATCCCTTGCGTAATTCTTCGCCTGGGCTGCATTCTGCTCGCCTTCCTGCGTCAGCCTCTCCATCGCCTGGATGCGTTCGTCCATCGCATCGAGGATCTTTGCCGAGCGCTCAGCGCTGCGGCTCATGGAGCTGACCGCCTTCGACATGTTGTCGGTGTACTCCTTCATGGCCTCTTCCTGCTCCCGGATCGCGCCGGCATTGCGCTCATGGATCAGGCCGGCATCCTCAGCCGCCTGATGAGATGCCTGGCTGTATTCCCTGAGATTTTTCGTCATCTGTTTTTCAGAGATGTCGATCAGCTTCAGGAACTCCTCCTGTGCTTTGCTCGATTCGCGCAGCATGCCGCGCACCTCTTCAAATTCCCGGAAGAATTCGTTCTTCATGGTCTCCGCCACCGACGTGGCGATCATGCCAAGTGAATCATTGACGGATTCTCCGATCTGCTGAGCGATCTGGGTGGACATTTCCCGGACGGCCGTCGTGTTTTCCTTCGTGCTGTCCGCGATCCGGTTCATCGCAGCCGTATCCGTGGGCGGCACGGCGCACAGATAATACATATCCGTAAAGCGGTCCAGGCTTTCCGCCATGCCGCTGACATTTTCCTTTACGGTATAGGAATAGGCTACCGAAAGAGCGATACCGTAGATGGATGTGACGAAGGCAACCTTGATGCCGTCGATCAGGGAAGTGATGGATCCGGCCATCGCTTCATAGCTGACAGGGTTAAACCCCTTAAGGCCCCATACCAGTCCCATGAAGGTGCCCAGGATACCAAGAGAAGTCAGTATATCCGGCACCAGCTCCACGGTCCTGCGCCAAGTATAGTTATTGATCTCATATTCGCCGATAAAATCCGCGATATCAGTCGCAGAATTCGATTTGAACAGGAAGCGCAGATACTCATGGTATTTTTCATCCAGGTATTCCGTGTCGAAAAGGCTGGCGTTGACGCCCACCACGGACTTGAGCTGAAGGCGGCCTTTGCGGACATCCTCCAGTGTATCGCACGCCTGGTTCAGGTCCCGGCGGACACGGTTCATCCGGTGAAGTCCTCCGGCCCAGGTGATCGCGATGATCAGGAGCATGACGCACAATACGCCTACATTATAAGTCAGAAACACAAAGCCCGCGTCCCTGGTCAGCCAGGTCATGAGACCGCAGATCCCCAGTGCGGCAAGCCAGAAAAGTAAAGTTCCCAGTTTTTTCATCTGTCAGGCAACCTCCCCTCAGACAGAATAATTGTCCATCGTCTCATATAGTTATGATTATAATGGCGACACTAGTTGAATTCAACAGAAGAAAAGCTTAAATTTAAAAAATATGTTACAATTATTTCGCTCCCCGTTGACCGAAAACATTTTTATGGAAGGAAACCCGTTTATGAGACTCCGAAACATTCCCGGTTCGAGGGAAGTCATTGCAAACAGTGAATTTGTCATTCCGGAACAGGAGATGGCACAGATGAAGGGCCGCTGGAGTGAGGCCTTTGGCAGCGACCGCCCGCTTCGATTGGAGATCGGCATGGGAAAAGGACAGTTCATCTGTCAGATGGCCGCCCTTGATCCCCGGTTTAATTATCTGGGAATCGAAAAGTATTCCAGCGTCCTGATCCGCGCACTTGAAAAGCGCCGGCTTCTCACCGATCTCGACAATCTCCTTTTCCTCAGAATGGACGCTGAGGGAATCTGCGACGTTTTTGCTCCCGGCGAGGTCGACAAGATCTATCTGAACTTCTCCGATCCCTGGCCGAAGGACCGGCATGCCCACCGGCGCCTCCCGGGCGGAGTGTTTCTTGACCGCTACCGCCGCATCCTGAAGGAAGGCGGAACCGTTGAATTTAAAACAGACAACCAGGACCTGTTCTCCTTCGCTCTCGAAGCGGCTGCCGAAAAAGGCTGGGAGATCCTCGCCTGCACCCGGGATCTTCACCATGACGCGGAAATGAATGAAGGCAATATCATGACTGAGTATGAGGAGCGTTTCTCATCGGTCGGAAACCCGATCTGCAAGGTGATCCTGCGCCCGGGCCGGACACCGGAAGAAGTTATTTCCTGATTATTACATTTATTAAATGCAAAGCCCGGTTCTTCATAATATTTTAAAAATTTATTCAAAAAGCTTGACATAATTATTACATCGTGTTAGGATTGCACCGTAACAAATGTAACAATTCTGTAATATTTGTTACAGGGGATATCAACTTTAGGGATAAAAGGGATATTGGAGGAATTGGGAAATGAAACTGAATATGAAGAAGATCGCAGCTGTTGGGGCAGCTGTCGTATTCGCAACGCAGGGAACTGCTTTTACCGCGCTTGCCGCGAAGAACGGAGCCCGTACAGTGGCCGGCCTTGAAGATGTGACTGTCGAAAAGAAGGCCGAGGAAACAACTAAAGAAGAAACAACAGAAAAGAAAGATTTCGTCGATCACAGCGCCGCCGGCACCACCGGTTTTGCCGTCTGTGACGATTATGTAAATATCCGGAGCGCTGCCGGCACCGACGCCGACGTGGTCGGAAAGATCTCCAGCCTTGGCGCTGTCGAGATCCAGAGCGTGGACGAAAACGGCTGGTATGAAGTCTCTTCCGGAAATGTAAAAGGTTATGTCTCCGCTGAATATATCGCCACAGGCGATCTGGCCGCGGAACTGGCTGCAGATGCAGGCTACACCACCGCCGAAGTAGGCGCCGAGGTGCTTAATATCCGTCAGGACGCTTCGTCCGATTCCGATATCGTAGCTGTTGCCGCCGAGGCCGATGAACTTGAAGTCGTTCAGGATAACGGCGACTGGATCAAGGTCGTTTCTCCGGACGGCGTTTACGGATGGGTCTCCTGTGACTATGTCTACACATCCACGGAGTATCCCACAGCGGTAGCCGTTGAAGCCGAAGCAGACGAAGAGGTTCCCGCTCCTGAGCAGGAGATCACCGATTATTATGACTCCGATGCAGCCGCTTCCGAGCCGGTCTACACCGAGCCTGCCTATACCGAAGACAACGCGGACTACTCTGACGCTTCCGCTTCCTACACTGAGGATTATACGGATTATTCCGATACCTCATACACCGAGGATTACACGGACTATTCTGATACTTCCTACACCGAGGATTACACGGACTATTCTGATACTTCCTACACTGAGGATTACACGGATTACTCCGATACTTCCTACACCGAGGATTACACAGACTATTCTGACACTTCCTACACTGAGGATTATACGGACTATTCTGATACTTCCTACACCGAGGATTACTCCGATACTTCCTATACGGATGACTCCGCGGCTTACACCGACACGACTTACACCAGCACCGGCGATGCCCAGGCGGATGCCGACTATCTGTACCAGGTCTATCTGGAAGCCCAGAATGCAGCGGATGCAGCTGTTGCAAACGCCGAGGGCGAACAGGCGATCACAGACACGGCTGCTGCCGCCCAGAGCGCCTATGCCGAATACCTGTCTGCACAGAACGCCGCTGACCAGGCGTGGGTCGATGCGCAGTACCAGGACGCCTCTTCAACGGATACCGCATCCGGCGATGACGGTTACACCGAAGAGACGTATGACGACTACAATTATGATGACAGCTATGACGATGGCACCTACGACGACGGTTCCTATGATGACGGGACCTACGACGATGGTTCCTACGATGACGGCTCCTACGATGACGGTTCCTATGACGACGGTTCATCCTATGATGACGGCAGCTATTCGACCGGTGCTTCCATCGCATCCTTTGCCACTCAGTTTGTGGGCAACCCCTATGTATGGGGCGGCTCCAGCCTGACAAGCGGCGCTGACTGTTCCGGATTTGTCATGGCCGTCTACTCGAACTTCGGGATCTCGCTTCCCCACAGTGCAGCCGCTCAGTCCGGATACGGCACCGAGGTCAGCCTCGACGCCCTTCAGCCCGGCGACCTGCTCTTCTACTACGGCGACGGCGGGATCGGCCATGTAACCATGTACATCGGCGGCGGACAGGTTGTCCATGCCAGTACTTCAGAGACCGGCATCATCATCTCCGATGTAGGCTACCGCACACCGTGCTGCGCAAGGAGACTTGTATAAGAGCAGCCGTAACTAAGCCCCTTAATTGGTACCACCGCAAAACTCCCGCGGGGCATCAGTTAATCCAATATCCCGAAAAAAGACCTCCGCGATGCGGGGGTCTTTTTTCGTCATCCTATTTTCTCAATAATCTTTACACACAATTTATGAAGGTACCAGGCTGCAATCGTCGGAAGAATACAACAAGTGATCAAGTAAAGCACAAAGTTATACGGAGAGAAGAAAACCCACTTAAATATTGAATGCATAACATAACACTCAAGTGTGATCCCTCCCATCATAGTAAGAAATCTATTCAACCGCTTCATTGTATACGTGTTTTTCATTCTCTCAAATAGAAGAATACAAAGAAAAATAACTGAAACACCAAACATTGAAACAGCAAAACCCGCGAGTGGTACATGCGCAGTCGGAAAGAACGGGATGTAATCTCTAAACATCATGATTGCAGTAGCGCACCAATATAGTGGAATGATAAGCAACGGAAACTCTTTATTATCCAGACTCTCTCTTCCAATCCAGACGCCGAATATAAAAGAATGAAGGCGTTGCACAAGCGGAATCGTGTTTCTATAAAGAGTATAGTCAAATCTCCACAGAAACTCATGAAAAATCACATATAATGAGATGCAGATGACCAAATTCAGCAAAGAGTTACGGGTTATCCTCACCGCCCTGTACACCAGCGGAAAAATCAAGTAGCAAATCAGGATAGCACAGACAAACCAGAATGCTCCATCTCCTTTTCGAAAAAAGCGAATAAAGAACATTTTCTCAAAAAATAGCTTGTAGTCTACTCGGCCATCTTTAAAAAGCAGAATAAAAAAATAAAGCACTTCCGTTATCAGATAAGCCGGCAATATCCTGACCACTCTCTTTCTAAAAAACCTGGAAAGGCTGTTGTTTTTAGCAAAAGAATAACACAGACCAAGTCCTGATAAGAGCAGAAACATATCTACACCACACGAACCGTACCCAATGTTCTTTAAATACCATGGGATTGGAACTTTGTTTACTACAAAAGACTTTCTATAATGGGTAATGTAGATCGCAATCATTGCAATCCCCATCAATGTTGCACGGTATTTGCTAATTAACGACCACGCTATCTTTTTCTCTTTCATAATAACTTCTCCACCTCTTCTAAACTTTACTATAGTTTCATTTGCGATTGTTATGACCAATCTTATTATCCAGCACCCACCGCCAAAGTGCCGGAACGGTGGTGCAGATATAGCCCGTATCCTCCTCAAATCCCTTTGAGCGGGCCAGATAGGCATTGTGCCTGCGGACCAGCCACTCGTAAGGATCCCCTTCGATCTTCGGGATCTTCCACTTTCTGTGCCGCAGCTCCTCGTCAAAGATCTCCTGCAGGTCCAGCTCATAGACGATATGATGCGGGCCGTCATAATTGAATTCGGGATTATGCGGCCGCGTAAAAGAATCCGTAATATAATGGAATACTTTTCCCGCATGGAACCACCACATCGGCGTATGGGTACAGGGTGCTGCAAGGAACCGCCGTATCATATGGCGCCTGGCCTTAAAACTGTGCCCGCGGGAAAAGTACACCGATCTTGGCCCCAGATAAGAAAACCGGTTGTAGTCAGGCTCGATATTGCCGATCAGGAAAAGAAGTGTGTTTAATTTTCCCGTCGTGTCTTCCCCGATCAGGTGAGAAGCCAGGAGATAATGGTCCTCTGTTCGCATATGATCTCCTCCTTTCGAAAACCTTCTGTAAAATATAACAAAAAAAGTCACTGTTCTCAAGAGGCGCAAAAAAGGCCTGCGAACTGTGTGGTTTTTTGCAAAAAGATTAAACTTTTGGAATGCTATTCAAATAGTCTGACAACTATTTCGTCAAGCCTTTTCTCCCAAAACCTCTCAAAAAAGAGACTTTGATCATTTTTCACAAAACGATTGTTCTTTTTATCAGCTCACCTCAAAACAGTCGGAAAAACGCCTGAAATTGTGGATAATGGGGATAACTCGGGGTATAACCCCCGATTCCGGGGTCAGATCACGCCCTTTATCGATGTGGATAACTCGGCTCAGGCCCCTTACCCCATGGGCATCGCAGGGTGAAGTCAGCCCCCGAAAAGGTTTTTTTCTTTGTGAACTTTTTTACTTGACAAGGAAAAACAGCTCTTTTGCCCGCAATGCCTCATATTATTCGTCAGATTTTATTATTATTTATCTGACTTTATCGCATCTGAACACAACCGGGCTCTCACACCGGAGACTGGTTTTCGAAGAACGTTTATGATACACTGGCTAAGATGCGGCAGCGGAAGCTGGCGCGAAATATTATTAAAGGAGGATAACACAGAATGAAAAAGAAACTGATCATCGCATTGGCAACAGGCGCAATGCTGACCAACATATTCGCAGCCCCCGCTGTCATGGCACAGGAGACCGGATCATCTGAGGGAGACCTCGATCTGGGAAGCCTTTTCGGCAGCCTTGTCCAGGAGCTCTCCGAGGACCCGGAAATCTCCGAAATGATCAACGGGCTTTCGCAGCAGCTTGAAAATGTCGATGTCGACAGCCTGACATCCGAGGGCGGCCCCCTGTCCGGACTTCTTAACGGGGACATCGATTTTAACTCCCTGCTCTCCGAGGACGGCCCTCTGGCAGATATCCTCGACGAGGATGTCGATCTTAACTCTCTGCTCTCCGAGGACGGCCCTCTGGCAGATATCCTCGACGAGGATGTCGATCTTAACTCTCTGCTCTCCGAGGACGGCCCCCTGGCAGGTCTGCTCGATGACGTGAAGAATGAAGACGGCTCTGTTAATTATGAGGAAGTGCTCGGGCTGCTTGGCGGACTGCTTGGCGAAACCGGTCTTGGACAGACAGCGGATCCTTCTGTGGTGATGAATGATTATGCGAATATCCTGATCGAGAGATTTGGTCAGGGCGATGTCAATCTTACTGTCAGCAACATCGTCGCGGGCGGCGCCACTGAAGACGGAAAGGCAACCATGCTCGGTGATTTCTGGGTATACAGCTACAACAACGAAGACGGACAGCTCAAATTCGTCAGCTGCGCCGAGCAGCCGGCCCTTCTGACCGCGGTTCCCGCTGAGGATGGTTCCTTCCAGCTTGAGTATGATGAAGCTCAGGACGGAGAAGATTACACACAGGAGATCGAACGCCTCTGCTCAGAAGGAACAGACATGACTGCGGAAGAATTCTTCAACTCTGCGGATGAAGAAACCCGCGACCTGTTTCTTTTCAACAGCTTCCTCGAGTACGCGGGTGAGCATCCCGAGATCACCTCATTCGAGCACAACGGCCAGGTGTACACCGTTGAAGAAGCCCAGCAGTATGTCGACGATTATTATGCAGCCATCTGGGAGTCCGTCGAGGAAGCCCTCACGGAATCAATGACGGAATAATTACAGGAAATACAAGTAAAAGACCCTGTTCCAAAGGGGAGTCTCTACAGCAGCGGGCACTCTCCCTGGAACAGGGTCTTTTATTTTCATCTGTATGATACAGCACTGTCATCTTCCAAAGCTGGCATCCGCCGCAGCTATGGCATAAATGACCATCTTGGCCCCGGTATAGACAGAATAATGCAGCCCGTCGCCGCGCCGGCTTACCGGATCCAGGGAAGTCCAGCCGGTCTTCAGGCAGCTCTCGAAGCAGCCTCTGTGGAACGGGTTCACGCTCATGACATACAGGTCGCAGTCCCTGAGATAGCCAAGGATACGAAGCCACGCGCCGCCGCTCCGCGTCGGATCGAGGCCGATGAGCCACCGGTAACCGGAACCAGCGCTGGCCACAAAGATAACTTTTTTCGGCGTCTTGCCAAACTGTTTCCTGGCATAGGCCAGTCTCGAATCTCCCATCATATAGATCCGCGCATATTTTGGGGGACTTTTGAGCAGGGATGCAGAGAAAGCGGGTTCCTTCTTCCTCTCAGAAACCACCATGTAGTAGGCAATGGCGGAGGTTGGTATTTTCGAATCTTCCACGTACAGCGGATTGCAGGTCTTATTCTTTCTGATGTCCCAGCCGATGAGGGTCTTGCTGTTGCGAAGATCCGGCGACGGAAAACACGACGAGGCTTTCCTTTCCATCGTCTGGTACAACGTCCCGTCATTAAAATACAGATAGATCAGATTGCTGCGGACCTTGCTTCTTCTGAAGACGGCATAATAAGCAGCATTCCCTGAGGCACGGACTTTTTTCCTGCCGCGAAGATCTTTGCGCTGCTGCCCCTCTTCCGCGACCAGCCCAGGAACTTCAGGCCATTTTGGTCCTCCAGAGCCGGGAGCGTGTACAGAGTCGTAGCCGGAACAACCTTTTTCAGCGTTTGACAGGCTTCACCGGTCTGCAGACGGTAAACGATCATGCACTTATAGGTTCTGGTCAGGGAGAAGTTCGCTTTCCCGGTGACCCTGATCACTGTTCCTTCCGCTTCACGGATCTGTTTTCCGTTCATTTTCCCTTCCCACAGGTAACTGCCGTCACCATGGATGGTGGGGAGCCTGAGCTTTTCTCCTGTCACGACCTCTACATTCCATTTAGAATAAGAATTCTTAAACTTTCCGTTTGAGGTGGTCTGTCCGAAGCGGATGTTCACCAGCGCCGCCTCGTCGGCATATGAACCGATGCAGAACAGGCAGGAAAAAAGGAATGCGGCCAAAAGTGTCTTAAGCCAGACAGGCATTCTTTTTCCCTTCTTCAAGCTTCTGATCATAACGGTCTCCTTTTATCTAACGAAGCTTTACCGCCTTTTGATCCGGCTGTAAAGCTTTTGGGGCATACTTTTGGAAATTATAACACATTTTCCGTAAATGGGCTAAAAAAAGCCCACAAGCCGTGAAACCACAGCCCGTAGACCTTTAGTGCGCCTTCAGGGGCTCGAACC
>DGTA01000064.1:0-4555 GCA_002394165.1 Lachnospiraceae bacterium UBA4348 | reverse complement strand
GGGCTCGAACCCTGGACACCCTGCGACCCTGATGATTTCTTAAGTCAATTTGCAACATGTTATCCCGTGTTGCCAGAAGTCCAAAATTCCTTATAAAATCAACGTTTTAGCCTCTTGCAACACGAGATAATATCACATATCATTATGTACCACTTTATGAAACTCAAAAGTTTTGTGGGAAGATTTTTAACGTCCAATACCCTGTTTTCCAACTTGCATTATGTGGCTCCGTTCATTACGGAGTCACTTTTTTCTCTCACCAAGGAGTCCTCCGGAAAAATGGATTTTGACGTTTTTTAGATAAAAGGCACCATGGAGGGTTACTCCACAGTGCCTCATAAACTAATCTATCAAATCTTTCTGCGTTTCCGGATGACCAGTATCCCTGCGATAACGAGTGCGGAGGCTCCCAGGATGAGCAGCCAGGTACTGATGGGTGTATCATCACCGGTCTTTACCGCTGTTGTGGCTGCCGCGGGAGTGCTGCTTCCTCCGGATGAGCTGCCGCCGTTATCCTTTTTCGTCCACTTCGCATACAGCGTGGTATCCTCCGTGATCGCGGTATTGAAGTCGAACGCGTTCGTGCATTCTTTCTCCTTATACCAGCCTCCGAAGGTATATCCGCTCTCGTTCGGGTCATTCGGCTTGATGGCCTTCATTCCCTCTTTCACGATCTGGGAAGAAGGGGCCGTTCCATGTCCGTTCACATCGAACTTCACCGTAAATTTGTTCTCTTCCCATTCCGCTGTGAAAGCATGGTCTCCTTCCACCTTATACTCGGCTCCGGCTGCGTATTCCGAGCCCTTCCAGAACTTGAAGGTATAACCTTCCTTTGTGGGTGCGCCAGGCAGTTTGATGGTATCACCCACGTTCGCCTTGATGGTGATCTTGCCGGTCTTTCCATCCAGGGTGCCACCGCCCAGGTCGAAGGTCAGCGTTCCTTGTTTGGTCGGAGTCGGGACCGGCGTTGAGGTGTAAGTCGCTTTATAGGTCACATCTCCGGTCACATCCGCGACCTTCGGATCCCAGCCTGAGAAGGTGTAGGTGTTCTTCGCATCAGTGGCCTTTGTCGGATCCTTCGGCTTTTCGATCTTATCTGCGGTAGTGCCGTAGTCATACTCTGCGGCTTCCTTCAGGACCGTCTTCCCATCCTCGTCTACAAAAGTCACTTTATACTTATTGATTGTACTCTTATAGGTCGCTTTATAGGTGGCATCTCCGGTCACATCCGCGACCTGCGGGTCCCAGCCTGAGAAGGTGTAAGTATACTGCGCCGTGGCAGCCTTTGTCGGATCCTTCGGCTTTTCGATCTTATCTGCGGCTGTGCCGTAGTCATACTCTGCAGCTTCCTTCAGGACCGTCTTTCCATCCTCGTCTACAAAGGTCACTTTATACTTGTTGACCGTCTCCGTAAAGACCGGTTTGAACGTGGTGACTGTACCGCTGACAGTGCCGCTATCCCATCCGCTGAAGGTGTAACTGTACCGGGCGGTCGCTGCCTTTACAGGATCCTTGCCATCGTAAGTGGGCGGCTGTTCCCCTTCGACATAGGTCTTGGTCTGCAGCTCGCTGCCGTTCTCGTCCACCCACTTTAAGGTGAAGACTTCTTTAATGGTGAAGTCTCCGTTTTTCACGGTCACGGTGTAGTTATCATTCGACGTATACCCGGCGGTGAGCACTCCGGTGTATGTTCCGGGATCTTCATCCGTATTCGTACGGGAATAACTGATCTTGCCAAGATCGCTGTCCTTTACAAGCCCCTCGACCTTGCCGGTAAAGGCAGGATCTTTCTCTCCTTTCACTTTGGACGCATTGTCCACTGTGATCGCTGCCTGCGCCGGGGAAACGGTGAGGGTGCCGAGAGCCTCTGTCACTTTGTAGTTTTTTTCGTTGGTCGTGCCCCAATCGATGGTATAGGTGTTTTCCGCACTGCCCTTATCGGTCTGGGAACCGGTCGCCGTCACAGTCACGGTTTCTCCGTTAACCAAGCCTTCGATTTTTGCTTCGTCTTTAGTAAGCGGCTGGCCGTCGTACGTCTTGGAATCTGAGCCGGTGGTGATAGTCACGTCTTTGGGCTCAATGGTGAGGGTGCCTTTCTCGTAAGTGATATCATAATGGGAGGTCACGTCTTTGCCGTTATTCACCACACCAGCATCGCTCGGAGTAATTTCGCTATCGCCGACGTTTATTCCCTGGCTGGTCGTCTTAACCTGACTAAGCTGATCTCCTTCCAGCAGACCACTGACTTCCACTATGGATCCGATATTATCTGTATAGGTCTTCTCTCCCTGTGCTTGACCCGTATAGGTCCGCGTTTGGTCTATAGCCTTGATGGTCAGCGGTAACTTGAAGTTTGCCACGATCGTGCAGTCACCGGTAACCATGATCTCGTCTTCCGCTTTGGTACTTTTTACCTCGTCGCCGATTGTCCAATTCACAAACAAGCATCCCGTGTTGGGTGTTGCTGTTACTTTAACTTTCGTGTAGGTATAGCAGTTATCTCCGCCTCCTGATACTTTTCCGCCAGCGGTTGGATTAGCTGAAACCTGCACACTGCACCGGCAATGGACCTTCATGTCGGACGGGCATCCTTCATTCCAATAATCTGCCACCGCCGCCTCCCACTGCGCCTGTGTACCGCTGTAGTAGATGTCGTGCAGGTTTATACAATTTAGGAATGCATGGGTTTCGATCTGCGTCACACCGGCTGGGATCTTTATGCTCTGGAGGCTATAACAAGAACTAAACGTTAACGCATTAATTGCCGTCACACTGTTCGGGATCTCTATGCTTGTGAGGCTGTCGCAGCTAGAGAACGCACTTGAACCAATGCTCGTCACACTGTCCGGGATCTCTATGCTTGTGAGGCTGTCGCAGACAGAGAACGCACCACCTTCTATGCTCGTCACACTGTCCGGGATCTCTATGCTTGTGAGGCTGTTGCAGCCAGAGAACGCACTATCTCCAATGCTCGTTAGTCCGTCTGGCAACTCGACTTCTGTAATATCCTCGCTATAAGCAAACCAAGGAGATTCGGAAAAATTATACATATCCCCACTGCCGGTAATGGTCAGTGTACCTGCATAGTAGCTCCATTTAAGGTTTTCGCCGCACATGCCGCTGGTTTCATAATGAATCTCCATGTCGGACGGGCATCCATAATCCCAGTTCAGTGCACTAGCCACCGCCGCCTCCCACTGCTCCTGTGTGCCTCCGTAGTAGATGTGCTGCAGTTTTTCACAATCTTGGAATGCATGGGTTTCGATCTGCGACACACCGGCTGGGATCTTTATGCTCTGGAGGCTGGTGCAATCAGCAAACGTCAGCTGGTTAATTTTCGTCACACCGTCCGGGATCTCTATGCTTGTGAGGCTGTAGCAGTCCGAGAACGCACTTGAACCAATGCGCGTCACGCCGGCCGGGATCTCTATGCTTGTGAGGCTGATGCAGCCACAGAACGCAACCGATCCTATGCTCGTTACACCGTCTGGGATCTCTATGCTTGTGAGTCCGTCGCAACTAGCGAATGCTTTATTTCCTATGCTCGTTAGTCCGTCTGGCAACTCGACTTCTGTAATATCAAAACAATAATCATTCCAAGGGGCTTCAACAAAATCATCCATATCCCCACTGCCGGAAATGGTCAGTGTACCTCCATCGTAGCTCCACGTCAGGTTAGGTCCGCACGAACCGCTGGTTTCATTATCATCCGTCACGGTGATCTGGTAGTCTCTTTCATCTATGGTCACTTTCAGCCACTCTTCACTTGAAAACGGCTTATGAGAAGTCACCACCCACTCCCCTGTCTCGTTCGATACGGAGAAAAGCTCTGCATTACTCACCTGCGCGCCCGTCGCTTCACCCACAAGGCCGACAACTGAAAGGATCTCCTGGAGCGGCACACGGCTGCCTCCCTGAAGGATATATTCCAGGTTGTTATAGGTAAACTCCACCGTGTACAGTGAAAAACCGTCCGTCTCGGTGATAGCCGTGCTGCCGGATACATCAACGTCAAGCGTCTCCACTTCGCCCTCTTCAGGCACGTGGTAGACATTTGTTTCCAGATTGGGGTCTGCCACCTCAGCCGTACGGAAAGATACCTGCACCGGTTTATCATCGGCAGGCTGCAGCTCTGTTCCGTCTTTGTCCAGTACCTTGATGTCAAAGGTATAGGAGACGACAACGTTCTGCTCCTCATCCCGCTCTTTTTCGATGTCGGATTCCACCTGTGATGTCGGGACACTGACCACGGAAAGCATGGCGCCCTCCGGGAAGGTTCCTTCCTGCGCGCTCACCGTAACCGTCACACCATCCACTGTCATGCTCTGGTTAAATGCCGGATAAGATTTTTCTGTGACCGGGTTTTCTTCCGGATCCGTATCAGGGACATCACCAAAAGCGGCTTCCTCCCCAGCGGCCTGTTCCGTTTCGACCTTTTCTGTTACGACTGGTTCGGTCACAGGTGCCTCTGTAGCAACCGGCTCTGTTACGACCTGCTCAGTTATAGGTGCCTCAGTCACAGGTGCCTCAGTCACAGGCGCTTCTGTTACAGGTG
>DGTA01000136.1:32225-49584 GCA_002394165.1 Lachnospiraceae bacterium UBA4348 | reverse complement strand
CCACCTGGTTCGAGCCGAAGCTTCGAAGCGGTCTTTTTCTGCATGATATAGGCCAGTGATCTGCTGGTGTGTTGTTTTTCAGACGGGAAAATGTTAAACTTAAATGACATTTTCCCGTTTTTGGATTCTCATGGACCTGGAGGGCATAAAGATGAATGAAAAACTGTATGAAATGATGGACTGGGCCAGGATCGAAGGACTGGTCTACTCGGAAGAGGATAATCCGCATGATCTCCTGGGAGCTCATGTGACAAAAGAGGGAGTCCTGATCCAGACCTTTATGCCGACCGCGGTCAGGGTGGAAGTGCTCGATAAGCGCCGCAATGAGACGTATCTGATGGAGCAGGAGGATGAGGTGGGATTTTTTGCCGCCCTGCTTCCTGATAAGACGATTCCCGTCTATCAGCTTCGCGTCACATTTGACGACGGGTCGGTGAAGGTGATCACGGATCCCTACCGCTTTGAGCCTCAGATCCCGGTGAAGGTGCTTCAGCAGTGGGAAGCAGGCGTCTGTCAGGATATATGGCGCTGGCTCGGAGCCCACCGCATCAGCGTGGACGGGACGGAGGGAATCCATTTTGCCGTCTGGGCCCCGGATGCGATGCGCGTTTCGCTGGTTGGCGATTTCAACCTCTGGGACGGAAGGCGCCTTCCGATGAAGAGACATCCCCAATACGGCGTTTTCGAACTGTTTATCCCGGGCTTGAAGGAGGGTTCTCTTTACAAGTATGAGATCAAAGCCAGAAACGGCCTGACTTTCCTGAAAGCAGACCCGTTCTCTTTCCGCAACGAGATGAGGCCGGGAACCGCCAGCATCGTCACAGACGGGGTCAGCTTCGATTGGGACGATGAGGAGTGGATGGAGAACAGGGCAGCCGCCGAATCGACCAGGTCTCCCCTGATCGCCTGCCAGATCCATCTTTCCGCCTTCCCGAAGCCGGATGACGGAAGGGAATTCTATAATTACCGGGAGCTGGCTCCCATGATCGCCGGGTATGTAAAGGACACCGGCTATACCCATGTCCAGCTGATGCCTGTGATGGAATATCTTCATGATGAGTGCAGGGGATACCAGACCCTTGGCTTCTATGCCCCGACTTCCCGGTACGGGACCGGAGCCGATCTGGCCTGGATGATCAATTATCTGCACAAAAACGGTATCGGTGTCATTCTCGAGTGGGCCCCCGCTCACTTTGCGTCCGATGTTTCGGGACTGTGCGGATTTGACGGCACCTGCCTTTTTGAACACCAGGATCCCCGCCAGGGCATCAATCCCAAGCTAGGGACAAGAATATTCAACTACGGTAGAAACCAGGTAAGGAATTTCCTGATCTCCAATGCCATTTACTGGTGCCGCTGCTATCACGCGGACGCCCTGATGCTCGACCGCGTAAGCGCCATGCTCTACCTTGACTACGACCGCGGGGACGGCGGCTGGGTCGCCAATATGTACGGCGGCAACGAGAACCTGGAGGCCGTCGATTTTCTGCGCGCCCTGAGCCGGGATCTTCACGCAGCCTGCCCCGGAGCGGTCCTGATCGCCTCTGAGAATTCTGCATGGCCGAAAGTGACAGGAAAAGCGAGTGATGACTGTCTGGGCTTTGACTATAAATGGAACAGCGGCTTCAACAGCGACGTTTTAAGCTACATGCAGCTCGATCCGCTCTTCAGGGGCGGCTCTCACGGCGAACTGGTCTTCAGCATGGTGTATCACTACAGCGAGAATTTCATGCTGACGCTCACCTCGTCGGATACCGATGCCTCCTCCGGCCCGCTCTACTCGCAGATGCCGGGGAGAGCTGAGAATAAACTGGCGAATATCCGGGCCCTTTTAGGATATATCATCCTTCACCCCGGGAAAAAGCTCCTTCTCAAGGATATCGAGCATGCGGATGAAAAACCCTGGGAGATCACGCCCGGAGAAGAAATGGTCCAGAGACCGCAGATGAGCGCCTTCCTGAAGGATCTGATCTCACTCTACAATAGTTCGCCGGCTCTGTGGATTGACGATTATTATGTCAGCGGTTTTGAATGGATCAACAGTATCTCGGCAAACGAGAATATACTGGTCTTCCTGCGCAAGACAGACGATCCGGACGAGACGCTTTTGGCGGTGTGCAACTTCTCCGCGCTGACCTACGAAAATTACCGGATCGGCGTTCCGTTCAGGGGAACCTACAAAGAGATCTTCAACAGCGACGATGTACGCTACGGCGGAAGTGGAGCCGTGAACGCGAGAGCGAAGACTTCCCGGGCCCAGGAATGTGATATGCGTCCGGATATGATCGAGATCACTGTGCCGCCGCTGGGAATCAGCGTTTTCCGATGCAAACGCTCCCAGAACCAGACGGCTGCACCAAAGAAGAACAAAAACAGGACAGCCGGAAAAAGGAAAAACACAGTGCCGGATCAGACAGCGGAAAAGATCAGTGTGCGCGAACAGATAGAACGAAAGATCGCGACCGAAGAAAGGCCTCTTTGATATGGAATACTGGGATATCTATGACAGCTTCAAGCAGCCCACCGGGCGCCTGATGAAGCGGAATGACTGGAATATGAAGGAAGGGGATTATCACCTCACGGTCCTGGGCGTTCTTCAAAGAGAAGACGGGAAATTTCTGGTGACGCAGCGGTCTGCCGATAAATCTTGGGCGCCGCTTTGCTGGGAGGTCCCCGGAGGCGGCGTGAAAGCCTCTGAGACGTCCAAAGAAGCGGTGATCCGTGAATTCAGGGAGGAGACCGGGCTGGATCTTTCCGCGGCGAAAGGCGGCCTGTTCATGACTTATCGCCGCGACAACCCCGATGAGGGAGACAACTATTTTGTGGATGTCTACCTGTTTACCGACAGCTTCAGGGCGGAGGATGTCCGGACGGATCCCGCCGAGACCTGTGCCTTTGACGTCCTTTCCTATGAGGAGATCAGAAAACTTGCCGACGAGGGATCATTCCTGCACTTTGACAGCATACGCAGCGTGTTTGAACACTGATCCCCATTCAATGACGACCGTATAAATATGACCAGTTATAATCAGATAATCGATTTCTTCCGGGAAGAGTATGCGCTGGAGGCGCAGAAAAAAGAGAAGAAGCCCGTGAGGGCCGGAAACCTGGGAGAAAAGATCCAGAGGCTTTCCTCATCCATGAGGAAAGCCAATCCTTCCAAGATGGGACTCTCCTCCGTGGAGGAGATCCACAAACACCTGCTCAACCTGGCGAAGGCCGCCAGGCGTACAAAAAACGAGAAGATCCGGGAACAGATCTATTCCGGGATGATACCGGAGCTGGTGAGGATCGACATGGGAATGCTGATGCCGGAACAGGAAGAGGGCATCGATGAGGAGTTCCTGGAATGGTTAAGGAATGAGCGCCCGGGCCAGATCACCCAGCGGCCGCTCTTTGTCCTTTATCCTGCGTATAAGGAGAAGATGATCCAGCAGCAGATGAAGGAGCTTGTCCCGGTAAGGCCGGAGCTGGAGTTTCCCGAGGCGCTTCACATGAAGCGCCGTTTTGTGCTGCATATCGGACCTACAAACAGCGGAAAGACCTACCAGGCGCTCGAGAGGCTGAAAAAAGCCAGAAGCGGCATTTATCTGGGTCCCTTAAGGCTGCTTGCGCTGGAGGTGTACGAGCGTCTGCACGACGATGGTATTCCCGCCACGATGCTCACCGGGCAGGAATGTATTGAAGATGAGAATTCAAGGATAACCGCAGCCACGGTCGAGATGGCCGATCTGGATCTCCATTATCAGATCGCGGTGATCGACGAGGCCCAGCTGGTAGCCGATCCCGATCGGGGACATTCCTGGACCAGGGCGATCCTGGGGCTGATGGCGGATGAGATCCACATCTGCGCCGCGCCGTCCGCTTTAAATGTCCTGACCCATCTGATCGAGCTTTGCAATGACACCTGCGAGATACGGGAGTATGAGCGGAAGACGCCGCTGGAATTTGAGGATACGCCGTTCCACTTCCCTGAAGATATACAGGACGGGGATGCCCTGATCGTATTCTCCAAGAAGTCTGTGCTGGATGTGGCCGGAAGACTGGAAGAATACGGGATGAACTGTTCTGTGATCTACGGGAGCCTTCCCCCTGAGATCCGGCGCCGCCAGATGCATCTTTTTACGGACGGGACGACCAAGGCCGTCGTGTCGACGGATGCCATCGGCATGGGGCTCAATCTGCCGGTGAGAAGGATCGTCTTCCTGCAGTGCACCAAGTATGACGGCACCAACCAGCGACTGCTGACCACATCGGAGGTTCGGCAGATCGCAGGCAGAGCCGGAAGATTCGGGATCTATGATACCGGATATATCACGGCGGCCGATGCAGAGAGCCTGGATTACATCCGCAGCACTTATCAGAAGGATGAGCCGGATGTGGACAAGGTGATCATCGGGTTCCCGCAGGTGCTCCTTGATATTGACGAACCGCTCGACCAGATCCTGAAGGTCTGGCATGACCAGAAGCCCAAAGCGCCGTTCAGGAAAGAGAA
This sequence comes from Lachnospiraceae bacterium UBA4348, assembly GCA_002394165.1. Taxonomy (GTDB): domain Bacteria; phylum Bacillota; class Clostridia; order Lachnospirales; family Lachnospiraceae; genus Merdiplasma. Next base: position 45,089 of record DGTA01000136.1, on the reverse strand, counting down.
TGTCGATGAGATGCTCTTCCTCTACGAAAAGGCGAAGGCGGTGAGGGAGAGGATCCCGGAATTTGAGGACAAACGGGTCCTGTACCGGATGATCAGTACGCCCGTGGATATCAAGGACCGCCATGTGGTCGCACTGTGGCTTCGCTACTGCATGGATTACATGGCGGATATTACGCTTGACAAGCCGACTATTCTCCGCAAGGAGAAGAACAGCCTGCTCAAATACGAAACGTATTACAAACAGCTGGACCTGTATTACCAGATGTCCTACCGTCTCGGCAAAGAACTGGATGAGAAGTGGGTCATCAGGGAGAGGGAGCGGACCGAGGAAAAGATCATGCGGTACCTGCTTCGCGACAAAGTGGCGTATATCAAGCGCTGCCGGTACTGCGGCAGGATGCTTCCCATCGAATCGCCCTTCAACTGCTGTGACCGCTGTTTTTACCGTAAAAGATAGTGAAAAGTACCGGCCCCTGTCCGAGCCTTTGCGCCTGGACAGGGGTTCTTTAAACATTTAGTTGCACATTCAATCAGAATGTGATATATTATCCCTGAAACATCCAAAGACCAGCTCTGGTCTTTCAAAACACACTTCACCCGGAAATTCTTCCGGAATGCTCACAGGAGAAAAAACTGAAAAGACAGGTCAACTGCAGGGGTCACCCGGTCAGGCATGTTTATGCCCTGATTTCCTGTACCTTGAAAACTAAATAAGACCAATCAGTGAAATACTCGAATTGAGAGAGGAAAAAGATGAGATATACGAAAGAAAGGAAAAAGACGGCGGCTGCGGTGACGGCCGTGTTCTTTCTGGCCCTTTGCGGAATCTTCGGCTTTTCCGGTTCTTTCGCCGGTGAGTCACTTCTCGAATATGAGCCGGGTTCTGAAGAGAGCTATGTACAGATCGCGGAAGTTCCCGCACCGGAGGAGGATGCGCAGAAAGATGAAGTTCCGGCTTCGGAGAGGGAACCGGAGACTGTGGAATTACCGGTATCGGAAAAGGAAACGGAGACTATAGAGACTCCGGTTTCGGAAAAGGAGTCACAGACCGTGGAGATGCCGGCTTCAGAGCAGGAGCCGGAGAGTGAGAAGTCACCGGATACGGAACAAGAGCAGGCTGCCGCTCAGGCACTGGCTGAGGAAACAGAAAGCGAAGCCCCGGAAATCCCGGAGCAGGCTGAAACGCAGACCGAAACGCAGGCCGATGATACGGAGCTGCAGCGGCCCCTCTGGGATGAGAACAGGAGTGTGGATCCCGGAAAAGGGGATCTTATCCTCCGGGAAACGCAGGAGGGGATCCTGGTCTTATATAACGGTGGTGAATACCTGGCGGACAGCAGCATGAAGATCCGCATAAGCGGGCAGGGCAGTCACAATATTTTTGTTTCAGCCGGGAAAGACGTTCATCTTGTGCTGGAAGCCCCCGTAAAAGCCGGCTTGTTACGCGTGGAGGGGAAGGGAGAATGCCATCTTGAACTGAAGGACCCGGAGCATCTTGCCCCTGAGCAGACTGCTGATGAGGGAACCCCTTTGTTCGTCATCGATAAGATCAGCCTGGCCGGGGATATCCTGACAAGGATCGAACCGGAAAGGGAAGGCTTGTCTGTGCATACCGGCATGATCGAACGCTCTGCAAATTCCTCGATCATCTCACCGGAGGGCAGCCTTGTGGTTGATACACAATCGGATGAGACCGAGATGATCTCCGAAACGGAGGAACTGACACCGCAGACAGAGAAGGTTATTGAGACAGAAGAGGTTTCGGAGACAGAAGCAGACCCTGAGACAGAACTGTTCCTGACTGAGAGCGGGACAGAAATACAGGCCTTCTCTGTCCCGCCTAAGATGATGCTTCTTAAGGCGACTCCAGGAACCAACGAGTACGGGACCGATCCCTTCGACCTGGAATATTCATCCGGAGCGATCGTCAGTGTAGGGGCTGACAGTATTCACTGCAGCGGCATGTCCGGGCCGGTTACGCTGACCAATGCAGGAGCGGGGACAACCACAACGATCTATATCGCCGACAACACACAAAAGAGCGCAAATGTCTATAAGGATTTCTACGGCGGCGCCGTGATGGGACAGGAACGTTTTGATGTAAGGATCTACTCATGGGGGAAGGATGATGCCGGGCAGGGCTACGCTGTCATGCCGATGGGCTACGGAGCGCTCGGCGCCTCCGCCAACACCTATTCGAACGGGGCCGTTTATACGCATTCTCCGACAAAGATATGGCTGGAATATCATTTTTACAAGGAGGGAACGCTCAAAACTTCTTCTCCGCAGGAGGTCTCCTTTAAAGGGACTATCCGGTATGACGATATCGATCTTAACGAGGGATACTCCTTTATCCAGGGATATAACGGAGCCTGGACAGATCAGGACAGCACCATCAAAAGGACGAGCGATTCCCAGACGGGGCTGACCTGGTACCTGGGAACAAAAAATACGGAAGTCGGTATGTCCTCCGTCACCCAGACGATCTGGGTACAGGTCAACTCTTCAAAATCTGTCCCGTACACCTGCGTGTATGACGCGCAGACTTCTTTTTCCAGTTCGGCTTCCGCCAGCACGGTGAACATCACCTATAAGCTGACACCCAAAAGCGCCGTACCATCTTCCTTCAAGATGCCTCCAGGCGAAGCCTACCATGCCAAATACGGATCCTATAAGGTGGAACCGGTGCAGAAAATTGCCGGATATACTTTCAGGGGGTGGAACACATCCCAGGACATGACCGGGACGAAATATGAAAATGCCCAGACGATCGTAACTTCCTCCAATCTGACTTTATGGGGGGAATATACGCTTGACACCGCCGACATCACGGTGAGCAAGAGCGTGGTGATCCCCGAGGGGAGCCTTTATTCCTCCGGGACGGCCAGACCCCTGAAGGGAGAAGGGATCGCGCTGGAGCTAACAGGAAAGGGAACAGCAGGGATCAGCACAAAATTGTACGCGGTCACCGGCAAGGACGGAAAAGCTGTATTTAAAGACGTTCCTCTGAGTGCGGAAAAAAGCTATACCGTCAAGGAGGTGGAGGAGTCAGTTGTGCGCAGGGCGGCCTCGGACGGAAATGCCTCGGCGGTCGCTCTGGCGGGCACTAAGATAACGCCGCTTTCATGGTTTACTGCTCCGGCCGGCGTGACAACGTCCCTGGGGGCTTCGGGAGCATCCCTGAAGATCGAAAACCGTATGCGGCGGTGGAAGCTGAAAGTATGGAAGACGGACAGTGTCATCAGGGAAAAGAAAAGAGCTCAGCAGGAAGCTTCCCTGGAAGGCGCTGTCTATGCGCTTTATGACTCGGGCAAACAGATCGCCGTATATAAGACGGATGCGGACGGGTATTTTGAGACCGGGGAATTTCTTCCCGGCGATTCCTGGACGCTTCGTGAGATAAAAGCTCCGGAAGGTTACCTGATCGATCCTTCCGGATACAAGATCAGGGCCGGTGCCGGTGAACTGGAAGGAAGCAGCGAGGTCGTTCAGGCAAAACTGGATACGGCCGTATCGGGATCGGCTGAGCTGGTGACGGATCCGGTCATGCGGGGACGGTTCGTCCTGAAGAAAACATACGGCATGTCGCCGGAAACAGCAAAGCCTCTTGCAGGAGCGGGATTTGGCATCTATGCGGTCAGCGACCTTAACAGGGCTTTAGGACTTGAGGGCGGGAACGCCAAAGCGACAGCGGAATATATCGCCGGCCATCTCCTGGATGAGAGCGGTGCCTTCTATGAAAAGATCCGTTCGATACCCACAGCCTGTGTCTATGCCGATCAGTCGGACAAGGACGTTAAGAGCGGAAAACTGGTCTATTCTTTTACTTTTGACGACGGGACGAGGATCAATGCCCCGCAGGGCGGATATATCTGCGCAGAGCTGAAGACCGGAGCGGACGGTACGCTGACAAGCCCGATGCTTCCCTACGGCAAATATATCATCGTGGAGACAACCACGCCGCCGGGAGCTTTGTGCGCTGAGCCAGCCGTCGTGATGATCACACAGGATGCGGATGATAAAGAAACTGCAGGAGACGGGAAGGGCAGCGGAGCTTTGACGGTCATGGTCAACGACAGGCCGGTCATGGCGGCGGTGGAGATCATCAAGACGGATGCTCTTACCGGAAAAGACGTGACCGTTCCGGGGGCGCAGTTTGTGATCCACGATACGGATCATGCCTGGGCGGATCAGGTTCTCTCTGCTCTTTCAAAGGAAGAACAGGAAAGTTACCTTGAAAAATACGGTGACCTGATCGTTGATGAGAACGGAAGGGGAAGCTATGAGCAGCCCTTTGTCACGCAGCTGCAGGAGAATTCCGGAGCGGCTGGCGCTGAGGCGGTGAGCCTGCCTCCCGGCAGGTACAGCCTGGAAGAAGTAAAGGCACCGGAAGGATTTATCTGTCACGGATATGAAGGCGGACAGAGAACAGACGAAAACGGCGGGACATTCTGGGAAGCCGTAAATATGCTCGATTCAAAATGGAGCGGAAGTATACGGCCCGTTGACGAGTCGAGAACGGGAATATGGAAGCCGAGGTACGGGGAAGAATCGCGCCCTGTACTGACAGCGATCGAGATCGGCAGTGAAAATACAGTATATGATCGTGAAGCTGCCTGTTTCAGGAGCCAGATCAGATTGGAGAATGAGCGTTTTTACGGAAAGATCTCTGTATTTGTCCAAAAGGAAAGACTCCTGGAGTACCGGCAGGATGACGGGGAACAGACAGGCACTTTCGTCTATGAGACCGTGCCTGCGCAGGGATGTTCTTTTGAAGTCAGGCCGCTGGAGGATATCGCGGCGGAGGGGGTAGCCGGAGCGGGAAAGATCCTGCTGCGCGCCGGACAGGCCGCGGCCGTACTCACCACGGATGAGAACGGGGAAGCCTGGACCGGTACGGTTAAGGCGGCGGATGAGACGATCCTGCCCGGACTGCCGGGCGGAAAATATGAACTGGTCATGACCGGGCCCGATTCTCTGCTCAGGCTTGAAAAGGAACCTTCAAGAGTCTTTGAGGTCAAGTATGCGGACGATAAAACACCTTTTGTTTACGAGGATGCACTATACAGAAACAAGCCCTTGAGGAGCAGTCTGCTGGCACAGAAGACAGATGCCGCTTCAGGAAAGAATGCTGGAGGGGCTGTGATCGGACTTTACACTGCCGCAGAACTTAAGGATGATGAGGGTACCGTGAAGGTAAAAGCAGATACCCTTGTCGGAAAAGTGATCTCAAAACAGGAAGCTGTCAGTTTTTCAACAGCCTTTATCCTGGATGAAAAGAAAACGGCGGGTGATCCTCTTCCGGAGGGGGAGTATTATGTGAAGGAACTGTCTGCTCCGGCCGGATATTACCTGAACGCCGAAAGGATCCCGGCAAAGGAGCCGAAGAAGGACGATCAGGTGATCACCGTTAAGGATATTCCGATCGAAGGAAGATTTTTCCTGAAGGATGACCTTACCTTTAATGAACTGGCCGATGCCCATTTCGTCGTTTATGACCCGGACGGGAACGTGGCCGATACATTCGTCACCCGGAACACCTCGGGAAAGGGGTATCTGCTTAAAGGCTTAAGACCCGGCCTGACCTATACCATCGAAGAGAAGCTGCCCCGTGAGGGATACACGAATCTGATCCGTGACAGGGACGGAAAGGAGACCGGAAGCGAGAACCGGATGCAGTTTACGGTTCCCGCAGATCCAAGGCCCTTTACCGTTACCGCGTACAACGCGTTCATCACAGGAAATATCCGCCTTGTCAAGACGGGAGATAAGTTAAGGAGCGTCTCGGACGGGGACAGTGATCTGGTATCCACCCTTTTCAGGTATGAGAAGGAGAATCTTGCCGGAGCGGAATTTACGGTGTATGCCGCTGAGGATATCCAACATCCTGACGGGATCACGGGGACAGTTATCCACAAGGATAAAGAAGCCCTGGTGAATGTCAGGGAAAAACCCGGGAAAGCGGTAGGCGTCACTGACCGGAATGGGGAGATCACGTTTAAAAGGCTCTATCCGGGACATTATAAAGTTGTGGAGACAGCGGCGCCGGAAGGTTTTGTAAGGATAAAGGAGCCGCTGGACCTGTACATCGATGCCTCGGGCATCAAAGACCAGGAGACGGAGGCCTCCGCGGAAGAAAAAGTGCTAAATCCGCGCCAGCAGGTGGAGGTCCGGGTTATCAAAAAGGATTCGGAAAATGCAAAGCAGCTCCGGGGAGCGGTCTTTGGTCTCTATGCCAATGCGGATATCCGTTCCTCCCAGGGAACTGTTCTTCTGAAAAAAGGGGACCTGATTGAGCAGGCTGTCACCGGCAGTGACGGCATGGCCTCCTTCAGGGCCTCACTTCCCCTCGGAAGGTACCTGGTCAGGGAGCTGAGCCCTCCGTCCGGATATCAGATGAGCGATGAGACGTTTTCCTTTGAAGCGGTCTGGAAAGACGGCAGAGATAAGCTTTCTTTCAGTCATACCTTCCTGGATGAGCCGATCCGGGTGGAGCTGAGAAAGACGGATAAAACCGGAGGGAAAGAGCTTCCGGGAGCCGGACTGGCCCTGCTGACACAGGACGGGAAGGTTGCCGAGGAATGGGCATCACAGGAAAAGCCCCATGTGATCCGGTGCCTGGAGGCCGGTAGGACCTATACGCTGCGGGAGACCTCCCCGCCGCCCGGATGGGCCAGCTCGGAGGATGTTTCGTTTACCGTACAGGAACCGGCATCCGATGAGGCTGTCATCCAGACAGTTATCATGGAGGATGAGCCGATCATCATCGACATCATCGCACGGGAAAATGACCCTTCCGGAAACGGAAAGACCGTGGAAGGCGTTCATTATCACCTGGTGGATGAAAAAGGGAATATGGTCGTCATCGACGGCAATAAAATGGTCTTTATCTCAAAGGAGGGGGCCAGCGTGATCGAAAAGATCCCGGCCGGGAATTACAAGGTCATCACAGACAGTGTCCCGGACGGCTACCTGAAGCCTGACCCGGTCCGGATCACGGTAAAGGACACTGCAGATCTTCAGCATTTTAAGATCCTGCTTGAAAAAGCTCCGAAAGTGTGGGACGGCTACGGGGAAAGCGCGGTAAAGACAGGGGATGAGTCCCCTCTCGGACGCCTGCTTCTTTTAATGGGAATGTCCGTTCTGCTGGCCGGAGTGTGTCTGGCCTGGATCATGAGAAAAGAAAGCTGACTAAAAGGCTGGGCCGGAGCGTAAAAGCTCCGGCTCAGTCTTTTGTCTTGTCCGGACGTTTTTTTTATGGTAGAGTTCTTAGGAAGCCACAAGGCTCATGAATGTTTATAAACAGGAGTTTATCCGCATGAAGAAATCTGCACTGGGCAGCCGGATCCTGCTTGAGATCGATAAGCCTGCCAGATACCTGGGAAATGAGATCAACGCCGTATACAAGGATCCCGGAAAGATCGACATCCGTTTTGCGATGTGCTTTCCGGACGTCTATGAGATCGGGATGTCGCATCTGGGGATCCAGATCCTCTATGACATGTTTAACCGCAGGGAGGACACGTGGTGCGAGCGGGTGTATTCCCCCTGGGTCGATCTTGACCATGTCATGCGGGAAAAGAAGATCCCGCTCTTTGCGCTGGAATCACAGGAACCTGTAAAGGATTTTGATTTTCTGGGGATCACCATCCAGTATGAGATGTGCTATACCAATATCCTCCAGATCCTGGACCTTGCCGGAATCCCGCTCCACGCCGACATGAGAGGGGATGACATGCCGATCGTGATCGGAGGAGGACCGTGCACCTATAATCCAGAGCCACTTGCCCCGTTCTTTGACATGTTTTATATCGGAGAAGGGGAGGTCGTTTATGACGATCTTCTGGATTTGTATAAGGAGATGAAGAAGCAGGGACTGGGACGAAAGGAATTTCTCCGCAGGGCCGCCCTTATCCCGGGAATCTATGTTCCTTCCCTCTATGAGGTGACCTATAACGAAGACGGAACGATCGCTTCCTTTGGGCCCGTTTCGGACGATCTGCCCCGGGTGATCGAAAAGCAGCTGGTCATGGATATGAATGCGGTGCCTTATCCGGAAAAACCGATCATTCCCTATATAAAAGTGACCCAGGACCGGGTGGCGCTGGAGATACAGCGCGGCTGCATACGGGGATGCCGTTTCTGCCAGGCAGGGATGATCTACCGGCCGGTCCGGGAGAGGGACGAGGCTGTTCTCGAAGAGTATGCCCGAAAGATGATGGAGGCGACCGGACACGAAGAGATCTCGCTCTGTTCGCTGAGCACCAGCGATTATTCACAGATCCGTGAACTGATCGATCACCTGATCGAAAACTACGGGAAGTGCAATGTCAACCTCTCGCTGCCTTCCCTCAGGATCGACTCGTTTTCCCTGGATGTCATGAGCAAGGTGCAGGATATCAAAAAGAGTTCGCTGACCTTCGCCCCTGAGGCGGGATCGCAGCGGCTCAGGAACGTGATCAACAAAGGCCTGACAAAGGATGACATCCTCGGCGGCGCCTCGGAAGCCTTCCGGGGCGGATGGGACAAGGTGAAGCTTTATTTCATGCTCGGCCTGCCCACGGAAAACGATTCCGACCGGGAAGACATCGCCAATCTTGCGGATGAGATCGCGGCGCTGTACTATGAGACGGTTCCGAAGGAAAAACGAAGGGGAAAGTGCCAGATCACCGTGAGCACCTCCTTCTTTGTGCCGAAGCCTTTCACGCCTTTCCAGTGGGCGTCTATGCATACGGTGGATGATTACCTGGCCTATGCCAGGACCGTCAATCACCGGGTCCATGAAGTTTTGAATCATAAGAGCATCCGATACAACTGGCACCAGGCCGATGTGACCGTACTCGAGGGCGTACTGGCCAGAGGCGACAGGCGTTGCAGCGCCGTGATCGAGGAAGCATACGCGCAGGGTGCTTTGTATGACGCGTGGACCGAATGCTGGGATTACAGCCGCTGGGAGGAGGCGTTCCGGCGCACCGGCGTCGATCCGGATTTTTATACAAGAAGAGAACGCACCACGGATGAGATCCTTCCCTGGGATTTCATCGACATCGGTGTTTCCAGGGCCTTCCTGGAACGGGAATGGAAAAGAGCGCTCGAGGAAAAGGTGACCCCCAACTGCCGGGAAAAGTGTTCCGGATGCGGAGCCGCCCGTTTTGGAGGAGGGATCTGTTATGAAAATAAGAATTAAATTCTCCAAGACCGGCGACATGAGATTCATCGGTCATCTGGACCTGATGCGCTGCTTCCAGAAGATCTTCCGGAGAAGCGGTATCGACATCCGTTTTTCGGAGGGCTTAAGCCCTCATATGATCATGTCGTTTGCTTCTCCTCTCGGAGTCGGGCTGACCAGTGAGGGTGAATATGTCGACATCGAGATCGGCGTTTCGGTCTCATCAGAGGAAGCTCTTAAACGGCTGAACAGCCAGGCTCCCGAAGGAGTCTGCTTTACCGGCTTCACCGAGGTGGAACCGGGAAAGGCGTCAAAAGCCATGTCACTGGTCGACGCTGCCGATTATGAAGCCAGGGTGGAGGAAGCAGCCCTGTTTTCGGGAGAGTGGGCCGGCAAAGCGGAAGCATTTTCGGCCCTGCCTTCGGTCATGGTGGATAAAGAAACGAAGAGCGGGGTCACCCGGGCGGATATCGCTCCTATGATCCACACCTTTGAGGTGAGGTCGGATGAGAGAGGACCTTTCTTCTTTATGCGTCTTGCCAGCGGAAGCAGTGCCAATCTGAAGCCGGAGCTGGCTCTTGACGCCTTTTTCGCCTTCACGCAGAGCGATGTTTCTTCATCCGATCTGCTGATCCACCGTAAAGAACTGTACACACGCCTCCCGGACGGGTCTTTTGCGTCCCTGGGAAGCCTTGGAAAGACGGTAACGGTCTGATATGTATAAATATCTGCTTGAAAAGGATGGGGACCATGTGATCTCTTATCTGCTCGACGAAAACTTGAGAGCGGTGGAGATAAGAAAGGATCCCCTCCGGGAGACCGATTCTCCCGGCGATATCTTTAAGGCAAGGATCATGAATATCGTTTCCGGGACAGGCGCCGCCTTTGTGAGATACAAAGAAGGCGTGAACGGATATCTGCCGCTGGACACACTCAGCCGCGCCTTCTTTTTTCATAAAAGTACGTCGTCCGCTCCCAGAGCGGGGGATGAGCTGCTTGTACAGGTTAAAAAGATCCCCGAAGGGGAAAAGCTTGTATCTCTGACAGGGGCGATCTCCATGGCCGGTGAGTTTGCCGTCCTGGATGCCTCGGTAAGAAATGCGGGTGTTTCCTCGAAAATATACGGTCAGAGGGCTGCCGGGCTGAAGAAGCTTGCGGAACAGCTTTCGGACGATGAATTCGGGATCGTGATACGGACAGCGGCAGAAGAAGCCGATGATGGAGCGATCGCAAAAGAGGCCGCTGTGCTCAGGGAAAAACTGAGGCAGGTGCTTGAGAAAGCGCCCCACGCCGCCTGTCCGTCCTGCCTTCACAAGCAGCCGCCTTTATGGCTGATGAGGCTTGAACGGCATGGCGGAACGGATATTGACCAGATCCTGACTGATGATCAGGATCTTTTCAGGTGCCTGGAGGAATGGGCCGAAGATGCGGAAACGAAGAACAAAATACGTCTCTATGACAGCCGCAGGCAGTCCATGCACGACTGCTACCGCCTTGAAAGGGAGCTTTCCAGAGCCCTGAGGAAAAAGGTATGGCTTGATTCCGGGGCATTCCTGGTGATCGAGCCCACCGAGGCGCTCACGGTCATCGATGTCAATTCCGGAAAGGCGACCGGGAGCTTTAAGGGAAAGGTAAGCGAGGAGGCATTCCTGAAGCTTAACATGGAGGCAGCTGCCCAGGCAGCCGCGCAGCTTCGTCTCCGCAATATATCGGGAATGATCATTATCGATTTCATCAATATGCGGGAAGAATCTTCGCGCACGCAGCTGCTGCGCTTTCTCCAGAAGGAACTGGACAAGGATCCGGTCAGGAGCACGGCTGTAGACTTTACAAAACTTAATCTGGCGGAGATCACCAGACAGAGAAAGGAACTGCCGCTTCGGGCGGCCTTTCCGGAGAAAACGGGGGAGGATATCAATGATTGCTAAGGAACGGCCAACCATCGGATTTATCGCATTGCTTCTCATGCTGGTTCTTATTCCGGCTTTCTCCGGAGGGACGAAGGCTGCGCAGGAAGCAGCCGGGGAGCCTTCTCATCCGTCGGGAGTGACAAATGTACTGCTGATCGGGTCGGATACGCGCGAGCCGGGATCGTACGGAAATTCGGACGCGATGGTGATGGTGACCATCAACCATGAGGCGAAAAAAATCTTCCTTGTTTCATTCATGAGGGACCTGTACGCGGATATCCCCGGGGTCGGGGTCGAAAAACTGAACGCTGCCCATGCAGTTGGCGGCGGGGAGCTGCTGATGGACACGATCGCAGCCAACTACCATGTTCAGGCCGACAATTATCTGGAGACGGAATTTGCCACCATGGCGGAGCTGATCGATCTTTTGGGCGGAATCACCCTGGAACTTGACGCCGGTGAGGTGGATGTGGCCAATGCTTATATCGAAGTCATGTGCCAGGAACAGGGTCTTGATTACAATGAGAACAGGATCAGCGGGGAAGGGACCCTAACCCTGAGCGGGATCCAGGCGGTGGGTTACGCGCGCAACCGCACGATCGGCAATGACTATGAGCGCACGGCCAGGCAGCGGAAGGTGCTGATCCGTATGATCGCGAAGCTGAAGGTCCTTAATCCGGTCCGGATCATGGACATAGCGGCTAAGATCCTGCCAAAGCTTCACACGGATCTGGAACTGGCGGACCTTGTGAGCCTTATATCACAGTTCCCGGCAGCCTCCGGCTATGAAGTGGTCACGGACAGGATCCCGTATGACGATCTGTTTTATTCCGATAATGAGATCCTGGTCCCCGAGATGGACCAGACCATCAGCCGCCTGCTTGGTGAGATCTATGAAGGATGCATGTAAAATAATATTTGACAGGCAAGCCGTTTTATCATATTATAGTGTGGTATGCCGCACAGAGAGGCTCGAAGTGTGTCCTTGCCCGGGATGCCGCCGTATCTGGCGAGTAAAGATTTTAGGAGGTGCCATATGTACGCAATTATTGCAACAGGTGGTAAACAGTACAAAGTTTCTGAGGGCGATATCATTAACGTGGAAAAGCTCGGAGTGAACGAAGGTGAGAATGTTACCTTTGATCAGGTGCTTGCCATCAGCGGCGAAGGCCTCAAGGTCGGAGCTGATGTGAACGGAGCGACCGTTACCGCTACCGTCGTGAAGAACGACAAGGCTAAAAAGGTCATCGTTTACAAGTATAAGAGTAAGACCGGTTATCACAAGAAGGCCGGACACAGACAGCAGTATACTCAGGTCAGGATCGAGAAGATCAACGGTTGATAAAATGATCACGATCACTGTGGAGAGAAAGAATCAGAGGATCACGGGTATTACCGCCCAGGGGCATGCCCTGTACGATGAACCGGGATCGGACATCGTATGTGCGGCGGTGTCGGCTCTGATGATCAACGCAGCGAATTCACTGGAACAGCTGACGGATGACGACCTGGTCATCGAAGAAGACCAGGAAGGGGGCGGACACTTAATGATCGCCCTGGAGGGAGAGATCTCGGGTAATGCCGATATTCTGATGCGTTCTCTGCTGCTGGGACTTGAGAGTATTTCGCAGAACTACACGGACAGTTTCCTCACCATTACGGAGAGGGAACAGGATTGATATCAAAGGTGGTGCATACTATGTTAAAAATGAACCTTCAGATGTTTGCTCATAAAAAGGGCGTAGGTTCCACTAAGAACGGTCGTGATTCCGAGTCCAAGAGACT
>DGTA01000136.1:25221-32100 GCA_002394165.1 Lachnospiraceae bacterium UBA4348 | reverse complement strand
CAGCGCGGCACAAAGATCCATCCCGGCGTTAACGTCGGACGCGGCGGAGATGACACTCTGTTCGCTCTCTGCGATGGAAAAGTCAGATTCGAGAGAAAAGGAAGAGACAAAAAACAGGTCTCTATCGTTCCGGTGGAAGCGGAATAATCCGGAGATGATGATGACTGCCGCTTTCCAAGATCAGCCCAGAGCCGTTCTTGGAGAGTCGGCAGTTTTTCTGTTTATACAGCTTTTAGCAGACGAGGAGCAGTTTACATGTTTTCAGATCAGACTAAGATCATTATCCGTTCAGGAAAAGGCGGGGACGGCCACGTCAGTTTCCGCCGGGAAAAATATGTCCCGGACGGCGGCCCGGACGGCGGTGACGGCGGCAAGGGCGGCGACGTGATCTTCCAGGTGGACAAGGGCGTCAACACTCTGGCCGATTACCGTTATCACAAAAAATTTAAGGCCATGGACGGACAGGAGGGCGGCAAGAGACGCTGCCACGGAAAAAATGGAGAGGACATCGTTTTAAAGGTTCCTGAAGGAACCGTGATCAGGGATGCCGCTTCCGGAAAGGTCATCGCCGATATGTCAGGCGGGAACGAGCGCGTTGTTGTCCTCAGGGGCGGACGCGGCGGAAACGGGAACATGCATTACGCAACGGCCACCATGCAGGCGCCCAAGTATGCCCAGCCGGGGCAGGAGGCCATCGAACTTGAGGTGATCCTCGAGCTTAAGATGATCGCGGATGTAGGGCTGATCGGATTCCCCAATGCCGGGAAGTCCACTTTCCTTTCCAGGGTAACCAACGCTCGCCCGAAGATCGCTGATTATCCCTTTACGACCATCACTCCAAATCTTGGGGTGGCTGAAAATGAAGCCGGAGAAGGATTTGTGATCGCCGATATTCCGGGACTTATCGAAGGCGCCAGCGAAGGTGCCGGGCTTGGTCATCGTTTTCTGCGCCATATCGAGAGGACAAAGCTCTTTATTCATCTGGTGGATGTCTCCGGCCAGGAGGAGAGGGACCCGGTCGACGATGTGAACAAGATCAACCAGGAGCTGGCAAGATATGATGCTTCGCTTGCAGAGAAGCCGCAGATCATCGCTGCGAATAAGATCGACGCCGTTTATGTGCCGGAGGGTGAAAAGGATCCCGTCAGCAGACTGAAGGAAGTATTTGAACCTCTCGGTTACAGCGTCATCGGCATCAGCGCGGTGACGGGAGAGGGAGTTGACCGGCTCCTTGGACAGGTAAAGGAGATGCTCAGCAAAATGCCGCGGGAGATGGTGGTGTTCGAGCAGGAATTTGATCCGCAGACGGCTTTTGCCGGGAGCGATCTTCCCTTTACGGTCGAAAGATCGGAACAGGACGAGCATACCTTCATCGTGGAAGGTCCGAGGATCGAAAAGATGCTTGGCTATACGAATCTGGAAGCCGAAAAAGGATTCCGCTTCTTCCAGGATTTCCTGCGGGATACCGGTATCCTTGACCAGCTGGAGGAGCTGGGCATCAAGGACGGGGATACCGTCCGGATGTACGGGCTTGCTTTTGACTATTACAAATAGGAATCGGTCTGTCAATAAACCGGTTCCTATGATATAATTACGTTTATCAATCCTTATCGACAGGAGTTTATTTATGACAAGCAAACAGAGAGCTTACCTGAAGGGACTGGCCATGACCATGCCCAGCATCTGCCAGATCGGTAAAGCGACGCTGACGGCAGAGGTGACGGCAGGGGTCGAGGAAGCGCTGGCGGCCCGCGAACTGGTCAAGATCAGTGTGCTTCAAAACTGTGTACAGGATCCCCATGAAATGGCCCAGATCCTTGCCGAGCGCACACACAGCCAGGTGGTGCAGGTCATCGGCAAGAAGATCGTGCTGTACAGGGAAGGAAAAGACAATAAGAAAAAGATCGTGCTTCCCTGACAGGCGGAGCGCGGAGGAAAAGTCTATGAGCGAAATGCGCAGGGTCGGTATCATGGGAGGCACCTTCGATCCGATCCATATCGGTCATCTTATCCTGGGAGAGTGTGCCTTCGAACAGTTCTCACTGGACAGCGTTCTTTTCATGCCGTCCGGGAACCCGCCTCATAAGAGGGATAAAGGAGACCGCGCTTCGAATGAGCACCGGATCCGCATGACAGAGCTTGCCATCGCTTCCAACCCGCATTTTGAGCTTTCTCTTGAGGAGATGGGAAGAGAAGGCTATATTTATACGAATGAAACGCTGCGCCGGCTCAGGCAGTCCCATCCGGATACGGAATACTACTTTATCATGGGCGCGGATTCGCTACTTCAGTTCGATGACTGGAGAAATCCCCAGATCATTGCCGACCTGGCGGTCCTTACGGTCGCCGTCCGCAATGACATGACCATGGAGGAGCTGGAAAAGCAGGCTGACAGGGTCAGGGAGCGATACAATGCGAGGGTGCTGCTGATGAACGTCCCGAACATGGAAATCTCTTCCACCGAGCTGCGCCGCCGCTTCGCGGGAGGGTTAAGCTGCCGTTATTATCTTCCGGACAGCGTGATCTCCTATATAGAAACCAACCGGATCTACCGGAATGAAAAGGATGATTGACAGATAATATGCCACAGGACAGCCTTGAAAAGATCGACAGAAAGATAAGAAAAGAACTGGACGAGGAACGCTATCGTCACACCATATCTGTATCCTATACTGCATCCGCTCTGGCCATGTGCTACGAGACGGATCTTTATTCGGCGCGCCTTGCGGGACTTCTGCATGACTGTGCGAAATGCATTCCCAATGATAAAAAGATCCGGCTGTGTGAAAGATACAAGATCCCCGTGACGGAGACGGAAAAGAAAGCGCCTCAGCTGCTCCACGCCAAGCTGGGAGCTTATCTGGCCAAGGTCAGGTACGGCGTCACGGATCCGGCGGTGATCGGAGCCATACGCTGGCATACGACCGGCAAGCCGGATATGACGACCCTGGAAAAGATCATCTATATGGCCGATTACATCGAACCCCACAGGAACAAGGCACCGTCGCTGGAAACAGTGAGATTCGTCGCTTTCAGGGACCTTGATCTGGCTGTCTATCTTACGCTCGACGACACGCTCAGATACCTTGACAAGGGAAGCGGGCAGGCCGTGGACGAGACGACGGTCCGGGCGTATGAATTTTACAAAACACTGGTCGAAAAAAGAGAAACGCTGAAACAGAACTTAGTTATCGCTGAAAGGAGCTGAAACATGGCAGACAATCGTTCGAGCATGATGGCAAGGACCGCTTATCTGGCACTTGAAGAGAAAAAAGCTGAGGATATCAAGCTTATCAATATCGAAAAGGTCAGTGTGATCGCTGATTATTTCCTGATCGCATCGGGCAATAACCGTGCGCAGATGCAGGCGCTGGCAGAGAATGTGGAAGAGCAGATGGAGAAAAAGGGCTTTGAGATCAGGCAGAAGGAAGGCTACCAGAGCGCCAACTGGATCCTGCTTGATTACGGCGATATCATCATCCATCTCTTTGACCGCGAGAACAGGCTGTTCTATGATCTGGAAAGGATCTGGAGGGACGGCGAATCCATCTCGCTCAGTGATCTGCCGGAAGAGGAATAAAACAGAAGGAGAAGATACCGTTCATGACAGTAGACAACAGTTTTTTCATTAAAAAGTTTCTCAAGAAAACAGCCCTGTTCGTCGCTTTCAGCGCCGCCTCTAATATGCCGTTCGTGGTATGCGATGAGGAGACGTTCAACGACAGGATCTGGGTCTTTGACAGCGAGGAGCAGGTAAAGAAATTTGCCCAGCCGTATCTTGAAAAGAAATACGCCATCCGTGCGGTAAAATATCCGAACAAATTGTTCCAGGCCTTTTTCCGGTCTCTTTGGTCCATGGGCGTGAACGAGGTCGTTATCGTGGAGGATTCGCGAGAGACGGTACTCGAACTCGAGCAGCTCCAGCCAAAGCCCGATTACTCGAACCTTCCGCCCCAGAGAAAGCCTCTCGTCAATGACGCCCTTGTGTTGACGGGCATGTATTTCTCCCAGGAATCCAATCGTCCGGCAGATGTGCAGGATAAGGAGAAACTGGAAGAATACCAGGAGGAGCTGGCTTCCAATATGCTCAGGGCGGTCTACATGCTTCCGGTCGACCTCAATGAAGGGCCCGGCTCCGTGGCCGACAAGATCAAGAACCGGGAATACAAGGTCCCCATTGTGAAAATGAACAACGGAGATCTGCTGATCCCCATCTTCACAGATACGATGGAGTTGGGAAAGTATGCCAAGGGAAAACAGCTGGCGGCTCTGCCGGTAAATTTCTCAGGTCTGGCCAAGACACTTTCGAAGGAAGTCAAGGGCTATATGCTCAATCCGGCCGGTTTCCACCTGATCATGTCCAGGGAGCTTCTCGAGACACTGCCGGGGCAGTTTGAAGAAGAGGGCGAAGAAGAATAAAATACTGATAAAGAAGAGGACGATCCCGCGGGACCGTCCTCTTTTCGGTTGAAGTTTTATCTGAACAGGCGGAAGACGCCGAATACCTTGCCCAGGATGTCGACATCGCCGTTGACGATGATCGGATCCATGTCGTCATTCTCGGGCTGAAGGCGGATATGACCTTCTTCCTTATAATATGTCTTGACTGTGGCCGAGTCCTCGAGAAGGGCGACGACAATATCCCCGTTGCCGGCAACGGGTGTCCGGCTCACCAGAAGACAGTCACCGTCAAAAATGCCTGCATTGATCATGCTTTCACCCTTTACACGAAGCATGAAGCTGGGATTGTTTGGCATATAATCGGCCGGAATGGGAATGTAATCCGTGATATTCTCCTGGGCCAGGATCGGCTCGCCGGCTCTGACGGTGCCGATCAGCGGCACATTGACCATTTCCCGCCTGGTCAGGCCAAACTCCTCATCCAGGATCTCAATCGCACGCGGCTTGGATGGATCCCTCCGGATATAGCCGGCTTTCTCGAGAGACTCGAGATGAGCATGGACGGAGGAGGTGGACTTAAGGCCGACCGCCTGGCAGATCTCCCTGACTGCGGGAGGAAAACCGCGGCGCAGGATCTCCTTTTTTATGTATTCCAGGACTTCAAGCTGTTTTTTGCTGACAGGACCGTATGACATGGTGATCATCACCTTTCTGCTTGCTGTTTTTTCTGATTATACCAGAAAGGATGAGGGTTGACAATCTGTTTGGGAACATTTGTTCGCCGGCAGTGCGTGTTAAGAAAAGCATAAGAAATTATTGTTTCAAAGAAGGCTCATTCTATTGAGAATTAAGTTTCCAAATGCTATAATTTTCGTGGTTTACAAAAAATACCATGCAATATGGAGTTGAAAGGGGTATCAGAAATGAAGAAAAGATTACTGGGATTATTTCTGATGGCCGGTCTGATCGCCATCCTGTCCGCACCGTTAACGGCTTTTGCCGACGGACACAAGGTGGTAGCCCTCGGGGCGGACCTGTCTCAGGAACAGATCGATATGGTGCTCCGGTATTTCGGCATCCAGGGGAAAGCGATCGATACGATCTATGTTACCAATACGGATGAACGGAATCACCTCGGAGGTTACATCCCGATCGAACAGATCGGTACCAGGACGATCAGCTGCGCGCTGGTCAATCCGACCACGGCAGGCGGCATCCAGGTCAAAACCGCTAATATGAACTATGTGACCAGCAAAATGATTGCCTCCACGCTTTCCACGGCAGGCGTCGTCAACTGTGAAGTGCTGGCTGCTGCCCCGTTTGAAGTATCGGGCACAGGCGCCCTGACGGGTGTTATGATGGCTTATGAGTATGCCATCGGTACCAGGCTTGATCCTGTAAAGAAGGACATTGCGACGCAGGAGCTGATCACTACCGAACAGATCGCAAGCCAGGTGGGTCAGAATACCGCTACACAGATCATCAACGACATCAAGACACAGATCGTTGAGAACCAGGTCAAGGAGCCCGAACAGGTCGCTACGATCGTGGAACAGGCGGTCGGAAGCTCGGAAGTTCCGGAAATGACTGCAGAAAACTTTGATATGCTCCAGGATCTGGCGCAGCGCATCGCTGACCAGGATTATGATTATGAAGAGATGAAAGAGACCCTGAAGCGCATCGATGACGGGGTGAAGGGAATCAGCTCTTCGGTCGAGGATATTGCGGCGCGCCTGGAAGAGGAGAGCAGCGCACCGGCTGACAACGCGAACGCGAACGAAAACACGAACGATAACACGAACGAAAATACAAACACTAACAATAACACGAATAACAATACCAACAATAATACAAACAACAACACGAACAACAACAATAATACGACCGTTGTGGAGATGGCCATCAGCATCTTCAATTCGACCGATGACAAGGCTTTCGGTGAAGACACTGTGATCGACGCCACATCGGAAGAAGCTATGGACGGATATACGGAAGTCCTGGAAGATGCGGGAGTTGACGTCCAGGAGATCGTTGAGACAGAGGAAGCAGCGCAGGCGGCAGCGATTGACACTCCCGAACCCGCCCCGGCATCTTCAGAGCCGAGCATTTTCGATAATAACAACGAGGGCTTCAGCTGGGATGATTCCTATTCTGAAGGCACCAATGTGGAAACACCTGATATCCAGATCCAGGAACCGGCACCCGAGTCTGAACCGGCACCTGCCCAGGAGGAGAACGCGGAAGACTCCATCTTTGGCCAGCAGGATGAATTCGACTGGACCGGTGAGGAACAGGCCGAGGAGAATGTTGAAGAGGCTCCGGCAGTTGAGGAAACTCCTGTAGTTGAGGAAGCTCCTGCAGTTGAGGAAGCTCCTGCAGTTGAGGAAGCTCCGGCGGTTGAAGAAGCTCCTGCAGTTGAGGAAGCTCCTGCAGTTGAAGAAGCTCCTGCAGTTGAGGAAGCTCCGGCAGTCGAGGAAG
>DGTA01000136.1:0-25156 GCA_002394165.1 Lachnospiraceae bacterium UBA4348 | reverse complement strand
CGGCAGTCGAGGAAGCTCCGGCAGTTGAGGAAGCCCCTGCAGTTGAAGAAGAACCGGCACCTGAAGAGATCCCGGTTCCCGAAGAAGAACCCGAAGCGGTTGAAGAGCCGGCTCCGGCACCTGTGCTTGAAATCACGGAAAAGGTCCTTGTCAATGCAAGTTCCGATGCAGCAGACAGCGCTGCCGGCGGAAGTTTGCTGAAGTTCGAAGTGAACGCCGGAAATGTGGTTCCCGTATCCGGAAAAGTGACCGTCTATGACGAGTCCATGAACCAGGTTGCTTCCGTTGACCTGACGGATACCTCGAAGGTATATACCACCGCCACTTCTCCCGAAGATCTCCTGAACAATATGTGGGAGAACGGCGAGGACGGCACTACGTTCTTCATTGAACTCGGATATGCCTTTGAGAGAAACAGAACTTATACCGTATCGGTCGAGGGAACGGCTGCAACGGCAGACAATATGGATGTTACCGCTGATATCTCCACGAGCACGCAGATCATGACCGGTGATTTCGGTGTTTCCGTTAATGCCGGCAGCATCACGGGACTGAAAGCGGGCAGCACCGTGACCGGAAAACTGGTATATGATCCTGAGACCATCACCTATGCCGAGATCGTCAGCTCGGACGGCAGCCAGGTCGCCATCGACAAGACCACCTTTGATCTGGCAAACGGAGATGACAGCTTCAGCATGACTCTATACAGCCCGGGAACATCAGAAGTAGCGATCGACTATTACTCTGCAGAGGGGTATGTCGGTTCCTATACCTGCATTGTGAACGTGCTTGAGTAAATAACAGCTCTTTTAATCTTTCTTTCACGGAGGTGCTTAATGAAAAGACTCAGTAAGAAACTTATTTCACTGATGATCACTATGGCGATCATCATGTCCATGGTGATCAGCATCCATGTATCTGCTGCGGAGATGCCCGCGCAGGCGCAGACACTCACCATTACCGGACAGGTCTACGGTGAAGGGACTGATGCCGAAGAGATCAACCAGGTCCTTGAAGTGAGCAATATCACGCTCAGCGGGAAAATGGAAGATTCGTTCAAAGCGACCCTTAAGGCGGTCATCGCCGGACTGGATTTCTTCACCCTGCGCGCCGATGCGGACGCTCAGCACCTGGTCCTTGAGATCCCCCAGGCTCTTGAGAACAGCATCAGCATTGATTACCAGGCATTCGTGACCAATATTTCCACTCAGGTAACATCCCTGCTCGAACAGCTGGGGATCGACCTGAATGATCTTGCCGGAAACATGACCGGCAGCATTTCCAGCCCGCTTGCCGGGATGAGCGAGGAAGAGATCCAGGATATGATGGCTCCCTACATCCAGCTCGTTACGGAGAGCATGCAGGAAAGCACCACGGCTGAGACCGGTGTTGACATCGAACTTCCGTATCTTGAGATGAACAAGAACGGCGATCTCTATACCTGGGCTCCGACTGCTGAGCAGTTTACACAGATCTGCGAAAAACTTGCCGCGATCATCAAGGAAGATGACAGACTCGTTGTTGTTTACAGAAAGCAGCTTGATCAGATGCGTCCCATGTATGACACGCTTGTAAACTTCACTGATGAGATGAGCGCGGAAGACATTGATGAGGCTTACAACCAGATCTACGCCGTTCTTGATAATCTTCCCGAGATCCTGACTCAGAATGCCGAGGCATTCGGACAGGCACTTGCCTCCCTCAGCCTTAATGTACAGGTCGGTGTTTCCGAAGGAAATCCCGTTCTTGTCAGAGTGAATTTTGACGCAGAAGGAACTCCCGCATGCGTAGGATTTGAAAACGGAAGCGGCGCAGACGGTGTTCTGGCCTGTGTCTACTTTGCACAGGGCGATGAGGCTCTTATGGCACGCTTTGAGACTTCTGAGACGGCAGAAGAGTCTGTCCTGAAGATTGGCTTCTTCTTTGGCGGTGCCCAGATGGGTGAATTCGTACTCAATGTCAGCAAGACCCAGGCTACCAGATTCGGCTGCCCGGTATTCACCGCTACAGCAAACTTTGCAGGTGCCGTTTTCGAGATGAAAGCTGAGAATCTCGGCGACAGTGATGTCATCTCCGTCGACCTGAGCGGCCTTGATGCTCTTACGGGTGATACAAGCTTCACCGGTTTCCACATTGACTTCACCGGAACGAATGAAGACAAGACGGAAGCGATCGAGAGCGAGAGCATTGATATCTCAAATTACACCCTTGAGGAGTTTGGTACCCTGATCCAACAGATCGGAGAGAACCTCCAGAACTATTATAATTCTCTCTGATCCTCTGATCGGACTGTCTGACAGATTTTAAAAGGCTGCCGCATTCGATGCGGCGGCCTTTCTTTTTCTTTTCATTTTTTTCTTTGTCTGATATAATAATAAAGGTGCTCTAAAATAATTACAAAAAGAGGGAAAGTTATGATGAAGGAAAGAATGACCAGAAAGAAGATCCCTATGCTTTTGGCGGCTCTTGCCGCAGTCTTTATCATGAGCAGCTGTGTTTTTGCTGCCGCGCCCGCGAGGGTGAGGGGTGTCAAAGTCAGTGCCGGTGAGACCGGCGCAAAGGTTCGGTGGAATATGGTGCGCGGCTGCGACGGATACTTCGTGTATCTGCTCGATGTCGCTAAAAACAAGACATACACCATGAAGATCCCTTCACCGACAACAACTATGCGCAAGATCAAAGCCGGAAATTTAAGAAGACTTTCCGAATATAAAGTCCAGGTGGCAGCCTATAAAGGAAAGACGATCGGGAGAAGGTCGTCGGTCGTCAGATTTAATACGATCATTATTCCGCCTTCCGCCGTGAAGATCAAACTTCGCTCCGAGTTGAAAAAGGAAGTTAATTTTGCCTGGACAAAGAGCACACCATGCCAGTATTACGAGCTGTGGAGGAGAATTCCGGAAATAGAGAAGAAAGCCAGACTGATCAACGGCAAGGTCAAATCCCGTGTTGTTAAGGTTAGTCACCTCAAGGCCGGCGTCACCTACATTTTCTATGTCAGGGGAGTGAGAGAGTATAAAGGCAAAAAATATTACGGACCGTTTGACAGGGTTACTTTAACACCCTATATTCCCGAGCAGGAAATTAAACTGGCCAATACGATCAACACGACCTATGCCTATTACGGCGGCACCAATCCCACCCGCAAATACAGCAAAGCGCAGCTGGAAGCGTATGTCAATGCCAACAACAACGGCGTTCCCTATGCCAGTGCCAATAAGTACCTTGTGTGGTGCAATACAA
Organism: Lachnospiraceae bacterium UBA4348; assembly: GCA_002394165.1. Taxonomy (GTDB): domain Bacteria; phylum Bacillota; class Clostridia; order Lachnospirales; family Lachnospiraceae; genus Merdiplasma. The sequence goes on along the minus strand of DGTA01000136.1, from coordinate 21,913 downwards.
ACAATTTCCATGTTTATATTTTTGAAAAAGGCCTGAGACCCGCCGGAAGATGGACACTGATCTACAGCACGCCGTGTATCATCGGCCGCGGTTCCCATAATACCCCGCGCGGTTTCTTCAACTTCAGCGGCCGGTCTTACTGGCACGATTATGGCGGCAATCATGCGGAGTATCTTTCTTACTTCACAGGAGTAGGAACAAATGCCGTCCATTCCCTGCTGTATCCTACGCAGAGCGACAATCTCGGAGCCGGTTACAAAGCTTCCGGCGGCTGTGTAAGAGTGCCGCGCAGATACGCCAAGTTCATTTATGACAACTGCCAGGGTTCTACATTTATCGTTCGCTGATCTCAGAAAATGATTATCTTTATCGCTTTAATTATTCTGTTTATTATATGCCCGGTGCTTACAGCGCTGGGCATTACCATAGTCAAGGGGAAAAAGATCTCCCGCCTGCCGGCGAGCCCCGACACAGAGAGGGCCGGGCAGTATGCCAAAAAACTGTCGGCCATGATCCGATGCGATACCGTATCTTCCGAAGAACCGGATGATGAGGAAAAGGAGCGTTTTAAAGCGTTTCATGAAGTCCTCAGGAAACTGTTTCCGCTGGTGCACGCACACCTGGAGGTGACCGATCTTGACGGAAGCCTTCTTTATTACTGGAAAGGGGAGAAGAGTGACCGTCCCATCCTCCTGATGAGCCATCAGGATGTGGTTCCGGCCTCGGGGGACTGGAAATATCCTCCCTTCTCCGGAACGATCAGCGACGGACGGATCTGGGGAAGAGGCGCCTGTGACACCAAATGTTCGCTGATGGGATTTTTGCAGGCGGCGGAAGAACTGCTCGGTGAGGGTTATACACCCCGGCAGGACATCTATCTGGCGAGCTCCTGCACGGAGGAGGTTGGCGGAGACGGAGCCCCCTCCATAGTGCGTGAACTGAAAAAGAGAGGCGTAAGGCTGTGGCTGGTATGCGACGAAGGCGGCGGCATCCAGGATGCCCCGATTCCGGGGATCAAAGACCCCATCGCGATGATCGGCATCCAGGAGAAGGGAACAGCTGATATCACTTTTTGTTCAAAGGGGAAGGGCGGACATGCTCACACACCGCCAAAGCACAATCCGGTGGAAGACTTGGCTGCCTTTATCTGCAGTATGAAAAGACGGCCGCCATTCAGAAGCCGGCTGACCCCGCCTGTACGAGCCATGCTTGAACAGCTGGCCCCGTATGCAGTTTTTCCTATACGAATGGTCCTTTCCAACCTCTGGCTGTTCGCGCCGCTGGTGGATCTGGTCACACCGAAGATCTCTCCGGACGCCGCCTCCATGCTCAGGACCACCTGTGCCTTTACAAGGATGCAGGGAGAAGAAGCCTTTAATGTGATTCCCGTTAAAGCCACCATCGGTGCCAATGTGCGTTTTATCCCGCACCAGCCAATGGAGGAAAGCCTGAAGATCCTGGAAAAAAGAGCAGCATCGTATGGCGTATCGATCGAATCTGTACACGGCAATGACTGCAGCGGCTGCGCTGATATCGGATCGGAATCCTTCGGACTGATCCGGTCCGCGCTCGCAGAGACTTTTCCTGAACTTGGCTGGGCTCCCTATATTCTGACAGGCGCGACCGATGCCCGGTTCTTTGACGAGGTATGCGGACAGATATTCCGTTTTGCACCGGTCGAATACGGACCGGAGCAGAAGAAGGGCATTCACGGGATCGATGAAAATCTTGAATATGCCACGCTGGCGGGCTGCGTTGACTTTTACCGGAACCTGATCATGCTGGCAAAGTAATACATCTATACGTGAAACACATGTTTATCAAATAGATGTTGCGCTTTTCAGGACAATTGTGATATCATGTTTATGAAGCCTGAAGCTTTGTATTATTGAGACTTTGCATTATCCAAGAATGCAAAGCCTTTTATATGATCTGTTTTTTGTTTTTAATTAAGGATGGTTTCTTAATTATGGCTGATAACAATTCTTCTACGGAAAATACACTCCGCAACATGTCCGGGCGCTCCCAGACCTACCACGACCAGAAAGACATCCAGAATATCCTGCAGCTTCGTGAGGTACTTAAAACGATGCCTCGCTTTGCCAGATCATATTTCCGCGCCATCGAGCCTACCACGTCCACCAGGACCCGTCTGTCATATGCTTACGATGTACGGACCTTCTTCCGGTTTCTGCAGGAGGAAAATCCGATCTTCCAGAAAACAGACATCGTTGAATGGCCCATTGAGCTGCTCGACCGGCTGGAGGCAACCGATATTGAGGAATACCAGGAATTTTTGAAGGTCTATGATATTGACAAAAAAATGACAGGCGTTTCGAGGGAAGTCAGCCGGGTGACGAACGGCGAAAAAGGCCTCAAGCGCAAAATGTCGGCGATCAGGAGCTTTTTTGCCTACTATTATAAGCGCCAGATGATCACGAGAAATCCTACCGTTCTGGTAGATATGCCCAAGCTTCATGAAAAGGCCATCGTGCGCCTGGATGACGACGAGACGGCCGCGCTTCTTGATTATATTGAGCATGGCGGGGATAAACTGACCGGTCAGAAGAAAATGTATTATGAAAAGACTCGGCTGCGTGACCTGGCCATCGTGACGCTGCTTCTGGGAACCGGGATCCGCGTTTCGGAATGCGTCGGACTTGATGTGCAGGATGTCGATTTCAGGAATAACGGGATCAGGGTGGTCCGCAAAGGCGGATCCGAAATGATCGTCTATTTCGGAGATGAGGTGGAGAAAGCGCTGATCGACTATCTGGAAGTGCGTGATGGCATCACCCCGGTGGCAGGCCATGAAAATGCGCTCTTCTATTCCACCCAGCGAAAGAGAATGGGTGTCCAGGCAGTCGAGAATATGGTCAAAAAATATGCAAGGGAGGTGACCACCCAGAAGAAGATCACCCCCCATAAACTTAGAAGTACGTACGGTACGGCTCTTTACCGCAATACCGGCGATATTTATCTTGTTGCGGACGTTCTCGGCCATAAGGATGTCAACACCACCAGGCGCCATTACGCGGCGATGGATGATGACCGGCGAAGAAGTGCCGCCAGAGCCGTCCGGCTGCGTGAGGACTAACCCCCGGGCAGAGAAAGACACGCTTTAGTCGATCCTTGCAAATACGCGGATCGCCTGGGCGACATTTTCCTGCATGGCTGATCTTGCGGCAATTGCCAGCTCCGTAAAGAAGACGGGGGATCCGGCGGGAATGCTCGCCAGGCGGTCAGAAGCCGCACCTCCGGCTGCTTTATCCATATAGGTGAAGTAGTTGATCTTGCGAACGCCTGCATCCACCGCATTGTGGAAATCTTCACGGCTGACACCGGAACCGCCGTGCATGACGACAGGGATCCGGCCGGCTTTTGCGCGGACATTGCGAACTACGTCAAAGTCGAGCCTGGGCTTAGTCAGATAGATTCCGTGGGTCGTTCCGAATGAACAGGCAAGGGCATCGATCTTTGTCTCATCGACGAAAAGAGCGGCCTGGTCCGGATCGGTATAGATCTTGGTCTCGTCCTCTCCCGCATGTGAATCGGGACCTCCCATCTCTCTTCTTCCCATGCTCCCGAGCTCGGCCTCAACACCGGCTCCGTAGCGATGGGCCATCTCCACGGCCTTTTTTGTATTGGCAGCGTTCTCCTCATAGGGAAGAGTCGATCCGTCATACATAATGCCTGTGAAGCCGATCTTAAGCGCTGTTTCAAGATATTCGAGCGTCTCGCCGTGGTCCAGATGGACACAGACCGGCACGGGCGCTTTTTTTGCGGCTTCGACCATGACCGGTCCGATATCCGTCAGGGCAACCAGGCTCTCATGGCTCTGGGCCATCTGGATGATCACCGGCTGGTTTTCGGCGGCAGCGGCCCACAGGATCGCCTGCAGCGCCTCGAAATTAGGTGTATTGAACGCGCCGACCGCAATCTTTTTCTCTTCAGCGATCTCAAGGATCTCCTTCAGTGTTACCAGCATAATTTACTCTCCTTTCCTGTCATCAAGTCCGTCAAAAATGTGAGGTAGAAAATCTCCGAGTGTCAGGCATTGCATATGTTCTTCATCTTTTACGATGATGAGTGGGCAATCTATACTACAAAATTCTGACATCACCTGCAGGCAGATACCACAGGGAGCGCAGAAATCGTCAGCTTCCTGTCCGAGCTGTCCTCCGGTGACTGCGACAGCTCTAAGACGCCGGTGTCCGCGTGATACCGCATAGAATATGGCTGTTCTCTCCGCGCAGATCCCCGCGGGATAACTGGCATTTTCAATATTGCAGCCGCTGTAGATCTCTCCTGACTCGGTCAGCACGGCCGCGCCTACACTGAAATGTGAGTAGGGAACGTAGGCGTTCTTCCGGGCTTCCATCGCAGCGGCGGCCAGTTCTTTTTTTAATTCCTCTGTTAACATAGGCAGCTCCTTTTAAAAACTGTGATCAGGATCATCACGCAGAAGGGTTAACAGTTTCTGAAAATAAGGGGGCAGCTGAGCCTCGAACTCCATATATTCTCCGGTCGTCGGATGAACAAATCCGAGTACTCTCGCGTGAAGCGTCTGTCCCTCAAAGTGTTCGCAGCCTTTCCGGGCTCCGTAGACGGCATCGCCAAGAAGCGGGTGACCGGTCCCGGTCATGTGGACCCTGATCTGGTGAGTGCGTCCGGTCTCCAGGGTACATTCAATGTAGGTATACTTTCCGAAACGCTCGAGTACATGGTAATGAGTGACGGCCTCCCGGCCGTTCTTGACATTCATGGCCATTTTCTTCCGGTCTGCCGGGTGGCGGCCGATCGGAGCATTGACGGTTCCGTTATCCTCCCGGATATTATCCCAGACGATCGCGTTGTAAACACGCTTAATGGAATGCTCCGCCAGCTGCGCGGCCAGGCCGGCATGGGTGCGGTCATTCTTGGCGACCACAAGGGAACCGGTCGTGTCCTTGTCGATCCGGTGAACGATCCCCGGTCTTCCGATGCCGTTGATCCCGGAAAGGGATCCCCTGCAGTGATACAGAAGGGCGTTGACAAGCGTCCCCTGCGGATGCCCGGGAGCCGGATGGACCACCATTCCCTTCGGCTTGTTGACCACCAGCAGATCATCATCTTCGTAGAGGATATCGAGCGGGATATTCTCAGGTTCAATATGAAGAGGCTCAGGCTCCGGAATATCGATCTCGACTTCATCGCCGATCATCACTTTCCGGCTGTTTCTGGCCATCTCATGGTTAACCAGCACGTTTCCGCCCTTGATCAGTTTCTGGATATAGGACCGGGAAAGATCCGGCATCTCGTCGCTCTCTGCCAGGAAAAGATCAAGCCGGGAAAGCGCATCTTCCTCGCTGACGGTCAGCTTCATCCGACACCTCCCATTTTCGTCTCCTCTTTATCGGTAAGAAGGGTGATCACCAGCATAAAACAGGAACAGACGACAAAGATATCCGCTATATTGAATACGGGAAAATCGATGATTGAAAAATAGATAAAATCCACCACATATCCTCTGGCAATCCGGTCGATCAGGTTTCCCGCCGCGCCGGCGCCGATCAGGGCCAGCCAGAGGCAGACCGTCGATGCTCCGCCGTTTTTCAGGATACGGCGGATATATACAAATGCGCCGACTGTCACAACGAGAGCAAAAGCGGCAAAAAGGAACCGGCCGCCCGGAAGCATGCCAAACGCCGCTCCTTTGTTTTCCGTATAGGTCAGTGACAGGACGCCCCTGATCAGTGTGATGTCCCCCTTATCTTTAAGGCGGGTCACCGCCGCATATTTGCAGCCCTGGTCCAGGAGGATCCCAAGTATGGCTATGGCAGCGTAAAAACCGGTTTTTCTGCTCAGATCTGCAGCCATGAGGTCAGCTCCAGGTGTCGGCATTGAGGCTGTTGACGGCATTGACGAGCTCTTCCTCTGTCACATCATCACAGATCACAGCCTTTCCGATCTTACTCAGGAGAATAAACCGGATATGGTCGCCGCTTCTTTTCTTATCCTTTTTGAGCGCTTCTATCACCGAGGCGGTGGGAAGGGAATCAAAACTCATCGGGAGCCCGAATCCGACGCTCATATCACGGATCTCGTAATAGTCATTAAAATCTATGTATCCCCTGGACCAGGAGATATAGGCGGCGCCGATACATCCGAGCGCCACGCATTCTCCGTGGAGCAGTTCAAAATTCTTGCATGTTTCGACCGCGTGGCCGATGGTATGTCCGAAATTCAGGATCGCCCTCTCCCCTTTTTCGGTCGGATCCTTTTCCACGACGCTGCGCTTGATGCGGCAGCTGCCTTCGACCATCTTCATGAGAGTATACGTATCTCTCTCCTCGATCTCAGCCATATGATCAAGGACCCATTCATAGTAATCCGCATCACGGATGAGACCGTGCTTGAGAACCTCCCCCATTCCGCTGACAAACTGATCATCCGGAAGCGTTTTTAAAGCCGCCGCGTTGATATAGACCAGGGAAGGCATATGGAAAGCGCCCACCATATTCTTATATCCGTCAAAGTCAACGCCGGTCTTGCCCCCGATGCTGCTGTCCACCTGGGAAAGCAGGGTCGTCGGAATCTGGATGAAGCGGATGCCGCGAAGGTAGGTCGCTGCCGCGAAGCCTGCCATATCACCCACAACGCCGCCTCCGAGAGCGGCGATCAGGTCATGCCGGTCAAGGCCGTTCTCGATCAGAACGGTATAGATCTTCCGGATGTTGTCCAGAGTCTTGTTTGATTCGCCGGCAGGAAGGATGCAGGTGCAGACCGACCGGAAGCACCCGGACAAGATCTTTTCAACCTCCTCGCCGTAAAGCGGCCACACATTGCTGTCGCTGATCAGGCAGATCCTGCGTCCGGAATCGGCCAGCTGAGCGAGGGAATCCTGGAGCTGTCCGAAGGAGCTCTCGATACGGATATCATAGATCGTCTCATTCCCGTTCCTTACCGGGAGAAGGATCTGTTTTTCCTCTTTCATGGAATAAACCTCATATCTTAACGAAAAATACCGCCGCCGTAAAACGGCAGCGGGTATCTGGAGTTATCTGAAACGATTAGAAGGGAACATCGAAGGCTCCTGCCAGAAGTTCCTGAAAATCACCGGTGATATCGATGCTGGCCGGGGTGATGATAAAAATATAATTGCTGATCTTCTGGAGATTTCCGTCGATCGCATAGCAGGAACCGGCGGTATAATCAATGATGCGCTGTGCCAGCTCCAGCTCCATTCCTTCAACATTCAGGATGACGGTGCACTCATCGAGAAGGGTATCTGTGATCTCCTTGGCATCCTCCATGGAATGAGGCCTGATCACGCATACTTTTGTGCCGGCACCGCCGCTTTCCCTTCTGCGGCTGTGGATGGAGGAAATCTTGGAATCCTTTCTTCTTGACCGGAAGGACGAAGGTGTTTTCACGGTCCTGACAGAGAACCTGTCAGAATCATCCTCCTCATCATCGTCATCATCCGGGAAATCGTCTTCCTTACGGCTGATCACTCTGCTCTTGGGAACGGGTTCATCGATATACTCATCCGCCTCGTCAAGATACTCATCATCATCATACTCGTCTTCAGTTTCATTCAGGCGCATGGCCTTAAAGAACTTATCCGCAATAAAACTCATGGAATGTCTCCTGTTTCAACTCAGATGGAATAATCACGCTCACCGAAGATCCCCGTCCCGACACGGACGAAGGTTGCGCCTTCCTCTACAGCAACTTCGTAGTCGCCCGTCATGCCCATACTCAGGTCATACATAAGAACATTATCAATGTTTTGACGGGCTATGTCAATAGATAAATCCCGTAAATTACGGAAATGTACGCGGTTTTGAGAAGGATCGGACACGAAGGGAGCAATGGTCATAAGGCCTCTCACCTGGATGCCCCTGAGTTCACTCACAGCCCTGGCAAGGGCGGCAGTCTCCTCCGGCTTTGCTCCGAATTTGGTCTCCTCTCCCGCTATATTCACCTCAAGCAGGATGGGCATAACAAGACCGGTCTTCTGTGCCTGAAGACTGATGGCCTCGGCCAGCTCAAAGGTGTCGACCGAATGGATCATACAGGCTCTTCCCACCACGTATTTGATCTTATTCTTCTGGAGATGGCCGATCATATGCCAGTTTACATCCGGGCGGCAGAGCGCATCGGCCTTGTCACGAAGCTCCTGGGGCTTGTTCTCGCCAAATTCCATGGCCCCGGCCTCCATTGCCTCCAATACCATTGAAAGCGGTTTTGTCTTGCTCACGGCGATCAGGCGGACCGATTCCGGATCCCTGCCGACACGCAGTGCGGCGGCCGCTATGTTTTTTCTGACTTTCTCAAGGTTTTCCTTAATCAAAACGTCACCTTCCTTACTGTCTTTATCCGTGAAGGATCTCGTCCGAGCTGACGCGCGAGGCATCGAGAACGATAAAATCATGGGCCGCGAGTCCGTAGGGACTTCGCGGTTCAACAATGCAGAAATTCTCATTGGCATCCACGATCGTGACCTGCCTGAACTGGGCAAATCCCTTATTCTTGTTATAAACGCCCTGTATGGTGACCTCATCGCCCTCCGTGATCTTGTGCTTTTTGGAAGTCCCGCTCATCAGGACATAATCACCGGGGTCGAAGAGACTAAGGTCGACCAGGTATACGCCGTCCTGGTATCCGTACACATCAGCCGTTACATAGGTGACAGTAGACTGGCCGTCCCGCGCAAAGGATTCTCTGGCCAGGGAGATCTCGTTGTCACTGTCCGGATTCGGTGTCACGTATTCTTTCGGTATCCCGTAAAAAGTGCGCTCTGTCACGGCGCTGCGGGGTACCTTCAGGCCCACCTTCGAATCCATGAGAAGTTCGATCTCAAGGAAACGGTCATTGACGTAGCGGATCAGGGAATTGTTCAGTGAGATCCTGCCGTAGTAGGATCCGTTCAGCTCCATGATGGTAAAGGGCGCCTGGAAAGTCGTATCGTCCTTAAGGAAGCGGAAACGCACGCTCGTGCGGTCCATAAGTTTAGTCCCCAGTTCGCGGGAAACAGGGAAATACAGGCTCCACCGCTCTCCCGTCACAAGTTTATAGAGGCTGTCCCCTGCTTTCACGGTCCCGTTAAGCCGCAGGTTGGTCGATTTATACTGATTGCGGTTAAAGCAGTCTCCGGTGATGTTTTCTTCCGTAAGATCCTCCATCCCGTCCACCGAATAGACTACGAACCCTGACTCGGGAGCTGTGACCAGATTGATCAGCCCTGAGGAGGGCGTATAGGTGGAGGACTGTGCACTCTGCAGCAGGTAGCTTAAGACATCCGCCTTAAAATCATAGACCTGGTGAAAAGAGCTGTCGGAAAAATTCACGGTGAAGCCCTCCGCGTCGGATCGAAGCTGCCTGTAGTCATCATCCGTGAGGGAGGCAGCGTATGTGAGGGCCTCCCCGGAGCCCTTTTCGTCGATCGAACAGACAGTCAGGCCGCTTCCGGCCTTGGCTCCGTTTCGGGCGTAATAGGTGACATTTCCGGTGTAGGCGGCCTGTATGACAGTCTCATTTTTGAGGGCCAGGGCCGTATACCGGTAATTGCCGGATATCGTGCCTCTTGTGACCTCAAAGGAGACGGTATGATCCTGAGTGAGATAAGCGAAAAGGTAGATGATCATGTAGATCAGGATCGCCACAAAAATACCTGTTCCGATATTGAGCCATCCGAACCTGCCCTCATTTCCGAAGGAGACTACCTTTTTTTTGTTACGATCAGCCATGTGTTCTGCTTTTCCTTAATACACGAAAAAGCTCCGAAGGAGCTTTTTCGATAAATCCTTTTTAATGACGGAAATTTATAATTCACTGACGATATTCTCGGCGAAACGCTCCGGGACCTGGTCTCTCGTGATCGAAACGCTGATCACGAAATCAACATGATAGGAAGTACTGATCCGGTCGATCCTGTCAAGTGCGTCCTCCACCTCTTCCGCGCTGATCCGCGCAAGGGTCAGGAAGCTGTCCAGATACATCCATTCCAGGTCATTATCCTGTGAGATGATCCCGCACAGGAAACCGAGGAAGGTATCCCGGCTGTCGACAGGATAGTTCTTTACGTCGATCAGCCTTATCTTGTTGTTGAGTTCGTACATGTGCTGTTTGCTTTTATCCAGATAAACGATGTTTCCGTTAACACTCTTAATCTGTTTGTTGGCCATGTCGAGAAGGATCTTGGTCTTGCCCTTTCCTTTCTCTCCAATGATCAGCTGAATCATGGTCGCTGTTCCTCCTTGTTCTTTAAGATAATGCTATTATATCGAATTGGCCTTCAAAACACAACTCTTATGTCGCGGCCAGGGCCAGAAGGCCGTTCATATCCAGATACAGGGCATCCTTATCCTCCGAATGCATGATGACACCCAGAAAAGGATTTCCGTAAAGGTCTTTTGCCAGCAGGATCAGGCATGCGCCGGCGTCTTCGGTAGTTCCGGTCTTGCCGCCGTAGACGATCATCGTTTCGGGAAGCGGCGCCTCACCGGTAAAGTAATGGTTTGTCGTCTCCCAGGTCACAGCTCTTCCCGTCTCGTCACCGGCCGTGTATTCCGCATAGAAATTCGAGCGGCTGATCATATCCATGAACAGGTCATATTTCATGCCTTCATTGAAGATCAGGTACAGGTCATACACACAGGTATAATGCTCAGGGTCCGTCAGGCCGTGGGGATTGTTGAAATGCGTGCGGGTGGCGCCGATGCGGCGGGCTTCATCGTTCATCATTTCCACGAAGCCGGCAACACTGCCGCCCACATGCTCCGCCACCATCATGGCGGCGTCATTGCCGGAAGCGACGATCATTCCGTAGAGAAGCTGTTTGAGGCTGAGACGGTCCCCGACTTTCACATCACACACGGATGATCCGTATTCCACGTTCAGGGCCGTCTCGGTGACTACGACGATATCATCGAGGTTCCCGTATTTCAGGGCCACGATCGCTGTCATGATCTTGGTCATGCTGGCAGGGGAACGCGTTGCAAAAAGATCTTTTCCATAGACGACGCGGTTGGAGGTCAGATCAAACAATCCGGCGCTTAAGGCACCGATATTGAGCATGTCGGTGTTGACATCGCCGTCAGCGACCGCAAGATCCTGCGCAAAGGAAGGCGCCAGCTCCATTCCGGAGATATTCCTGCCCTCCACCAGCACGCGGCTGCTTCCGTACGGAAGAACCAGCTGATAGTCATGGGAGCGCCAGACGACCTGGTAGACCATCACAAGCATAAAGATAACGATGGCCAGCAATAAAGCAAGCACCAGGAAAAGGTGGATCTGGTGACGCTGTTCCTTCGCATCAATGGCGTTGATGCGGTCCCACTCTCTCTTCGTATATCCGAGAGCCTCCGGCGAGACATCCGGTTTGGGTTTATTTGTACATTTCACGCCACTCAAGGTCTCCTCTTTCAAGTGATTTCAGCAGTACCTCCGCTGTCGCGATATTTGTCGCAAGAGGTACATTGTGGATATCACATAGGCGGATCGCCGTCGTGATATCCGGTCCGGTGTTCTTGGGATTTTCCGGATCCCGGAGAAACAGGACCAGGTCGATCTGGTTCTGTTCCACCATCGCACCGATCTGCTGTTCCCCGCCCACATGGCCGGCAAGCAGCTTGTGGACAGAAAGACCGGTGGCTTCCTCGATAAGCCTGCCGGTGGTCCCTGTCGCGTAAAGCTGGTGTTTGGCCAGTATACCGCGGTAAGCAACACAACAGTTCTGCATCAGTTTCTTTTTCCCGTCATGCGCGATCAGGCCGATGTTCATAAGAAGCCTCCTGTAAACCTAGTATTTTCTCGACTGCAGCCCCACATTGATAACGACCCCGATCCCCATGCACAGTGTGATCAGCGATGTGACACCGTAACTCACAAAAGGAAGCGTGATCCCGGTATTGGGCATCAGTCCCGTTGTTACCGAAATATTGACAAAACTCTGGAGCATGATCAGTGAAGCCATCCCGCAGCAGATCAGCGAACCGGCCAGATCCTTGGCTCTGCGTCCGATCCGGATGCATTCGACCGCGATCAGAAATTCAAGCAGGATGATAAGGCAGCAGCCCAGGAATCCAAGTTCTTCGCCGGCAACAGCAAAGATGAAGTCCGTCTGCGGCTCAGCGATGAAGTTGCCGCCTTTGACAGAGGAGACCATGTTGTTGTTGAGGCCTTTTCCGTAAAGCTGCCCGGAACCGATCGCGATGATCGAATTCTGCTGCTGGTAAGCCTGCTGGGCAAATTCAGTGGGTCTGAGCCAGGCCATGATGCGGCTGAGCTGGTACTCTTTGAGCAGCGTCTGGCCGGGACGAAGGATCACACTGAAGAAAATGACAACTCCCGGTATAAGGACCATCAGGATGCCCAGAATGATCTTAAAGCTGAGTCCGGCTGCAAATATTATAGCACAGAATGTCATAGCTGTAACAATGGCAGTGGACAGATCCGGTTCTTTGTAGATCAGAAAAAGCGGAACGCCCAGAAGGACCAGCGAGGTAATGATCGTCCGGAAGGTATTGAGATTGTCCTCTCTCTCTGAAAAATATGAGGAAAAAAACAGGATCAGGATGATCTTCACCAGGTCGGAGGGCTGGAACTGAACACCGATCCTGATCCAGCGGGTCGCGTTGTTCACGTTCTCGCCAAAGATCAGCACGGCGACCAGCAGGCCGGCACCGACCAGATACATCAGCCATGAAAAGGAAAGCATCCAGGAATAGTCGATCAGGGAGACAAAGATCATGACCCCGATCCCGAGAATGAGCCCGTAAAGCTGCCTGTTCTGGGATGAACTCTGGGCGCTTCCGATGATCATGATCCCGAGCGCGGAAAGCGATATGACCAGTATGATAAGGCTGAAACGGTAATCTCTGAGTTTGTATTGTCTAAACATGTCACTCCTTGTCAGATCCGGACGGCTGCGCTGCTCTATCCTCTTCCTGGCCGGCACGCCGGATCAGGTCGAATACGGTGCCGGAGAGATCCTCCAGCATAAGATGACCGTCCCTGATAAAACAGATCTTAGGATCCGTCTCATAATTACCCGGGTCGTCCCGCTTGGTGATGGCAGGCCTGGCACTGAGACCGGCGATGCTTACCATGGACGGCTTTAAGACGAGGGCGGCTGCAAACGCACTCTCATCTCCGGCCGCTCCGGCACTCACCTGCCCGAGGCAGCTTCCCAGGACGATAACTGAACCGTCGGCGCTTACGCTCGCTCCGCTTTTCACATCCCCGAGAATGAGGATGGACTGATCTGTCCGAAGCTTCTCTCCCATCAGGAGAGAACCGTGAAAGACGGCTGCGTTTTCCTTGTTTTTCTGTTCAAGGGCCCGGATCACGGCTTCCTTGTATTTTTTATCCGACTCCGGATCCTCGTCGACGAGGCACACGATCTCGATCCTTGAATTGGCAACGATCGTCTCAATGAGCCGGAGTTCCTCCTCCTGAGAAAGATCACGTCCCCTGAAGGATACGGCCATCTGGGCATTCCCGAAAAAACGGGAAGCTTCCCTGAACTTGGCGGCTGTATCCTCCAGGAGCTGATCAAAGCCGATGGCCGGATCGAGAATGATATTTAATCCGTAAGCACAGCTTTTGATCACAACTGAATTCTTTTTCAATCCGGCACCTCCTTTTTTTAGTCCTGAGTAGAGTTGTTGGTGGTGATGTTGGTGACGGCGGTATCGGATACAAGTGCGGTCTCCTCTTCTTTTCCGAAATAATAGGAGATGGCATCCTTAGCCGCCGCGGCGGCATTGGATGATGAGTATCCGTTGGCGATCCTCACCGTGATCGTCATTTCCGGGTCGTTGTACGGCGCATAACCGATAAACAGCGCGTGGGTAGGCCGCAGGGTCGTCTCCTGGGCGGTTCCCGTTTTGCCGGCGACCGGTACGGTCTGGTAATCGCGGAACACATCGTGCTGCTGGGCCATGGCTCTCATTCCGGCATGGATCGCGCCCCAGAGATTATCCGGGAGGTCGACTGTCGAATGAAGAACGGGTTCATTGGAATCAATGATATTGCCGTTGGAGTCCGTGACACGGTTGATCAGCGTCAGGTCATAGCAGCTGCCGCTGTTGGCGATCGTATTCACATACTTCGCCAGCTGGGTGACGGTAAAGGAATGATTACTCTGTCCCATGGCTGCACGCACGGCATCATAGTCGGCAATGTGCGGCGCTGTTTCCGGAACCTCCACGCCCGATTTACTGTCAAGTCCGTACATGGCCGCGTACTTCTGGAGCTGTTCGATACCCAGCTCATCCTGGTACACGCCGTTCACAAAGCTGAGGCGGAAACCGATCGTGTTGAAATAATAGTTGCATGAATCACGGATGGCTGTCTGGAGCACTTCATATCCGTGGGCACCGGGATTGACCCAGCACTTGACCGGAGGATCGACCTCCTCGAAAAGTCCCGTACATCCGATTCCCTCGTCGATCGCGACCACGTTTTCCATTACGCCGGCCGTGGCGCTGACGATCTTGAAGGTAGAGCCGGGAGCCAGGACCTCCTGCGTCGCGCGGCTGTAGAACGGCGACGAGAGGTCGGTCACCAGCTTATTGTAGTAGGCGCTGTCCATCTCGTTGACAAGCCGGTTGCTGTCATATCCGGGATAGCTTACACAGCATTTTACATCCCCGCTGGCGGGGTCGGTGATCACGATGGAGCCGGAACAGGGCGTCAGGGCAAGCTGCGCCGGGGTGAGCTCCAGGTTGTAGATCTTTTCACGGATGAAATCGTAGGCGCCCATCGTGCCGTCCGAAAGGATATCATACATGTCGACATCCATATCAAGAATGCCCTGGTCATAGAGCAGCAGGCACACTTCCGAGCCGCTCAGGGAGCCTTCCTTGAGCATGTAGCGGAATACGCGCTTACAGAAATCCGTATCGTCCATCAGATATTTCTGGATATAATCCGCCAGCGCGGTATAGATCTCCTCGGAATCCATATAGGCGGTATTCTCTGTAATGCCGTTGATATCGATCCAGTTTTTGGAGATCGCATAGGTCAGGAACTGGGAAAGGCCGATGCTCTCGTCCTGGCTCCAGGCGATCCAGGTAAGGTCGGACTCGTCGATCGCCTCTGAATTGAGGATGCCGGTCCTTGTGAGCATATCATTAACGATATAAGACTGATATACCTGCATCTCCTCGGTCAGCTCGCTGTAAGGCGTTGGATCCGGCCGGATCAGCTGGTCCTTCAGTTCATTGAAGATCGCCTCCGCCTTTTTCTGGAACAGGTCGTAGACATGCTTCTCGTTCGTGGAAGCGTCCTTGGAAGAAAGATGCTTCACGTCCAGCACGTTGTTCTCGAAAAGGGAGAAATAGACATCATAGACCGGGATCCGGACATCATCCGAAGAAGTGATCCATTCGGTGTTGATCGAGTCCGTATCCACGATATTCTGCCAGAGGATACCTGCGATGTAGCGCTCCAGTATTTTATAAGCGGCGATCTGAAGGTCACGGTCGATGGTCAGATACAGGCTGTTGCCGGCCTGCGGCTCGATCCTTGATTCCGTGCTCAGCGTCCTCCCCAGGTTGTCCACATAGATCGTCTCCGAGCCTTTGTCCCCGTGCAGGGAAGTCTCCATGACCTGCTCCATGCCAACCTTGCCGACGATATCGTTGGCGTCATAGGATTTGTCGACCTCCTGCAGATCCTTGAGCTCTTCCGCGGAGATCCTGCCGGTATACCCGATGATCTGGGAGAAATACTCTGCATCGTTGTATATTCTCAGATAATCCTCGACCACATCGATCCCGGAAAGCTCGGCGCTGTTTTCCAGAAGCTGGGAAACGGTCTCCTCGCAGACGTTTCTGGCGATCGTGATCGAATTGTAGCGCTGGAAATTGTTGGCGGCGAGCTGGGCCCTGAGCGAGCACAGCTGAAGGATCTCCTCCTTCGTGAATTCCTCGGGAAGCTGATACTCTGCCCTCTCTCTCACCGTCGTGCGTTCATCGATCAGGCCGAAGTATTTCGTCGTGCACAGCATCTCGATCAGTTCGGGAGCCGTCAGATTCTTCTGTTCGTCGGTAAGGTCGTCAATATAAGCCTGACCGAAAAGGTCAGCCTTGAAACGGCTCAGTGTAAAGCCGGAGGCCGTGTAGACGAATTCACCCTCGTCATTTAAGGCAACGCGGAAATCGGTCGTAATAGAATCCCCGTGGCTCTCAATGATCTGAATGGTCCGGTAGAGAATACTGTTGAGCGTCAGGTTGCGGATGTGGGTGCTCTCGTAGGATCCCCTGTCCTCGAAGACGACCACGTATGACAGCTGGTTGTAAGCCAGCAGGTCCCCGTCGCAGTCATAGATCTGGCCGCGGGTGCTCTGGAGCGTGCGGGTCTTCTTTATGGACATGGCAAAGCTGTTGAGATAAGTTTCACCGCGGATGATCTGCAGGTCAAACAGACGCTGGACCAGCACTCCCGCCATTACGACGAAGATGATGGTCAGCACAAGGATACGCAGATTTGTTCCGCGGATGAAACGACGGCTTCTTCTGTTACGCAATGCTGTCTAAACTCCTTTTATCACTCTTGTTAAGTCGAAGATTGATCCTGTACAGCAGATGATAGACCACCAAAGTGGCGATGATCGTGTACAGAAGTTCGGGAATGATGATCCTTCTCAGATAGAAAAGGACGTGGATCCTGCCCCGGAGCAGGAATGTCAGTATATAACGGCTGATGCTGTAGAACAGGTCGCCGGCCGTTACCAGAAGCAGAGGCGTTTTGATGTCATCATCATAAAATATCCGGTAACAGTAGCCGCTCGCGTAGCCTATCCACATGTAGAGCAGCGCATTGATGCCTATCTGCCCCGGATAGAAAAGATCCATGATCAGGCCTCCGGCAAAGCCTACCAGCAGGCCGGACAGTCTCCCCCTCATCAGTCCGAAGGACACGGCCAGGATGACCATCAGGTTCGGCTTGATGGACGCGATCTCAAATATCTGGAAAACGCTGCACTGCAGAAGAACAGTCACTATGATCAGTATTCCGGTCACTATCTTGCGCTTCAAAATCAGGCATCCTCCTCGGCTGCCGGGGCGGGCACGTCCACATCGTTGACGATCTGGTTTTTGGCATCGTCGGGACTTGCCACATAATTCTTAGTCTCGAGGATGACCAGGACTTCCTGCAGATGCTTGAAGTCGACCACAGGGGTGATCTCCCCGGATTTTGTCAGGTTATTGGCATCGTTGTTGAGCTGGCTGATATAGCCGATCAGGATGCCCGGCAGGTATTTCTCACTGATATTGCTGGTTACCACCTTGTCTCCCACGTGGACTTTGTTGTCCTCATCCGTGAGCTTGACGAGATTGAGCGACCCCTGGTCGATCAGCTCGAGATTGCCGGCAATGATGCATGTGTCCGAGGTGTTGGAGACCATGGCGCTGACATTGGAATTGTCATCGATGATCGAGCGCACGACGGCCCAGCCCGGACCGGCATCCGTCACGATCCCGACAAGCCCGGAGCCGGCGATCACGTTGCAGTCCTTTACGATCCCGTCCTCCGTGCCCTTGTCGATGGTGAAGGTGGAGAACCAGTTTCCGCTGTCTTTGGAGATCACATGAGCGCCGGTCGTCTTATAATCGGCATAGGTCTCGGACAGTTCCAGCAGTTCTCTTAAGCGGGACAGCTCCTCCTTGTCGAGGACCAGCTCACTGTTCTCTGCCGTGAGAATATCCAGCTGCTGTTTGAGGGCCTCATTCTCCGCCCTCAGCTCGGATGAACTGGAAACATTTTCGGAGATCGAGCCAAGGTAGCGCCCAAGCTGGCTGATCCCTTTCTGGACGGGCATCACAACGATCCCGACAATATTCCTGACGGGAGCAAGTGCACTGCTGTTGACGATGGAGACCCCGATCAGGAAAACGCACAGGACCGTGAGCAATGTCAGGATCGTTTTAGCGGATGTGTTCTGGTATTTGTCTTTTCTCATAAAAAATGAGTCCCTCCGGTAAAGGACACCCTCCCGTCAAAGCGCAGGGGTCCTGGTCAGTTCAAGCAGTTCTTTTCGGTTGATGATCTCAAGGATCCCGCGGATCGTACTGTTGCGCGGATCCTGTATATGATAGATCGGAAGCCCGATCTCCTTCTGCATATAGATCGGCAGGTTCAGGATCATAGAGACGCCGCCGGTCAGGAAAATGCCCTCCCGGGCGATATCCCGCGACAGCTGCGGCGGCACTCTTCCGTAGACCGCCTGGATCTCTTCGATGATGCGGTCGATCACGTCAATGATGGCGACACTGACCGCCAGCGAAGGAATGACATCTGACTTGGGCAGGCCGGAAAGCGTATGGATCCCGAAGATCTGCTGCTCCAGACGGGGGCCGTTGATCATGAAGGCGAGATTGTTCTTCAAAACCTGCGCCGTCTTCATGCCGATGTTGATGTTGAATTTGCGGCGGATCATGGTGGCGATCTCCTCATCGAGCTTTCGCCCTCCCAGGCGGAGCGTCTGGCCAAGGATGACCTTGCCGCCCGAAATGACCGAGATCTCTGTCGTGTCAGCTCCTATATTGACGATCATATGTCCGCTTCCGGACAGCACATCAAGGCCGATGCTAACGGCATCCGCCAGACCCTTGTCTATAAGCCGGACACGGTTTGTCTGCCGGCTGTCACTAATAACATTGAAAAAAGCTCTCTGCTCGACCGGCGTCACATTGGTCGGGACCGCCAGGCAAAGGCCGGAGCTTTTCCGGGCGAAGGTCGTAAACTGGCGCAGTGTATAGGAGAGCACTCTCTCCATATTGGTCGCGCTGGCAATGACTCCGCCCGACATGGGACAGCTGACCTCAACGTCGACCGGATTTTTTTCATACATCTCCCAGGCGTCGTTTCCGATCGCGATCACTTTGGAGTTGTTCCTGACGGCGATCATGTTCTTGCTGTCAAGGAAGTGCTGGCCGTCCTTATCGCGCAGCTTGAGCGTATCGGTGCCCAGATCGACACCATACAGCGATTTAAAAAGCATGGCTGCCTCTTTCTCACATTAATAATTCATACTGCCGGAAACTGAAATAGCACTGGTCACCCATGATAATGTGATCTGCAAGTTCGATCCCGATGAGCTTTCCGGCCTGCTCAACCTGGGCCGTCAGTGAAAGGTCCTCACCGCTGGGCGAGGGATCCCCGCTGGGATGGTTATGCATCAGGATGATGCTGACGGCTCCGTAGCGCAGAGCTGTCAGAAAGATCTCTCTCGGAGAGATGGCCGACATGTTCACCGTGCCTCTGGAGATCACTTCCTCCCCCACCAGGCGGCTTCGGGAGTCAAGCATGAGAAGAACGACTTTTTCAGCCTCCTCATGACGGAAATCCTCCATATAGTATTCGGCAACCGTTTCGGGGCTGCGAAGGTCGAGGCAGGCGGAAACGTTCTCCTTTGCGATCCGCCTCGACAATTCACCGATACAGGCCAGTTTCATGGCCTTTACCGGTCCGATCCCTTTCATTCCGGTGAGAAGGGAAAATTTCATGCGGCCAAGGCCGGCAAGCCCCCTGCACTCGGGCAGGCTTAAGATCCGGCGGCACATGGACAGGGCCGAAAGCCCTTTTGAACCGCTCCCCACGATGATGCTTAAAAGCTCTGCATCCGTAAGTGAGCGGCAGCCCTGCTGCCGGAACTTTTCATAGGGCTGTTCCTGCAGCGGAAGATTTTTCATTACGGTTTCTGACATGGATAATTGTCAGCGCTCTCCCGAAAAATACTTAATCATCATATTATTTCATTATTCAATAAGAAAGTCAATACCGCCTCGGCCACACGGATGCCGTCGGCCGCCGCCGAGGTGATCCCGCCTGCGTATCCCGCTCCCTCCCCGCAGGGAAAGATCCCGGGAAACGGACCGGACTGCCGGTTCTCGCCGCGGATGATCCTCACAGGACTTGACGTGCGCGTCTCCGCAGCTGCGAGAAGGACGTCGTCACCGTCAAAGCCCCTGATCTTTGTCCCGAAATAGTGCATCCCTTCTTCAATGGCGGAGGCGATCGTCTCCGGGAAGACGCCTCTCACATTTGCCGGCGCATAGGCTCCTTTGAAGGAAGGAAAAGAGCTGCCGAGGGTTTCGGAAGGCCTCCCAAGGCAGTAATCCTCAAAGCGCTGGACGGGGATCTTTCCGCCGCCGGCTTCGTAGGCCTTTCTCTCGATCATCTGCTGGAAACGGACACCGGCAAGGGCATCCTCCCCGCCGTAATCCTCAGGCGACACGGTCACAACGATCGCGCTGTTGGCGTTTGCCCCGTCCCTCAAGTATCCGCTCATTCCGTTAACCGCCAGCATGCCCTCCTGCGAGGAGGCATTGACGACATCTCCTCCCGGGCACATGCAGAACGAATAAACACCCCTTCCCTCATGGGTGCGGCCGGTAAGCTTATAGGGAGCGGCGCCCATCTCAAATTCACAGTCCGGCCCGTACTGGGCGTCATTGATCATCTTCTGGGGATGCTGGACGCGCACCCCGCAGGCAAAGGATTTCGCCTCCATGGGAAGGCCCAGCTCATAAAGCATGGAAAAGGTATCCCTGGCGCTGTGTCCGATGGCAAGCACCACACCGGACGCCGTCAGGGAGGTCTCCTCTCCGGAGCGGCTTTCGAGCACATCGAGTCTGTATCCGCCCTCCCTGAGTGGAGTGATCCCCTTCAGGCATGAATCGAAACGGATCTCTCCTCCCAGCATCTGGATCTCTTCGCGTATCTTTTTAACGACGCGGGTCAGGTTGTCGGTGCCGATATGAGGCTGGTAGTCATAACCGATCTCCATTGGCGCCCCGTGTTCAATGAAGGTCTCGAGGATGAAGCGGATCTTCCCGTCCGGGTCCTTGATCGAGGTGTTAAGCTTGCCGTCCGAAAAGGTTCCGGCGCCGCCCTCCCCAAACTGGACATTCGATTCGGGATCAAGGATACCCTGTTCCCAGAAACGACGGACAGTCCTCTCCCTCTCTTCCACCATCTGTCCTCTCTCCAGGACGATCGGGCGGGCGCCCTTGCGGGCGAGCATAAGCGCGCAGAAAAGCCCGGCAGGCCCCGCTCCGATGATGACGGGCCTTAAGGCTTTCCCCATGGCTTCTTCAACTTTTTCTTTATCCAGTCCGGGCATGAAGACATACGGCTTTTTCTCATACCGGAAGATATCTTTATGGCCTTTCAGCCGCCGAAGGACCTTCTCCTGGGCCGCGACACTGACATCCACTGTATAGACATACAGGATTTGCCCTCTCCTGTGGGCATCCACCGAGCGCCTGACAATTTCCAGGGAGCGGATATCCCTCTCCGGGATACCCAGCACGGAGGCGGCTTTCTTTGCCAGAGCAGAGGAAGTGTGATCCGGTCTCATTTTAAGCTGCTGAATCCTGATCAAAACAGACTCCTTTCAGATCGTCACAAGACCTTTGTCGAAAAGTGACTGGAGGGAGCGCATGATCCCGTAACGGGCATGGTCCCAGGTAAGACCTCCCTGGAAGTAGGCGGCATAGGGTGGACGCAGGGGGCCGTCCGCGCTAAGTTCGATAGACGATCCGGAGATAAAGGCGCCGGCGGCCATGATCACATCACAGTCATAGCCGGGCATGGCCCAGGGCTCAGGGCGCACATAGGAGTCGACCGGAGCGGCTGCCTGGATCCCCTCGCAGAAGGCGATCAGCTTATCGGCACTGTTAAATTCAACCGCCTGGATGATATCCGTTCTCTCGGCGTCCGGGCCCGGGATCACCTTAAAGCCGAGCCCCTGGTAGCAGGCGGCGGCAAAAACAGCCCCCTTGAGAGCTCCCGCCGTCACCGTCGGAGACAGGAAAAGTCCCTGGTACATAAGGCGAAGCGTATCGAGAGAGGCGCCGACCTCGCGCCCGAGTCCGGGCGAGGTAAGCCTGGCAGCGCAGTTTTCTATGCA
>DGTA01000110.1 GCA_002394165.1 Lachnospiraceae bacterium UBA4348 | reverse complement strand
ATTTCTCAACTGTCGAAAACGAGATAATAATTTGAAGGGAATGTACACACAAAAAAAGGCGGCGGGAGACGTTTTTCTTTGTCAGAAAGGCGTCTCCCGCCATCTATGGAAAATTCTTTATTATTTTTTCGCCTTGCCCAGATAAGCGCTCCGGATCTCCTCGTTCTGTGCCAGCTCCTGGCCGGTCCCGAACATGGTGATCCGCCCGGTCTCCATGACATACGCAAGATCCGCGGTCTTCAGCGCCATATTTGCGTTCTGCTCCACCAGCAGGATGGTCACGCCCTGGCGGTTGATCTCCCGGATGATGTCAAATACACCCTGAACGATGATCGGCGCCAGGCCCAGCGAGGGCTCGTCCATCATGATCAGCCTCGGCCGGCTCATCAGCGCCCTGGCGATCGCCAGCATCTGCTGCTCGCCGCCTGAAAGGGTACCGGCGCTCTGCCAGCTTCTCTCTCTCAGCCTCGGGAACAGGTCATAAACCCAGTTCAAGTCCTCCTCAATGGAGTCCTTTCTCATATAGGCGCCCAGCCTGAGGTTCTCCAGGACGGTCAGGTTGACGAAAACGCGCCGTCCTTCCGGGACGAGCGTAATGCCGTTGCTGACGATGTCCTCGGTACTCCTTCCGCTCAGCTCACTTCCCGAGAACAGGATGCTCCCGCCGGACGGCTTCACCAGGCCGACAATGGAGCGGAGCGTGGAACTTTTTCCGGCTCCGTTGGCTCCGATCAGCGTGACGATCTTTCCCTCCGGCACCTCAAAATCGATGCTGCGCACGGCCTGGATGCCTCCGTACGCCACCTCAAGACCTTTTACTTCCAGCAGACTGGCATTTCTGTTCTCACTCATCTTCCTGCACCCCCAGATATGCGCTGATCACGCGCGGATCATTCTGAACCACATCGGGCGTCCCCTGTGAGATCAGTCTGCCAAAGTCCAGTACATAGATACGGTCAGAGATCTCCATGACCAGATCCATATGATGTTCGATCATAAAGATGGTCAGCTTGAAGTCATCCCTGATCCTGCCGATAAACGCCGTCAGCTCATCCGTCTCCTGCGGATTCATGCCAGCCGCCGGCTCGTCAAGAAGAAGAAGGCTCGGCTTCGTCGCCAGCGCCCTGGCGATCTCCAGCCTTCTCTGTTTTCCGTAGGGAAGCGATGTCGCCATCTCATCGCGTACATCGTCAAGCTCCAGGATATGCAGCAGCTCATCCGCCTCGGTGCGCATCCGGCGCTCCTCCTCCCCGTTGAGATGGAGCGTGGCGGTCAGCAGGTTGCTCGTGCGGCGCATATGCTCCGCGATCAGGATATTCTCGAACACGGTCTGGCTCTTGAACAGCCGGATATTCTGGAATGTCCTGGCGATCCCGAGCCTGGTGATCTTGTCCGGCGTAGGCTGCACGGTCTGGCTGCGCACCGCGACCGGGTCACCCATATAGATCTTTTTCATCTTCCCTTTCGGGAAATTCTCGACAATGACCTTTCCGTTAAAGCTGACACATCCGTTGGTAGGCGGATAGACACCGGTGATCACGTTGAAAGCGGTCGTCTTGCCGGCGCCGTTGGGGCCGATCAGCGAAACGATCTCTCCCCTGTTCACTTCCAGGTTCAGGTTGTCGACCGCGACAACGCCGCCAAACTGCATGGTGACATTCTCGACCTTCAGTACTGTCTCGCCCATCACTGCTCACCGCCTTTCGCTTTCTTTTTCTTTCCCAGCAGTGCGCTGACCGAGAATTCCCTCGTGCCCATGATGCCCTGCCTGAAGAAGAGCACGATCACCATGATGATCACGGAGAACACGACTTTTCGAAATCCCGACCTCAAAAGCGGCACCTGGAAGGAGCCGATGTAGGTCGTATTGTCCAGGAAGCGCAGCACCCACTCGGAAAGGATGATGAACAGGAAGGAGCTGATGCAGCTTCCGGTCACGGAGCCGATACCGCCGATGACCACGATCAGAAGGATCTCATAGGTCATGGCCGACTTGAACATGGATGCCTGGATGCTGGTCTGATACATGGCCAGCAGAGCACCCGACACACCGGCAAAGTAGGAACTCACCACAAAGGCGATCCGCTTGTGATGTGCCAGATTGATGCCCATGGCCTCCGCCGCGACCTCATCATCACGGATAGCCTTGAAGGCTCTTCCGTACGTGGAATTGATCAGCATAACGATGAGCGCGATGCAGATCCCGGAAAAGATGAAGTAAAACAGCACGCTCTTGTAGCTGGGATAGCTGCGCAGCAGGTTGGATCCGTTCGTCAGCGGTCCGAGTTTGTCCCACTGGAAGAAAGCACGGATGATCTCCGCAAAGCCCAGGGTGGCGATCGCAAGATAGTCACTCTTAAGACGCAGGACCGGCAGGCCGATCAGATATGCGAAAATGCCCGCCGCGACGCCCGCAAGCAGAATGGCGATCACCGGGTGAAGCGCGAACTGCACGATGCCGCCTTCGAAATACATGTACACATTGGGGCGCTGGTCAACGGGAATGGTCAGGATCCCGTATGTATAGGCACCGACCAGCATAAAGCCGGCCTGGCCGAGCGAAAACAGACCGGTAAACCCGTTGAGCAGGTTCATGGAAACCGCCACCAGTGCATAGATCGCGCCTTTTTTGAGCACGGTGAAGAGCATGGAAGTGGACGGAATGGTCCGTTCCAGGATAAACAGCACCGCTAAAAGCAATGCGATCAGGAGGACATTGATCATGATCTCGGTATTTTTCTTCATGTCATATCCCTCCCGTCAGACCTTATCCGCAGCTGCCTCGCCGAACAGGCCGGTGGGCTTGAAGATAAGCACTACGATCAACAGGGCAAAGGTAAACGCATCCGAGAACGTGGTCCATCCAAGGCCCTTGATGATATTCTCACTGATACCGATGATGAAAGCGCCGATGACTGCGCCGGGGATCGAGCCGATCCCGCCGAAGACGGCCGCCACGAAAGCCTTCAGGCCGGGCATGGCACCTACCGTGGGGGTCACACCCGTATAGTTGGAAAAGAACAGCAGGCTGCCGACCGCTGCCAGGAAAGATCCGATCACGAAAGTCATGCTGATCACGGAGTTGATCCGGATACCCATCAGCTGTGATGTTTCAAAATCCTTGGAGGCGGCGCGCATAGCCATGCCGATCTTGGTCTTCTGGATCAGGAGCACCAGCAGGACCACCAGAAGGATCACCAGCGGCGGGGTGATCACCGTCACCCGTTTTGTCGTGACGCCAAACACCGTGATCGTATCGCTGATCCACGGGATAGCCGGATACTGCTGAGCCAGGCCGCCGGTAATATACAGCGCCAGGTTCTGCAGCAGGTATGAAACACCGATCGCCGAGATCATGACAGACATACGGGGCGCGCTCCTCAAGGGTTTGTAAGCGACCCGCTCCACGGTGAAGCCGATGACCACCGTAAGGATCAGGACAAGCGGAATGGACAGGTAGATAGGCATTACAGTGGATGCGTACACCATGATCAGTCCGGCCACCATGAAAATATCACCGTGGGCGAAATTGATCAGGCGGAGAATACCGTATACCATGGTGTATCCGATCGCGATCAGCGCGTACTGACCGCCCACGGATATGCCCGCCATCAGGTACGGCAGGTTTCTGCTGAGCCAGCTCATATCGTTCTCTCTCCCCGGCAGTCAGGAACAGGCATTCCCTGCCTGATGCTGCCTTCAATCAATCGTTTACGATGGCAAAAAGGGCTGCCCGGATGACAGCCCCAAAAAACGTTCAGAACCTGAGAATTTCAGATGCTTCCTGTCTGGTCTTATTCGCTGACAGTCTGCTCACTCACGAAGTTCCATGCGCCGCTCTCGGTATCCGCGACTTTAACGAAGGCCGCGTTCCTGATGGCATCACCGTTCTCCTGGTCGAACTCGATATGACCGGAAACGCCGTCATAGGTCACTCCCCAGAGAGCCTCGTTGACAGCTGCCGGATCGGTGGAGCCGGCTGCCTTGAGAGCCTCAAGAGCGGTGAAGTAAGCATCATAGCCCATAGCGGTAACAGCTGCGATGGTGTCGTCGCCGCCGTTGTTGGCAACGTTTGTCGCATCGGAGTTGATGAATGCCTTCATGCCTTCGTCGAACTCGGCATTGCCGCCCTCCTGATAGAAGGTGGTCACATAGATCTCAACATCTTTGCCTTTGGCAGCGTTGAGGATAACGTTGGAGTCCCAGGTATCGCCGGCCAGCAGCGGGATCCCGAGGCCCTGCGCAGCGGCCTGCTCGATGGTAAGAGCAGCAGCCTCCGTGGAGGTCGGTGAGAAGAATACATCACAGCCCTGGTTCTTGGCATCGGTGATGTAAGAAGTGAAGTCGCTGTTGCCTTCAGGGAACTCACCCTTGACAACCTCTCCGCCCAGGCCTTCGAAAGCCTGTGTGAAGTAGAAGCCAAGACCGGTCGAATAGTCATCGCCCAGTTTTGTCAGAACATACGCCTTCTTGGCGCCGAAGGTTTCGCTGGCAAAGTTCGCAAGAACGGTGCCCTGGAACGGATCCAGGA
>DGTA01000049.1:17327-20372 GCA_002394165.1 Lachnospiraceae bacterium UBA4348 | reverse complement strand
CCAAGCACGGAAACCGGGCTGCTTCATCCCAGTGCGGGACAGCGGACTGCCTGGAGGCGCTGGGCGTTAACATCCATCAGGATCCGGAGCTTTGCGCAAAGCTTCTTGAGGATCCCGGAATGTGCTTTCTGTTCGCCCAGAAATATCACACCTCCATGAAATATGTCGGCGCCATCCGCCGGGAGCTGGGCGTGAGGACCGTGTTCAACATCCTCGGGCCGCTGACGAATCCCGCTTCTCCGACCTATATGCTGATGGGCGTTTATGACGGCTATCTGGCGGAGCCGCTGGCCAAGGTGCTGACGACCCTCGGTGTAAAGCACGGCATGGTCGTTTACGGAACCGACAAGCTCGATGAGATCAGCGTTTCTGCCCCTACCAGCATCTGTGAGTTCAACAACGGATGGTATAAGAGCTATACCATCACGCCGGAGCAGTTCGGGATCACCAGGTGCAGCAAGGAGGACCTTAAGGGAGGGACTCCCGAAGAGAACGCGAAGATCACCACGCAGATCCTTGAAGGAACCCTGACAGGGCCCAAGCGGGATGCGGTGCTCTTAAACGCAGGGGCGGCGATCTATATCGGCGGCGGGGCACCTTCGTTTGAAGACGGCGTCAAAAAAGCGGCGGAGCTGATCGACAGCGGTGCTGCGCTGGCAAAAATGAAAGCATTCGCGGCTGCGTCCAACCAGTCTTGAACATCGGAGATTGAAATGAAACAGGAAAACATTCTGGAGACGATCGCGGCGTCCGCGAGGGATCGGGTGAAGCTGGCGAAAGAGAGCGTTTCCGCGGAGGAGATCCGGACAAGGGCCATGGCCCTTCCGGCGGATACGGGATTTCCCTTCGAGCGTGCCCTTAAGGGGCCGGATATCAGCTTTATCTGTGAGTGCAAGAAAGCCTCCCCGTCAAAGGGCCTGATCGCCCCGGATTTTCCTTATCGGGAGATCGCGCTCGATTACGAGAGAGCGGGGGCTTCGTGCATCTCCGTGCTGACGGAGCCGCACTGGTTTCTCGGAAAGGACGAGTATCTTAAGGAGATCGCCGGCAGCGTCAGGATCCCCTGCATCCGCAAGGATTTCACTGTGGACGAGTACATGATCTATGAGGCGAAGCTGCTGGGAGCGGCCGCTGTCCTCTTGATCTGTTCTCTTCTCGATACGGAGACGATCCGCCGTTATATCAGGATCTGTGACAGCCTGGGGCTCTCGGCCCTGGTGGAGGCGCACAGCGAGGAGGAGATCCGATCCGCGCTGGAGGCCGGTGCGCGGATCATCGGCGTCAACAACCGGAACCTGAAGGATTTCAGCGTGGATGTGACCAACAGTGCCAGGCTGAGGGCCATGGCGGGGAAAGACGTCATTTTCGTCGCGGAGAGCGGCATAAAAACGAAAGAAGATATCGACATTCTTCGAAGTAACGATGTGGACGCCGTCCTGATCGGCGAGACTCTGATGCGCTCGCCGGATAAGAAGGCCATGCTCGAGAAGCTCCGGGGCGGCTCCGCCCCGACCCGCGTGAAGGTCTGCGGCCTGATGCGGCCGGAGGATGCACTGGCGGTGAACGCGGCCGGCGCCGATCTGGCCGGAGTGATCCTGGAAGAAGGCTTCAGGCGGAGCGTCAGCCCCGAGACGGCCCGTCGGATCCGGGCACAGCTCTCCTCCTGCATCCCGCTTGTGGGGGTTTTTGTGAACACGGCGCCAGAGCGCGCCGCCGCTTTCCTGAAAGAGGGGATCATTGACATGGTCCAGATCCACGGGGAGGAAAATGAAGACTGGATGAGGGAGTTTCGGAAGCTCAGCGCCGGTCCAGTGATCAAAGCCGTGAAGGCTTCATCCGGGGAACATGTCCGAAGAGCACTGGATTTTCCGGCATCGCATATCCTGCTCGATTCGGGCACCGGGACCGGGAAGACCTTTGACTGGGACATCTTAGGCGGGGAGGACAGGCCTTTTATCCTGGCGGGCGGCCTTGACGCGGACAATGTGGGCGCGGCAGTCCAAAGATACCATCCCTGGGGCGTGGACGTTTCCTCGGGAGTGGAGACGGACGGGGCCAAGGATCCGGAGAAGATCCATTTATTTGTAAAAGCAGTCCGGGAGGCATCGGCAGCTGCCTGCGGCAGCCGGATACCGGAGGGCGGAAAAACAGGAGGAGAAGAATGACCAGGTCGAGAGGACGTTTTGGGGACCACGGCGGCCAGTATATACCGGAAACACTGATGAATGCAGTGATCGAACTGGAGGAAGCCTACAACCGTTATAAGGATGATCCAGAGTTCAACCGGGAACTGACCGCGCTTTTTAATGATTACGCCGGCCGCCCGAGCCGCCTGTATTTTGCCCGGCATCTGACACAGGTCCTGGGAGGAGCGAAGATCTACCTTAAACGGGAGGACTTGAACCACACCGGGGCGCACAAGATCAACAACGTGCTCGGACAGGCGCTGCTGGCAAAGAAGATGGGCAAGACCAGGCTCATCGCCGAGACGGGAGCCGGGCAGCACGGGGTGGCCACGGCGACGGCGGCCGCGCTGATGGGCATGGAGTGCGTGGTCTTTATGGGCGAGGAGGATACCAGGCGCCAGGCGCTGAACGTATACCGGATGCGCCTTCTGGGCGCCGAGGTGATCCCGGTCACCACGGGAACCGCCACCCTCAAGGACGCGGTCTCCCAGGCGATGCGCGAGTGGACCGGGCGGATCGACGATACGCACTACTGCCTCGGCTCCGTCATGGGCCCGCATCCTTTCCCCACGATCGTGCGGGATTTTCAGGCGGTGATCTCGAAGGAGATCAAAGAGCAGATCCTGGCGGCGGAGGGACGCCTTCCCGATGCGGTCATGGCCTGCGTGGGCGGCGGAAGCAACGCGATCGGAACCTTCTATCATTTCATCGGTGACGAGGGCGTGCGCCTGATCGGATGCGAAGCGGCCGGACGCGGCATTGACACGAAGGAGACGGCGGCTACGATCTCCACCGGAAGGAAGGGTATTTTCCATGGTATGAAATCCTATTTCTGTCAGGATGAATACGGCCAGATCGC
>DGTA01000049.1:5652-17232 GCA_002394165.1 Lachnospiraceae bacterium UBA4348 | reverse complement strand
ATCCCGGCATCGGACCGGAACACGCATGGCTGCACGATACCGGACGCGCCGAATACGTTGCCGTGACCGATGACGAGGCGGTGGAAGCCTTTGAATTCTTAAGCAGGACTGAGGGTATCATTCCCGCGATCGAATCGGCGCACGCTGTCGCGCATGCCATGAAGATCGCACCTGAAATGGACCCGGACAAGATCATTGTCATCACCGTCTCCGGAAGGGGAGACAAGGACTGCGCTGCCATCGCCCGCTACAGAGGGGAGGACATTACGGAATGAGTCGGATATCAGATGCATTTAAAAACGGTAAAGCTTTTATTCCGTTCATCACCTGCGGCGATCCCGACCTGGAGACCACGAAAGAGGTAGTCAGGGCGGCCGTGAGGGCCGGCGCCGACCTGATCGAGCTGGGCATTCCTTTCTCAGATCCGACGGCGGAGGGACCGGTCATCCAGGAGGCCAGCCTGCGGGCCCTTGAGGGCGGCGCCACGACCGACAGGATATTTGAGATGGCTGGCCAGCTGACGGCCGACGTGGATGTGCCGATGGTATTCATGACCTATGCCAATGTGGTCTGGTCCTATGGGATCGACCGCTTCGGGGAAAGGTGCAGACAGAACGGCATCTGCGGGATCATCCTGCCCGATGTCCCCTTTGAGGAGAAGGGAGAGTTCGAGGAGGCGCTTGGAAAATACAGTGTGGAGCTGGTCTCGCTGATCGCGCCGACCTCGGCGGAGAGAACGGCCATGATCGCCCGGGAGGCGAAAGGGTTCATCTATATCGTTTCCAGCCTGGGCGTGACGGGCGTGCGCAGTGAGATCACCACGGATATTTCCTCCATCGTCTCGATCATCCGGGAGAATACGGATGTGCCCTGCGCGGTGGGCTTCGGGATCTCAAGGCCGGAGCAGGCAGCAGCGATGGCCGCAGTATCGGACGGCGCCATTGTAGGCAGTGCGATCGTGAGGATCCTGGCCAGGTACGGCAAAGAGGCCGCCGGACCGGTTGAGGATTATGTGAGGGAGATGAAGGCAGCGGTCATGGGAGAGGCCTGACGGGACCTGCGCAGGAAGAATGAAAAACCCCCGGCATTGCTGCCGGGGGTTTTCAAGGAAAGAGAAAAATAAAAATGTTTGAGGGAGTGGCCCACAGCCTTACCTGTGTGACCTAAGTTATGAAAACGATCAGCTCATCGCTGATAGGTACATGATATCGGGAAACTGTGATCAATGTGTGTCCATAAAATGAATGTTTTCGAAACAAATCATTAAGGCCGTGGAAAGATCCGGCTTTGAAAACACCTCTGTATAAGCTGTTTAAAAAACTGCAAATAATATGAAAATAAGTAAATATTTAGAATATTTAATAGCTGACAAATAAATGACAGAAAACTATTGACACCCGATCAAATCCCTTTTATAATACAGATAACAACAAACAAAAAACAAAAGCGAGCCGGTAAGACGACAAAATAACCGGCCCAAGGAGGAAGGTCCATTGAAAACCTAAGCTGCTTTATAAGGACTTCCAAATCGAAGAAAGAGAGGTTATAAAGTGAAACTCCAGATTACAGAGTAAAGGGGCTGCCTGATGACGAGAAAATCAGACAGCCCCTTTACTTTGTCCTTTTGAGATACAGAGCATTTTGAATTCCCGCCCGGCGGGATTTTTTGTTTTTATACAGGCTGATTTTTGGCAGGGCATATGGTATACTCGAAACAGATTTTACAGTACCTGTCATTACAGATTACGGAGGATTTGGTTATGACTGATCTTTACAGTATCGGAGAACTGCTCATCGATTTTATTCCGGGCTCTGAGCCCTTCAGTTACATCCGCAAAGCGGGCGGCGCGCCGGCCAATGTGGCGATCGCCGTTGCCAAGAACGGCCTGAGCGCCGGCATGGCAGCCAAGGTGGGAAATGACGATTTCGGCAATTTCCTCCAGAACACTCTGAAAGAGTTTGACGTGAAGGTCCTGGTTCCGGAGAAATGTGAAGAAGCGGTCACGACCATGGCGTTTGTCACCCTCGCAGAGAACGGAGAGAGAGTCTTTACTTTTGCCAGGAAGCCCGGTGCGGACATGTTCCTGTCTGAGGAAGATATCAAAGAAGCCGACATTGATGACAGTGTGATGGTCCATGCGGGTTCCTGCTCGCTTTCTGCAAGTCCCGAGGATGCTGCGACCGTAAAAGCCCTGCGGGTGGGCTGCGAGAAAGGCAAACTGGTCTGCTTTGACGTCAACTACCGCAACGTCATGTGGAAAGACGATGAGGCGGCATGCGTAAAAGCTGTGAAAGACATCCTGCCTTACGTGGACATGCTCAAGATCTCTGAAGAAGAGGTCGATATGATGGGCGGTGTGCAGAATATCCCCGCACTGATGAAAGAAAACAACATAACCGTCGTTGTCGAGACCCTCGGCAGTGAAGGCGCCCAGGCCTTCTTCGGCGACCAGGTCATCAAAGTGGCAGGTCGTAAAGTGAAAGCCATCGATGCCACCGGCGCCGGCGATGCATTCTGGGGCGGCTATCTGGCCAGCCTGCGTTTCCAGGGCGTGGAGAAAGCATCCGACCTGACGGCTGAGATCATCGAGAATGCAATGAACTACGGCAACGTGTCCGGATGCATCTGCGTGCAGGGCAAAGGTGCCATCGCTTCCATTCCGACCAGGGAGCAGATCGAGGCTTATCTGGCAGCAGAAAAATAAAATCTGACAGTAGGGGACGGTTCTGTGTCATAATCCGCTGACAGGGGACAGTTCTTGTGAGAATCGTGAAAAGCAACAAAGAACAAAACCGAGGATCTTAAGCTATTTGCCGCTTTTGAAAACGCTGCGCCGCCTATCAGGCTGCTTTCTTCGTAACTCGCGCACTTGACGTGTGCTCAGACAAACTCCGAAAGCAGCCGCTATGCTCGCGTTTTCTGCAGCGGCGGCATATGCTTAAGATCTTCTCGATTTTGTCCTTTGTTGTTTCTTTTCATCAATCACGAGAACTGTCCCTTGTCAGCGGATAATGACGCAGAACCGCCCGCTTCCCTCCGTGCTCTTCGATGTAAAGTCCTGTATCATCGGCCGGAGGTATAGGCTGAAGATCCTTTTGAATTTGTCTTTTGTTGTCGTCACTATTATCGCCGCGCAGTGTTCTGTGTCAGCAACGCCGACAGAGGTTCTTCCGTTTCAGGTATTAGAAAAAGTATCACCCTGTTCCTAAGGGGACGTGGCCGCAGCGCCGGTACTTGGCGAGAGCGGAGCTCGAGCCTTATGTACCGCTGCGTGAGGCCAGAGCGAGAGCGTTCCCCGTGGAACAGGGTGATACTATTTTATTCTAATACATGAATGAGAACTGTCCCCTGTCAGATTCAGATTTTTCTGGTGGCTTCCTTAAGCCACTCTTTTTCTTCCCCGGAGAGGAGCGGGGAGATGGCTTCCCATACCTGGGCGTGGTAGTTGTTGAGATGCTCTTTTTCTTTTTCTGTGAGCAGTGTCACGTCCACGGCGTCGAGGTCGAACGGGACCATTGTTAGCATGTCGAAGCCCATGAACTGTCCGCAGGGACGGGCTTCTTTTTTGACGCAGACCATGAGGTTTTCCAGGCGGACACCGAATTCGCCTTCAAAGTAGATGCCGGGCTCATCGGAGGTGACCATGCCTTCTTCAAAAGGAGCCGGCTCCTGGCCGCCGGGGCGCTTGCGCCAACGGATGTCATTGGGGCCTTCGTGAACGTTCAGGAGGTAACCCACGCCGTGGCCGGTGCCGTGGTTGTAGTCTTCGCCGATCTCCCAGAGGGGCTCGCGGGCCAGGTAATCCAGTGTCAGGCCCGAGCAGCCTTTTAAGAAAACGGCATTGCCAAGGTTCAGGTGGCCCTTCAGGACACGGGTGTAGAATTCACGCTCCTTGGAAGTGATCTCACCGAGCACGATGGTGCGGGTGATATCGGTGCTTCCGTCCAGATAGTGGCCGCCGGTATCCGCCAGCAGCATCCCTTTGGGTTCGATCGGGATATCCGTTTCCTTCGTGGCGCTGTAGTGGACGATCGCCGCATGAGCGCCGTAAGCGATGATGGGATGGAAGCTCGGTCCCAGGTAGTCTTCGCCCTCGCGCCGGAATTCTTCGAGTTTTTCCGCCGCCGACAGCTCGGTGATCGTTTCGGATGAAGCAGCCGCCTTCTTGAGCCAGCAGATGAAGCGGGTCACCGCTGCGCCGTCTTTGATGTGGGCTTTTCGGATATTTGCCGTCTCAACGGGATTTTTGCAGGCCTTGGGCAGCAGGGTGAGGTTCCGGCCGCGGATCGTTTTCATCTGGGGCGGAAGATTCGCTTCCAGGCAGTAGTTGACGCAGGACGGATCGAAATAGATCGATCTGGTGGCCGGGAGGGCCTTGACATATTCATAGATCTCACGGTAAGGCATCAGCGTGACGCCGGCCTCCTCCAGATCTTTGCGAAGCTTCTCCGAAAAGACCTGTTCCTGTGTGAAGAGGCGCACATGCGCCTGGGAGAGCAGCAGGTAGGAGAGAACCACCGGACAGCAGTCCACGTCGCCGCCGCGGATATTGAGCAGCCAGGCGATGTCGTCAAGGGAGGTGAGCAGGAAATAATCCGCGCCCTTTTTCTCCATCTCCTTCCGGATCATGGCGATCTTTTCAGAGCGCTCCACGCCGGCATAGACAGGCGGCAGATCCCAGGCGGGGGCATCGGAAAGGGCAGGTCTGTCCTTCCAGAGCTCGCCGACCAGGTTCAGGTGCCAGACCATCTCCGCCCCGACCGGGCGAAGGACCTTCCAGAGTGAACGCACATAGGAGGAGGTCACGGTCCTGCCGTCAAAGCCCAGGCGGCTGTCGGCTGTAAGGTGATCTCTCAGGAAAGCGTGAATGGTCGGGACGCCCGCCTCGCCCATCTTCATCAGCTCGATGCCGGAGCCTTCAAGCTGGGAAGCGGCCTGCAGGAAATAGCGGCCGTCCGTCCACAGTCCGGCAAAATCGGCCGTGACCAGGACAGTGCCTGCCGAACCGGTGAATCCGCTGATCCACTCGCGGCATTTGAAGTGATCTCCGACATATTCGGAACTGTGATAATCATCGGTCGGGATCAGGTAAGCGTCGATCCCGTACGTTTTCATCAGCGCCCGAAGCGCCTGGATTTTCTCTGGAACAGTCATATTGTCAGTCTCCTTTTATTGTCTTGATCTGGCCGGCTGGTCCTGGTTGCGCTCATAGATGAGGACCAGGCCCTTCAGGATCAGGTCGTTATCCAGAATGATTTTGTGACGGCAGAGCGGGACGATGGATCCGGCCAGGCCGCCGGTCGCGATGGTGGTGACCTTTTCTCCAAGCTCCGCCTGGATCCTCTCGATCATCCCGTCCATGCTGGAAGCCGTGCCGTAGAGGACACCGCTCTTCATGCAGTCGACGGTGTTCTTGCCGATCAGGTGTTTGGGGGCATCGAGCCCGATCCGGGGCAGCTGCGAGGTGCGGCTGGTAAGGGAGTCGAGCGAGACCCTCAGTCCCGGAAGGATCATGCCGCCGGAGTAGTTCTTGTCTTTATCGATGACCGTGATCGTGGTCGCTGTGCCCATATCGATCAGGATCTGGGGACACGGATACTGGGCGATCCCGGCAACGGCCGCTACGATCAGGTCGGCGCCGACCTGCGCCGGATTGTCCATCAGGATCTTGAGGCCGGTCTTTATGCCGGGACGGACGATCATGGGCTTAACGTTCGTGATCTTCGGGATCGCTTCCTCCATCAGGGAGATCAGCGGAGGAACAACGGAGGCGACGATGCAGCCGTCCACATCCTCCGGGCTCAGGCCGTGGAATTCGATGGCGTTCTTAAAAGAAATCGCATATTCCAGGGATGTCCGTGAGAGGTCTGTCGAGATGCGCTCCGAAAACAGGACCTGTCCGTCCTGAATGACGCCCGCGACGATGTTGGTGTTGCCGATATCGATGGCTAGTATCATGGCTTATACTCCTGTAAAACCGGATAATGAATTAACGGAGCTGCCTTCCGAAGCCGGCTTTGCGCAGAGCCGTGCCGACGGCGGAAGCGATGATGGTGGCGCTGATCCACTCGCAGACCACATTCAGGGTGATCATGCCGATGATGGTGACCAGGACGCCGCGCCCGTTCCGGATATTCATGACCGGCTGTGCATTGCCGAAAAGAAGGAACAGGCAGGGAATAAAGAACAATGTATTGAAGAAAGCGCTTCCGAAACCGGCGATGCCGCAGGAGAAGGGGGCTTTCATTTTCTTGACGCAGGCCTGATAGGCGAGACCGGTCAGGACGCCGCACAGCAGGCGGGGAACAAAGCACTGGATAAATGTCAGGGGAGCATTGATGCCGGCAAGCGCGACCAGCAGAGCAGAGCCGTTGGGAAGCGCACCGATGGCCTGGAGAAAGCTGAACAGTCCGAAGAAAGCGCCGATGATGGCACTGCCCTTGGTGCCCAGGACGATGGCGGCCATAGCGACCGGGATCATGGCGGTGGTGATCTTCAAAGGCCCGGCGGGGATGCTGCCCCATAAAAGAAGGATCAGCACAAGGGCGATCAGGATACCGAGCATAGCAAGCTCAGCGGCAGAGAGTTTAGAGTTGTCTTTTTTCATTTTTCATTCCTCCTGTTATTATTCCCTTTTTCCTGTGCAGCCGTTGGCTTTTTGGCCGTCCGCAAGCTGTCGTCCAAAGCAGGTACGGCGCTGCGGCGAAAAAGGCGGCTCACACAAAAAGTGTCCGGGATACAATACATAGGCCTTCCGGCCCGGATACAGCGACAGTATATCACGCATCTTTGCGTTGTACAATTTGGATTTTAGATAAGATTGCATTCGGGACGGGGGTATGTTACCCTGAAAACAGAAGAAACAGGCTTCAGGATCTCAGGGAGGAGATGGACCCATGCTCAAGAATAAAACGATCATCCTGGGTGTTTCAAGCAGCATTTCCGCGTATAAGGCGGCTGACCTGGCCAGCGCCCTGGTAAAGGAACATGCCGATGTTCATGTTATCATGACCCGCAACGCGACGAACATCATCAACCCGATCACGTTTGAGACGCTGACCGGAAATAAATGCCTGACAGACACGTTCGACCGCAATTTCCAGTTTGAGGTAGCCCACGTGGAACTGGCGAAAAAAGCGGATCTGGCGATCATCGCGCCGGCGACGGCGAACGTGCTGGCCAAGCTCGCCCACGGGATCGCGGACGATATGCTCACGACCACGATGCTGGCCTGTACCTGCCCGAAGCTGGCAGCGCCGGCCATGAACACGAGGATGTATGAGAATCCGGTGACGCAGGACAACCTGAAGCTGCTGGAGAAATACGGATACCGGCTGATCGAACCGGCCAGCGGGCACCTGGCCTGCGGCGATACGGGCAAAGGAAAGCTGCCGGACACAGCAGTGCTGAAGGAACATGTGATCCGCGAGATCGCCATGAAGAAGGATCTTGCCGGGCGCAAAGTGCTGGTGACCGCAGGTCCCACCCAGGAAGCGATCGACCCGGTGCGCTACATCACCAACCATTCATCGGGCAAGATGGGATACGCCGTGGCGCGGATCGCCATGCTGCGCGGCGCCGAGGTGACGCTGGTCACCGGGCCGGCCAGCCTGGATCCGCCGATGTTTGTGAAGACGGTCCCGGTGGTCAGCGCACAGGATATGTTCGAAGCGGTCACGGCGGTATCCGGCGAGCAGGATATCATCATCAAGGCGGCCGCGGTGGCCGATTACCGGCCCGCGACCGTGAGTGACGAGAAGGTCAAGAAGGGGGACGACGAGCTGTTCCTCGAACTCGAGAGGACACAGGATATCCTTCAGTATCTGGGCGATCACAAAAAGGAAGGCCAGCTGCTGTGCGGATTTGCGATGGAGACCTCTGACCTGGAGAGAAGAGCCAGAGCGAAGCTTGAGAAAAAGAACCTGGATATGATCGCGGCCAACAATGTGAAGGTGGCGGGAGCCGGGTTCGGTACGGACACCAATGTGGTCACGCTGATCACGAGGGACGATCCCATCCAGCTCCAGCTGATGAGCAAGGAAGCGGTGGCGGAGAAGATCCTCGATGAACTGGTGAAAAGACTGTAAAGACAGGCTTGCTCTGCCCGGCGCAGCAGCATTCGGAAAGGAGTCAAAATGAGACAGATCACGATCGGACGCACAGGGATGGTCACCCCCCAGAACGCTTTCGGAGCGCTTCCTCTTCAGCGGGTCAGCCTGGAGAGCGCCGTCAGCCTCCTTCGCAGGGCTTTTGAAGGCGGCATGCGTTTTTTCGATACCGCGCGCGACTACAGCGACAGTGAGGAAAAACTCGGAGCGGCATTTGAAGGCATCCGCGATCAGCTTTATCTTTCCAGCAAGACCCATGCCGCAACACCGGAGGCCTTCCGGAAAGACCTGGAAACAACGCTTGAAAAGCTGCGCACGGATCATCTGGACCTGTATCAGTTCCACTGTGCGCCCCGCTGCTTCAAGCCCGGAGACGGAACAGGCATGTATGAGTGCATGCTGGAGGCAAAGAAGGCGGGGAAGATCCGCCATATCGGCATCACGGCGCACAAGCTCCCCGTTGCGCAGGAGGCTGTTGCATCGGGGCTGTATGAGACGCTCCAGTTCCCCTTCAGCTATCTCTCTGACGAAAAAGAGGTCAACCTGGTGAGGGAATGTCAGGAGAAGGAGATGGGCTTTATCGCCATGAAAGCCCTGGCAGGCGGCCTGATCCGCAACAGCCGGGCCGCGATGGCCTATATCAGCCAGTTTGACAACGTGATCCCGATCTGGGGCATCCAGCGCGAAAATGAACTCGACGAATGGCTAGCCTTCATGGACGAGGCTCCCGAGCTGGATGACGAACTTCGGGCTTTCATCGAGGCGGAGCGCAGGGAACTGACCGGTGAATTCTGCAGGGGCTGCGGATACTGCGTACCCACCTGCCCGGCCGGGATCAAGATCAACAACTGCGCGCGTATGTCCCTGATGCTGAGGCGCGCTCCTTCCAAGGCGTGGCTGACCGAGAAGATGCAGGCTGAGATGAAGAAGATCGAGAACTGCATCCACTGCAACCAGTGCCGCCGCCACTGCCCGTACGAGCTCGATACGCCTGCGCTGCTTCAGAAAAATTATGAGGATTACAAAAAAGTGCTGGCCGGCGAGGTGAGTGTCGGATAATTCGCCGAGGTATTCCCGAATTGAAAAAAATTCTTGACGGTGCCACTTCAACGTGCTAAACTCGTATCAACCGTTGAGGAAGAAATAGTAGCATTGCCTCTTGGCTTACAGGGAGCCGCCGGGACTGAGAGGGCGGCAGTCAATACAGTGTGAATGGGCTTCTGAGGGCGAACTGAAACAGCCGGTGAATATGGCTGCGCGTAGGGGAGCCGGAGAGGGATCTCCGTTATCAATATCCGGCATATAAACCGTATGACGGCTGTATGCATGAGGGGGCGATCTTCGCCAAGTATGGGTGGCACCGCAGGAGAACTTTAAGACTCTTGTCCCTACGAAACGAATGTGGGACGGGAGTTTTTTTATTTGACAAAAGCTCCTTCCCGGATACCTCAGAAAGGAGAAACATGATGAACAAGAACGAAATCCCTTACAAGATCTATCTGGAAGAGAACGAGATCCCGACCAGCTGGTACAATGTCCGCGCCGACATGAAGAACAAGCCGGCGCCGCTGATCCATCCGGGCACGCTCCAGCCCCTGAAGTTTGAGGATATGCAGCCGATCTTCTGCGACGAGCTGATCCGCCAGGAGCTGGACAATGA
Source organism: Lachnospiraceae bacterium UBA4348 (assembly GCA_002394165.1). Classification (GTDB taxonomy): domain Bacteria; phylum Bacillota; class Clostridia; order Lachnospirales; family Lachnospiraceae; genus Merdiplasma. The sequence continues at coordinate 7,463 of DGTA01000049.1, read as the reverse complement.
CACGGCGTACATTCCCATTCCCGAAGAGGTCCTCAATTTCTATAAGATGTACCGGCCTTCACCGCTGACCCACGCGAAATTCCTGGAGCAGGCGCTGGATACGCCCGCAAAGATCTTTTACAAATTTGAGGGAAACAATACCTCCGGCAGCCATAAGCTCAACTCCGCGATCGCTCAGGCCTACTACGCCAAAGAGCAGGGCCTGAAGGGCGTCACCACCGAGACCGGAGCTGGCCAGTGGGGAACCGCGCTGTCCATGGCCTGTGCATTTTTCGGACTTGACCTGAAGGTCTATATGGTCAAGGTCTCCTACGAACAGAAACCGTTCCGCCGCGAGGTCATGCGCACCTACGGCGCCGATGTGACGCCGTCCCCGTCGATGAACACCAATATCGGGCGCGCCATCAACGAGCAGTTCCCGGGAACAACGGGTTCTCTGGGCTGCGCGATCTCTGAGGCGGTGGAAGTGGCAGTGAGCACCCCCGGATACCGCTATGAGCTCGGCTCCGTGCTCAACCAGGTGCTGCTGCACCAGTCCATCATCGGCCTCGAGACAAAGGCGGCCTGCGATAAATACGGGATCAAACCGGATATCATCATCGGCTGCGCCGGCGGCGGATCCAACCTGGGCGGCCTGATCTCACCCTTCATGGGAGAAAAGCTCAGGGGCGAGGCGGATTACCGGATCATCGCCATCGAGCCGGCATCCTGCCCGAGCTTTACCAGAGGCAAATTCGCCTACGACTTCTGCGACACCGGAAAGGTCTGCCCGATGGCGAAGATGTACACGCTCGGACACGACTTTATCCCCTCCGCCAATCATGCCGGCGGCCTGCGCTACCATGGCATGAGCCCCATCTTAAGCCAGCTTTACCATGACGGCCTGATGGAGGCGAGAGCCGTGGAACAGACCAGTGTCTTCGAAGCGGCGCAGCTCTTTGCCAGGACCGAAGGTATCCTGCCTGCTCCCGAATCCAGCCACGCGATCCGCGGCGCGATCGATGAGGCCCTTAAGTGCAAAGAGACCGGCGAGGAGAAGACCATCATCCTCGGCCTGACCGGTACGGGCTACTTTGACCTGAAGGCTTATGAGCAGTACAACAACGGGACCATGAGCGACTATATTCCCACGGATGAGGATCTGGCCAAAGGGTTTGCGACGATCCCGGATGTAAACCTGTAAAAACGGGTTATTTTTTCTGGCTATATCAATTAAAAATGAGCGGCAATATTCCTCGGGGACCGCTCCCGCTTAAACCTCGCGCAGCGGTACTAAGGCTCGGATGTATCCTCGCCAAGTACCGGCGCTGCGGTTATGTCCCCTCCGGAATAGTGCCGCTCGTTTTCTTTGAAGATTTTTCACCGGAATAGTCCCCGGGATTAAACGTGTTTACCGGAATGGCTGAAGCTGATAAAATGATTGGGGAGTATCATCCTGATCTGAATTAAAGGAATGAAAGGGGGAGGCTTATGAATGATTGTCCCGGCTGCGGGGCTTCGCTCCGCTATGATATCGCTGCGGGGCAGCTGGTCTGTGATCATTGCTCTTCGCAGTATGACCCTTATGAATATGATGCCGGTCATAATCAGGAGACCGGGGACGGGTCTTTTTCGGCATCCCTGCTGAGCTGCCCCAACTGCGGCGCGCAGATCATGGCGGCCGATCATTCCGCAGCGGAGTACTGCGCCTACTGCGGAAGTTTTGTCATGCTCTCGTCCAGTGAGACGAGCGGGGAGAGACCGGACTTGATCGTGCCGTTTGGGAAAACGAAAGAGGACTGCAAAAAGATCTATCGCCGGAAACTGGCAAA
>DGTA01000049.1:0-5528 GCA_002394165.1 Lachnospiraceae bacterium UBA4348 | reverse complement strand
GATGTGGGCTTTGCCCGCAATCCGCGCATCATCGGCACGACCTCGAAGCAGGAGGGCGACTACCTGGTGACATCGGTCTTTGATATCACCGGTGACCTGAATGCCGAGTTCAAGGGGATCACCTACGATGCTTCCAGCACCTTCGATGACAATATCAGCGAATCCATCGCTCCGTACCGGCTGGAAGACATGAAGGAATTTACTCCTTCCTACCTGTTCGGATTTTTTGCGAACACGGAGGATGTGGAAGAAAAGGCTTATGAGAAAAGCGCCAAAGAGCTGGCGACCGAGGCTGTCTACGAACGGATCCTGGAAGAGCATGAGCTGAGAAACTATAAAATAGAGAACAAGAGGGGGACGACAGCGGTCGGAGCCAGGATCAAAAAGTCGCAGAAAGCCATGCTGCCAGTCTGGTTCCTGACCTGGAGAAAAAAGGACCGGATAGCTTACAGCGTGGTCAACGGATCGACCGGAAAGATCTACGCCGAGATCCCCATCGATATCAGAAAGTACCTGCTTTTAAGCCTGATCCTGACGATCCCGCTGTATTTCCTCGCGGAAAGGATGTTCCAGTTTACAGCCCAGACCGGGATGCTCCTTGGGAGCCTCCTGACGCTGGCGGCGGTGCTGATCTTCTTTGCCCAGATGACTTCCATCGGGGCCAGGAATACCGGTTTCGGCGACTATCGCTCAAAGGACGGGCCGGATGAGCCCAAGCCGATCTCGCCCATGTTCGGGGATGCAAACATCCGCAGTGGGAACGCATTTGTTCTGGGAAGGCAGTGGATCATCGTCATTGCTGTTGCCTTTGCGCTTTTGTTCATGGCTGCGGGATTTTGGCTCGAGCAGTTTTCGACTTCGGACATGGTGCCCTTCTATGTGTGCTCACTGGCAGTCATCGGCGCCGCCGGTGCTTTCCTGGCATACTGCTCGGTTGATGTGATCCGCAGTGGAAAGATAGAGAAGGGGCCCGGAGAGGGGCTGATCCGGATCGTTCCGTGGCTGGGACCTGCCTCCACCCTTGCGGCAGCAGTCATGGCGCTTATCCATCCTGTGGAGGATTACTGGTATTACGGAGTCTGTATCCTGTCGCTGATCGTCACCGCGGTCATGCTCGTTGCGGCGATCAGCCTGTACAACCGGTCCGTGCTGCGGCCGGTCCCGAACTTTTTTGCGAGGGCGAAGGAGGAGAGAGGATGAGTCAGGTTAAGAACGGTTTTATGAAAAAGACGGCGGCTCTCTTCCTGGCCATGGGAATGCTTCTCATGATGAGCATGAGCGTTTTCGCGCAGGAGGAAAAGTACCGCAATCCCGAGACGGGGTACCGGGTCTATGTGAGCGATGAAGCTTCCCTGCTGGAGGCGGGGGAGGAGCAGGCTCTGATCGACAAGATGAAGGAGATCACCGCATACGGCGGCGCGGCGTTCGTCACATGCTCAGCGCCGGGCAGCACTTCCGATTACGCCCGGGAGCGATACCGCGGATATTTCGGAAAAGACTCAGGCATTCTTTTCATGATCGACATGGCGGGCCGCAAGATCTGGATCTTCAGTGACGGCGACGTCTACCGGACGATCTCCAGGCCGAAGGCCAACCAGATCGCCGACAATGTTTATCGCTACGCAAAAAAGGGTAGATACGGCGACTGTGCGCTGGCTGTGTTTGACCAGGCCGGAACGCTGCTTGAGGGCGGTCGCATCTACGAAGGGATGAAACATATCGTAAACGTCCTTCTGGCGGCGATCGCTGCGCTGATGATCTGTTATCTGCTGGTCAGCTGCAGCAGCATGGGCGCGCGTCCCTCGCGGGATGTGATCCTGGAAGCCGGAGCGGCTACCCTGGCGTTTACCGCGGCAGCGCCTGTTTTCAAGCGCCAGACTAAAAAATACTCTCCCGTTCACACCTCCGGCGGAGGCGGCGGTGGAGGCGGAGGCGGCGGCAGCTCCGGCGGGGGCGGCGGCCACAGCTTCTAAAACAAAAAAGAGTACAGGAAGTAATTTCACATGATCCAATTGACACCGAAAATGTTTCTCATCGTTTGCCCCATGCTTTTCCTGACCGGATTCGTCGATTCCATCGGGGGAGGCGGGGGCCTCATTTCCCTGCCGGCGTATCTGTTTGCCGGCCTGCCGGTTCACGCGGCGATCGCGACAAACAAGCTTTCATCGGCCTGCGGGACAGGCCTTACGACCATCCGCTTTATCAGAAACCGGATGGTGAACGTCCTCATCGCCGTTCCCTCAGTGATCTGCGCTTTTGCCGGATCCACCCTGGGAGCCCGGGCTTCACTGACGCTGAGTGAAAAAACGCTGAAGTACATCCTCTTTGCGGCGCTGCCAGTTGCCGCCTTTATCGTCCTTAACCGGCATCTGTTTCCCGACAGGGACAGCGGCGACGTGAAGGCGGACAGGAAGACAGTGGCCGTGGCGATGGCGGCAGCGCTTATCATCGGCTTTTATGACGGACTTTACGGGCCCGGAACGGGCACCTTCCTGATCATCGCTTTTACGGTATTCGCCAAAATGAGCGCCGCCGGCGCGAATGCCCATGCCAAGGTGATCAACCTGACGACCAACTTAAGCTCGCTGGCCGTGTTCTGGCGCAGCGGACAGGTGATCATTCCCCTGGGCATCGCCGGGGCCATATGCTGCATGGCCGGAAACTACCTGGGATCCGGCCTGGTGATGACCAAAGGGTCGAAGATCGTGCGGCCGGTCATACTGATCGTGCTGGCACTGCTGCTGGTGAAGATCATCACTGAATTATGACAGGGGACAATTATGACACAGAACCGTCCAGGCTTGTCGGCGGTGGGTTATAACTGATTTTACTCAGAGAGGTGTTTTTCCGATATATCCGCAGGTTTTTGTATGTTTTAGAAGATATGTCAATTGACGTGATTTTGGGGGAGTGATAGACTATATGTAACCTTTAGCATGGTTGCATATGGTTTATCTGATTTGAAGGGAAGCTAAGGAGGGAAAGAGAAATGAAGAGAGTTTTCAGGACACTTTTGCTAAGCGTTTTGATCGTTATGACTTTAGGAACCGTCGCTCACGCAACAAAGAATATTGAAAAATATAACTATAAGGCGGTTGGAACAAAACAGAATACGTGGATTAAGCCGAAGGGGTGTGAATCAAAAGGAACATATAATAGTGATTATACCGTATATACGTCCACGTATACATGCTACCGGTATAAAGTAACTGTGCCAGCAAACTATTACATGACATTGACTATTAAAGGCGAACAGTATACGGATCTATATTTAAGCAAAGCATTGAAAGGCAGTAGTGAAAACCCCTTAGACTATTGGTATAATAGTCAGTCCACAGGTGCTAAGACATTTTATGTCGCTCTTCCAAAGGGGACTTATTATTTGTTTTCAGATTATAATTATGGCAAGTTTGCCTTCAAGTACAAACTCTGCAAATATGTCACTAAACCCAATTATATATCCAGTAAAGCGCTGAACTGGAAAGCAAATAAAAAACTGCCGATCGTTCAGCTTCCGGGTAATAATTTTGCGAGATGGTATAAGATCAAACTGACAAAGAAGAAAAGGATTTACGTCTATGGGGCGAATGATATAGATCTGTTTGATGCGAAACGCCAGCCGCTGGAAGTTAGAAGTAGTGATGATTCTGATAATGACATCTATTATTCTTATAACAAATTGAACGCCGGCATTTACTATATTCGGGTTTTGGGAATCCGGCCAAGGCATTATAGTAGTCATACTTGGCATGGCGCGGTTGAGATCGTCTGGTGGAAATAACCATTAACATGTGATTTTTGTGAACGCCTTTCTTTTCGGAAAGGTATTAGAATTCAGGAAACAGCACAGCAAATAATGAAAACCCGCGGGATGATCTCCTGCGGGTTTTTCTTTACCTCCCAGCGAGGTAAGTGCTACTATCATGACAGGCGGGAAGAGGATATGTGTGGCAGCCTTCAACGAAAAGGAGTTTATGCAGCATGGATTTGACAAGATTTGTAGAGCGGGCGACACCGCTCAGGGTCCTGAATGTGAGAGTTTCCCGGAACGGGGAGCTGATCGGGCAATATGACTGGGAGGCGGATGTCAGGCGCAACGCCTATTCGGCGAGCAAAAGCTTTACTTCTGCAGCTGTCGGTATTGCGCAGAAGGAAGGATTGCTGTCGATCGATGAGAAGCTGACGGATGCTTTTCCGGATGACCTGCCGGATGAAATCCCGCTGGCCCTTGCAGCAGCGACCGTAAGAGATCTGCTGACCATGAGTCTCGGACAGGAGAAGCCGCACCTGATGGGCGAGCAGCGGCCGCATTATACGGAGAAAGACTGGGTGAAGCTTTCCCTTTCGCTGCCGTTCAGCCACATGCTGGGTGAAGCTTTTCTATATAATAATGCGGGCCCATACCTTGCAGGCATCCTGGTACAGCGCCGCGCCGGCCAGACTCTCACCTCGTACCTGGAGCCAAGACTTCTCAAACCACTCGGCATCAGACATACCGTGTGGGAGGAAGACCCGCTCGGTCATACCTTTGGCGCCGGCGGGCTCTTCATCTGTACAGAGGAGCTGCATAAGTTCGGCCAGCTGTATCTGCAGGAAGGCAGCTGGAACGGAAAACAGATCCTTCCGGCGGAATGGGTCAGGGAAAGCCTGTCCGTACAGGCTGCACCAAACCCAAACAATCCATATGGGTACGGTTATCTCTTTTGGGGCGGCCCGGAGGGAAGCTTCCGCGCAGACGGCAAGTTCTGCCAGCTCTCGATCATCTGCAGGGATAAGAACGCAGTCATCACGATGATGAGTGAATGCCGGGATGCAGATGCGCTGATGAAAGCTATCTTTGAAGAGATCTGGCCGCAGCTGTAAGGCAGGAATCGTGGGTTTCGCGCACGGAAATGGGCAGTCCTTTGAAGTTTACGGCATGAATAAAGACACCACCAGTCCAAAGGGGACGTTGCCGCAGCGCCGGTACTTGGCGAGAGCGAAGCCCGAGCCTTATGTACCGCTGCGCGAGGCAAGAGCGCGAGCGTTCCCCGTGGACTGGTGGTGTCTTTTATTCAACTGTACTTGTTCATGTCTGTAGGCGTAGAGATCTTAATAAACAAGTATTTCAATGCCAACGCTGGCTTCGTGAATTTGGAACCAGGCGTAGGGATTCCAAAAAGCGGGTATATTTACGCCTTCTCAGTTTTTATGTCCGTTAAAGCAGGCATATAGATTTCAGATCGTTGATGTCTCTATGCCTGCTCCGGATCTATGTCCGATAAAGCGGGCGTATAGATTTCAGATCGTTGATGTCTCTACGCCAGCTCTGGATTTTTGTCCGAGAAACGGGCAGATAGAATGCAGATAGTTGCTATCTCTACGCCAACTTTGGATTTTCGTCCGCGAGGCAGGCGTAGCGTTTTAAAAAACATGGTATCTCTACGCCCGCTTCTGTTTGATCCTCTGTCATTATTTCAGGAAGCCGCTGATGATCTGCTCCTCCGCCTGTGCCTCGGTGAGCCCCAGGGTCATGAGCTTGATGATCT
>DGTA01000084.1:225-13934 GCA_002394165.1 Lachnospiraceae bacterium UBA4348 | reverse complement strand
GGATCCAGAAAAGGGGCTCCTTGTAATCCAGGAACACTTTGCGGTAGAAATCCCTGTATTCTTCGTCGCTGCATTCATTGGGATGCTTTGTCCACAGCGGATGGATATCGCTTAAGGAGACAGGGCGTTTGTTGATCTTGACGCTGTCCTTTGCGGGAGAGACCTCTACCGTCTCCTTGTTCCCGTTTTCATCCTCTTTTTCCTCAGTCTTGGCGTCCTCATGGATCCTCTCAACGATCACATCGTCTTCCCGCAGCTCGCTCTCGTCGATGGTCTCGTATTCCTGCGGCGCGCCCGCTTTTTCAAGGAAGATCTCGATGGGCATGAAGCTGCAGTACTTTTCGATGACCTCTCGCATGCGGTATTCGTTTGCAAACTCGAGGCTTTCTTCATTCAGGTGAAGAGTGATCGTTGTCCCGACCTGATCTTTGGTCCCCTCGCCGATGGTATACTCTGTGCCGCCGTCACATTCCCAGTGTACGGGAACAGCGTCCTTCTGGCAGGAGAGGGTATCGATCTCCACCAGATCGGAAACCATGAACGCAGAGTAGAAGCCGAGTCCGAAATGGCCGATGATCTCATCCTGGCCGCCCTTGTCCTTGTATTTTTCAAGGAAAGCGGTCGCACCGGAGAAGGCGATCTGGGTGATATATTCTTCTACCTCATCCGCCGTCATGCCGATACCGGTATCTGTAAAGCTGAGAGTCTTTGCATCCGGGTCCACCACGACCTTAATGCTGTCTTTATGCCCCTCAGGATAATCATATTCCCCGAGCATGGCCATTTTGCGCAGCTTGGTGATGGCGTCGCAGCCGTTGGAGATCATCTCGCGGACGAAGATATCATGGTCAGAATAGAGCCATTTCTTGATCACGGGAAAAATATTCTCACTGTTGATGGAAAGACTGCCTGTTTTTGTATTCATAGATAACAACTCCTTACATATTTCAATTTAAACTATATTGTAGGACTCGGAATCGGATAAGTCAAGCAAAAAATAGCACTCATTTTAATTGAGTGCTAACAAAATCTGACAGGGCACTGTTCTGTGTCATGATACGCTGACAGGGGGACAGTGCTTGTAAGGACTGTCCCCCTGTCAGATTTGTCGGATTCTTATTCAAATGGAATATCCTCCCTCAGAAGGAGAGCTTCCACCATGGCATCCCAGGTCTTCTCCAGGGATCTGTCCGGTGTGAATATCTTAAGGGAGGTACCGGTCGTCCCGGTCACAGACTCATTTTCGTCTGCGCAGCGGTACTGGATGTTCAGATACAGGCCCGCGATCTGCTCCGCCTCCAGGGAGGATCCGCTGCGGCGAAGGACGGCGAGGGTGTTCTTTTCGGACAGCCTCAGCACCAGCCTGATCTGCTGCGGTTTCCTGGTTCCCTTCAGGATATCGGTCATCAGCGGACGCAGCTGCTTCCAGAGCGGAGGAGATGGTGTTTTATCCTCCTCGTCCCGCGGCGTGGGCTCGATAGAAAAAACGGCATAGGACCTGACGTATGCGCTCATCACCTCAAACTGGTCAAAGAGAGGGGTGAGCAGCAGTGAATTCATCAGCTTCCTGGTGCCTTCGAAGCGGAATGATCTCAAAAATAAGCCTCCTTTATTAAAAACGTGCATCACGATGATTATATCGGCCCGGGGCCGCCGTGTAAAGCGGACATTCATCTTGCAAATTTGAAAAATTGTTGTATACTGTACTTAAATTTGTTTTGTGAGGTGTAAGAGGATGAGTCAGGCAAAAGTTGACAAATATAAAGAAGAAAAGAAAAACCGGGCACAGATCATCAAAAAGGAAAAGAGAGAGGAAAACCTTTTTAAGATCTGCGGAGGACTGCTCGCCTTAGCGGTGGCGGCCTGGATCGGGGTTTCTGTTTATACAGCCGTCAAACCGGCGCCTCCTGCTGAGGAGACTGCACAGACCGTGACGGATTATACGGTCGATACATCGGCTCTCGACGATTTTGTCTCTTCCATGGCGGTTGATTGAGAGGCTTTCTGAAAACACTTTTGGGGAATGACATTTTGTCATTCCCTTTTTTCATTTCTTTCCAATTTGATGCGGATATGCTATGATAAATGCAACAGCAGGAGCGGCCTCGAAGACCGGCTTTCACAGACAGGAGAAAAACATGGATCAGAAAAAATATGTCGCCTATGTAGGGACGTACACGAATGGCAGCAGTATCGGCATTCATGTGTATGACATTGACCTGGAAACACAGACCCTGACAGAGCGGAATGTGGTTCCTGTTCATAACGCTTCCTACCTTACCAAGTCCAGGAACGGGAAATATCTGTACTCGATCGCAGACGAAGGAGTAGAGGTGCTGAAGATCGAGCCAAACGGAGATCTGACCCCGATCAACAAGGTCGGGATCGACGGGATGCGCGGCTGTTATCTGTCGACTGATAAAAGCGGCAAGTTCCTGTTTGTGGGAGGTTACCATGACGGGAAAGTGACCGTCGTTCACACGCATAAGAACGGAAGACTCGGTTCCGTTATGGACGGCGTGTTCCACAAGGGAATCGGCTCGGTGGCCGAGCGCAACTTCCGACCCCATGTCAGCTGTGTCATTCCGACGCCCGATGACAAATATCTGTGCGCGGTGGACAACGGACTTGACCACATCAAGATCTACAAGGTACAGGAAGGCACCGGAAAGCTGAGCCTGTATGATATCCTGCACTGCAAGCTTGAATCGGGACCCAGGCTCATCACATTCAGCAAGGACGGGCGTTTCGCCTATGTCAACTGTGAGCTGACGAACACGATCAACGTTTACTCCTATAACGGAGAGGGGAAATCTCCTGATTTTGAACTTCTCCAGGAGGTGAGTACGGTGCTCGATCCCGACGAGATCAGCTCCGCATGCTGCGCGCTGAAGATCTCGCCGAGCGGCAATTACCTGTACTGCTCGAGCGCCGGCGAGAACACGGTGGGCATTTTCAGGATCGATCATGAGACAGGGCTGCTTGAAAAGGTCTGCATCCTGCCGATCAGCGGCGGATATCCGAAGGATGTAGATGTGCTCCCGGATGAGAAGACACTGATCGTCCTCTGCCACGAGTCGAACTATATGCGCTTCTTCACGATCGACTACGAGAAGAAAGTGATCATTATGAAGGGACGCCAGCTCCCTGTGGAGACACCTAACTGCATACTGATCTCTGAAACGGCGGAGTAAAAAGAGAGGAGAGCCGTAAGAGCGCTTCCATAAATAGTGAAAAAAAAGACCCGGATCCTGTCCAGAAGGAGCAGAACCCGGGTCTTTTATAATTAACCGTAAAACCGTATCAGTGAGTCCATGGTCGATGACATGTTGATCATCATCAGGTCAAGGACCGTCATGGCAGTCATGGCTTCCACGACGACAGCCGCGCGGGAGGGGATCTGCGGATCGTGGCGTCCTTCTATGATAAGAGGAGAGACGCTTCCGTCCGGGCGAAGGGCGCTCTGTTCCCTGGAGATGGAGGGCGTTGGTTTGAAGGTGACTTTTACCTGAATGTCACTGCCGCTGCTGATCCCGCCGAGGATTCCGCCCGCATGGTTTGAAAGCAGCACTGGAAGGCCGTTTTCATCCGTTCCGGCCTGGTCATTGTTTTCGTGGCCGTACATCGAAGCAGCCTGCGTCCCGCTTCCGATCTCGACTGCCTTGACGGCCCCGATGGAGAAGAGGGCTTTTCCAAGGCAGGCATCGAGCTTGTCGAAGACCGGCTCACCGATCCCGCTTTTCATGCCGGTGACCGTGCAGGTGACAGTGCCTCCCGCACTGGTCCGTGCGATCTTGCAGTGTTCGAGAAAAACAGCTGCTTCCTTCTCAGCTTCCGGATCGGGCATGGCCAGCGGGCTTTTTTTTAGGTGCTCAGGGTCAAAGCGGTCGGGACTGCATGTGACGGGACCGATGGAGGAGACCCAGGACAGTACATTAACTCCAAGCCTGTTAAGAATCAGTGAAGCGACCGCTCCGCCTGCAACGCGCCCGATGGTCTCCCTCCCGGAGGAGCGGCCACCGCCGCGGTGATCACGGATCCCGTATTTGAGGTCATAGGTCATATCAGCATGACCAGGGCGGTATATATCTTTAAGATTCCGATAGTCAGAAGAATGCTGGTCTTCATTGAAGACAGCCATGGCCAGCGGGCACCCGGTGGTTTTTCCTTCATAGGTCCCGGACAGGATCTTTACCCTGTCCGGCTCGCTTCGGGCCGTGGTGAAACGGTTCTGCCCGGGACGGCGCCTGTCCAGGAAAGGCTGGATATCCGCCTCTGTCAGGGGCAGAAGAGAGGGGACACCGTCCACGACGACGCCCAGGGCGCTGCCGTGAGATTCCCCGAAGGTGGTTACAGTAAAGAGTTTTCCGAAAGATGAACCGGCCATAACAGATCCTTTCATGGGTGGGAAGGCTTAATGGAAGCTTCCCGTTATTTCTCGTGATTCTTAACCCATTATATAGAATTTATCCTGTTTGGGCAAATTGACAAATATATCTTTGGGATTCTATAATCAGTTCTCAGAGGTCAGAGAACTGATCCAAATCAGAAGAAGGAGACGGGAGCACTCCCGGTTTTATAAAATGAAATTTCTGTATTCTCTGGAACGGCGTTTCGGGCGGTATGCGATCCGGAACCTGCCGTCGATCATCATAGGGCTGTATGCGGCAGGATATCTGCTCATGTTCATCGCCCCCCAGATCCTCGGATACCTGACCCTGGATCCGGTCTACATCCTGCAGGGCCAGGTATGGAGGCTGGTCACCTGGATCATCGTTCCGCCCGGCAGGATGGATGTTTTTACGATCATCATGCTGTTTTTCTATTTTTCGCTTGCCAGGTCGCTTGAACGCACCTGGGGGTCTTTCCTGTTTAATTTCTATTACTTTTCAGGGATGCTTTTTTCCATTATCGGAGCGTTCCTCCTGTATGCCTTCTACACGGCTGGCGGGTTCCGCTACAGCTTCGGAGCCCTGTTCTCAACGTATTATATCAATATGTCCATGCTGCTCGCCTTCGCGATGAGCTATCCTGATGCGGAAGTCCTTCTCTATTTCGTGATCCCGCTGAAGATGAAGTGGCTGGCGCTGCTCGACGGAGCCCTTATCCTGTACAGCTTTTTCCAGACCGGTCTTCCCGGGAAGGTTGCGATCGCGGCCGCGATGCTCAATTTTGTCATCTTTTTCCTGCTCACCAGATCGGGAAAAGCGGCCGGCTCCTTTAAGCAGGCAGCCCGAAAGGCGCAGTTTCGTAAAGCGTTTGATAATGCCCGGCGGCCCGGCAGCAGCGCACGCTCATCGGGAGGGGCCGGACGGAGCGGAATGTACAGGGATCCCAACGGAAAGATCGCCATTCACCGCTGCGCGCAGTGCGGCAGGACGGAGCTCGATTCGGACAGCCTCGAGTTTAGGTACTGTTCAAAGTGCAATGGCGCTTATGAATACTGTCAGGACCATCTCTTTACCCATACTCACAGACAGTGATCAGAGAGGAAGCTTATCAATTACATGAATGGTATTTTTAAGACGAGGACCGGTGCCCGGATAAGGGCTCTGATCGTCACCGTCATACTGGCCGTTGTAACGGTCATGTGTGTAAACCAGAACGCATCCGGCCTGGCAGAGGCCTTTTCCCGGGCCGGCGAGGACCGGACAAACCTGATCATAGCGCTGCTCCTTGCGGCGGCCGCAGGCATATTCTGCCTTCTGAAAAAGCCGGGCGGCAAAGCGGGGATCGCGGTCGGCATCATCTGGCTGGCAGCTGAACCACTGTTCCTGGTATGGCTCCTGCAGAATTTCACCCTTGATCCGATGCGGATCTATCCGTCCATGCTGGGAGTCAACTGGCTGTTCATCCTGCTGTTTGAGCTGGCGCTCGTGTTTGCTTCGGGAAGCGCCGCCATCGGATGTACGATCTGCGGAGCGGTGGTCCTTGTGATCGGGATCACAAATTATTTCGTTGTCTCTTTCCGGGGAACGCCTATCGTGCCGTGGGATATCTACTCGTTGAGAACGGCAGCGTCGGTCGCCGGCAATTACTCGTATACATTCAACTGGAAATTTGTTTTCAGCGTCATCGGGTTTTCTTTCGTGATCCTGGCGGCCATGAAAGATCCGCTCAGGATAAGGAAGGCGCCGGTCCGGGTGACCGGGGCTGTACTGGCGGCAGCTGCCCTTGCCGCGGCCGGATGGTTTCTCCAGAAGGAGGAGATCCAGGATAAGCTGGGCATGGACACCATCCTTTTCACCCCCAACGTAAGATACCGCAACAACGGCTTTCTGGCCGCTTACATCGGCGATATACACCTGATCACGGTCAAGGAGCCGCCCGAGTACTCCGTGGAGAAGACGAAGGACATCGTTGACCGGGTGACCGGGAAACGGGAGGAGAAGCAGATCGGGGAGAGCACCAGGGCTGATGTCGACATGAAAGATGCTCCGAACATTATCGTGATCATGAATGAAGCCTTCTCGGATCTTTCCGTGCTGGGCGATTTCAGCACCAACATCGATTACATGCCGAACATGCGCTCCATGATGGAGGAGTATGCGGGCGGAAAACTGATGGTCTCGGTGAAAGGCGGAAACACGGCCAACACGGAATATGAATTCCTTTCCGGGGACAGCATGGCCTTCCTGCCCGAAGGCAGCGTGGTCTATCAGCAGTTCATCCACGACAATGTGCCGGCGATCCCGTCCTACCTGGCGGGCCTGGGCTATGACACCATCGCCATCCATCCTTATAATGCTTCCGGCTGGGAGAGGGACAAGGTCTATAACCTTCTGGGATTTCGGGAGTTCCTTTCCCTGAAGGATTTTGTCAGCCCGGGCAGGATCAGGGATTATGTTTCGGATGAAGCGGCCTTTGGCAAGATCAGGGAGATCCTCCAGGAGAACGAAGGGGATGACGGCCGTGATTTCATCTTCGAGGTCACGATGCAGAACCACGGCGGCTATTCACGCTCCTACGCTGACTTCAGTCCGTCCGTCAAGCTGGAGGGACTCACATACAGCAATACTCAGACAAAAGCGGTGGAGAGCTACCTGTCCCTGATCCGGGAATCGGATATTGCGCTGAAGGATCTGACAGACTGGCTGCAGGGTTATGAAGAGCCTGTGATCCTCGTCATGTTCGGCGATCACCAGCCTTCGGAGTACATCACCAACGTGATCGAGCGCATGACGGGACACAACTCCGAGACGTCCCTGGAGGCGGCTCAGCAGCTGTATATCGTTCCCTGTCTGGTATGGAACAATTACGGCGCCGATATAGAGATCAATGACCTTTTGAGCGTCAATTACCTGGCGGCGGATATATTAAGTGGAGCCGGGCTTCCGCTTACTCAGTACCAGCGGTACCTGATGGTCCAGCAGCAGGAGCTGCCGGCGGTCAGTGCGGGCGCTTTCGTGGACAAGAGCGGCCAGTATCACAGCCTGGACCAGCCGGGCGCCTACAGCCAGATCCTGAACGATTACAACATACTTGAATACAATCACCTGATCGATATAAACAATCGGGTCACCGGCATCTTCTCGGAGTCATTGGAGTAAAAAAGGAGTCAAAAATGAAAAAAGTACCATTTGTCACCCTGGAAAAAGCAAAAGAGATCACTGCACAGATTCCTACGCCGTTTCATCTCTATGATGAGAAGGGGATCCGCGAAAACTGCAGGAGGCTGTACGAGGCCTTCTCCTGGAATCCCGGATTTAAGGAGTATTTTGCAGTCAAGGCAAACCCGAATCCGTTCCTGATCAGGATCCTGGGTGAATACGGGTGCGGATGTGACTGCTCCTCCATGACGGAGCTGATGCTCGCTGAGACCATCGGCGCCAAAGGGGATGACATCATGTTCTCCTCCAATGATACGCCGGTGGAGGAGTTCAAAAAGGCTGCCGAGCTCGGAGCCATCATCAACCTCGATGACATCACCCACATCGATATCGTGGAAAAGGCTCTTGGAAAGCTGCCCAAAAAGATGAGCTGCCGTTATAATCCCGGCGGATATTTTGAAGTCAGCAACGGGATCATGGATAATCCCGGCGATGCCAAATACGGCATGACCACGAGCCAGATCTTTGAAGCTTTCCGGATCATGAAGGAAAAGGGCGTGGAGGAATTCGGCATCCATGCGTTCCTTGTGAGCAACACGGTGACGAACGATTATTATCCGATGCTGGCCAGGGTCCTGTTTGAGCTGGCGGTGCGCATCAAAGCGAAAACGGGCGTAAAGATCAGCTTTATCAATCTTTCAGGCGGGATCGGGATCCCCTACCGTCCGGACGAGCACGGAAATGATATCGATATCATCGGAAGCCGGGTCCATGAGGTCTATGACGAGGTCCTCGGGGCGGCCGGAATGGGAGATGTCTCCCTCTGCACGGAGATGGGCCGCTTCATGATGGGCCCCTACGGCGGACTGGTGACGACGGCCATTAACGAGAAGCATATCTACAAGGAGTACATCGGCGTAGACGCATGCGCCGCCAACCTGATGAGGCCGGCCATGTACGGGGCCTACCACCACATCACGGTGCTCGGGAAAGAGAATGCCATCTGTGACCATGTGTACGATGTGACGGGCGCCCTGTGCGAGAACAACGATAAATTTGCCATCGACAGGATCCTTCCCAAGATCAGTATGGGCGACCTGCTGTTCATTCATGACACCGGAGCCCACGGCTTCTCCATGGGATACAACTACAACGGCAAGCTGCGCTCCGCCGAGGTTCTTTTAAAAGAGGACGGAAGCTTTAAACTGATCCGGCGTGCGGAGACACCCTCGGATTACTTTGCCACCTTCGACTGCTTTGATGAATTTTCATTTAAATTCTGATCGAATCACAATACTTGCTAATCTGCCGGTCATATGGTAATATATGTTGTGCGCCTCAGTGGTGGAATGGCAGACACAGCAGACTCAAAATCTGCCTCTGGAAACAGAGTGCCGGTTCAAGTCCGGCCTGGGGCAGGAGAAAGGACAGGGATACCGCCGAGGTATCCCTGTTGTGTTATAAGGAGGGAGGACCGATGGCATCCAATCTGATCAAGGACCTGCTTTTTGACATCTGTCTTCCGGCAGTATACAAAGCCGCCTGCCTGCGGGAGAAGGAACCTGACAGGGTATTGTTCGTGGAATACAGGACTGCGCGGATGCCCGACTCCTTTAAGCTGATCGACGAAGAGCTGCTCAGCCGGGGGGATATAGAATGCCGGTTTGTCGCGCTGGATCGGTCCCATGTTTCCTATCCTGAATTTGTCAGGCGGAGCGTGAAGCTGCTCAGGGAGATGGCGGCGGCCCGGGTGGTTTTTTTGAGTGATATCAACGAAGTCGTCAGCTGCGTAAATAAGCGCAGGGAGACGAAGGTCGTCCAGCTCTGGCACGCCTGCGGCGCTTTCAAAAAGTTCGGCGCGAGCACCATCGGAAATGAGCACGGAACAAATGCAAAGTGGCTCCGCAGGCACCCCCTCTACCGAAATATCGACCTGGTAACGGTCTCGGCACCGGCGGTCAGGGAAGCCTACGCGGAAGCGATGGATCTTAAGGACAGGCCCGGAGCGGTCCAAAGCACCGGGGTGAGCCGGACGGACATTTATTTCAAAGAGGGGGCCGCAGCGGAGGCCCGGAACCGTTTTTACTCGCAGTTTCCCGAAGCAGAGGGGAAAAAGATCCTGCTCTATGCGCCTACGTTCCGCGGCAGGACGCCTCATGTGACCACGGCTCCCGGTTTTGATCCGCGTGCTCTTTTATCGATGATCGGAGATGATTTCTGCCTGGTCATCAAGCATCATCCGCTCGTGAAGGAGGTCCCGCCCGTTCCTGCGGGAGAGGGAATCGTGCTGGACGCGGGCGGTATGAAGATCGAAGATCTTTTATTTGCAGCGGACATGGTGATCACGGATTATTCGTCCCTGATCTTCGAGTACTCCCTGTTTGAGAGGCCCATGTTCTTTTTTGCCTGCGACCTTGAAGAATACCTGAAGTGGAACGGTTTTTACGAACCATATGAGAAGATGATCCCGGGTCCCCTGTGCAGGACCATGGAGGAGCTTGCCCGGGAGATCACGCTGGCGGCGGATCATTTTGATCCCGCAAAGATCCGCCGGTTCCGGAAAAAATACATGGAGTCCTGTGACGGGGCTGCGACGGAAAGGATCCTCTCCCTGGTGCTGGGTGAGGGAGGGAAGTGACCGGAAAGGAGGAGCGATTGCTGTCTTTCAGATTGAAACAATACGCGAAAATGGCGGCGCAGCAGCTCTTTCTGCCGGTATGCTACCGTATTTTCTGTCTGCGCCCGGTCCGGAAAGGGACGGTCGTATTTGCGGATGCTCATCATGATTCACGTCCGGTGAGTATGGATACCCTGTACTACGCGCTCAAAAGAAGCGGGAAGTGCAGGATGACGGAGATCTACCTGGACTACCAGAACACTTCTTTTCGAAAGCTCCTGGCGGGGATGGTCCGCTTCATGAAGCTTTACGCTCACTCCGAGTATGTGGTGATCTGTGATAATTTCCTTCCGGCGGCTTCCTGCCGGAAAAGAAAGGGGACGAAGGTCATCCAGCTCTGGCATGCCTGCGGCAGCCTGAAGCGGTTCGGTTACGACGCTGCGGATGATATCCCTTCCTCGTTCAAAGGCCATGTGTTCAGGAATACGGACCTGGTAACGGTCTCCTCGCCGGCCTGCGTACAGGCCTTTGCGGGAGCCATGAAGCTGCCGGAGGAAAATGTGAAGCCGACAGGGGTCTGCCGCACCGACGCTTTTTATTCGGAGAACTGGATCCGCCGCAGACGCGACGCTTTTTATGCCATGTATCCGGATGCTGTCGGAAAGAAGATCGCTGTCTGGGCGCCCACCTTCAGAGGAAACGCGGCGGAGGGAAAAAGTATCCGGCTGGATCTGGATGCGCTCGAATCGAAGCTGGGACGGGAATGGAAGGTGCTGGCCTGCCTGCACCCGCATATGAAAGCAGGGGAGGAGGATTCGGATCATCTGTGCCCGCTTCCCTGCCAGGATCTTTTTCCGGTAACGGATGTGCTCATCGCGGACTATTCTTCGCTGATATTCGAGTACATGCTTTTTGACAGGTCACTGATCCTGTACAGCCCGGATCTTGATGAGTACAGTGAGAAAAGAGGATTCTACCTGGATTACGGCGAGATCCCGGCGATCCATGTCAGCAGGGAGCAGGACCTCCCTTTGAAGATCACGATGGCCGGGCCGGGGCCGGATGAGCAGATGCGCCTGAGAAGAGAACGATTTCTGGAGAAGTACATGTCGTCCTGCGACGGAAGGGCGGCAAAGAGGATCAGATTTCTGATCGAGGAAGGAGAGCTGCCGCCATGGTAAAGAACAAAAGAGCGGGCAGGGAAAAGTCCGGCCCGATCGGATGCCTGGAGGCGCAGAAAATGATCGAGCCCTATCTGGGCGGAAAACTGACCGATGACGAGCTGGCGGCTTTTATTGAGCATATGGGCCGCTGCAGGGACTGCTATGACGAACTGAAGGTGTTCCACACCGTATACAGCGCGCTCGGGGACGATCCGGGACCGTATGATCTGCCGCTGTCCCTCGAGGAGATGATATCCCGTTCCAAAGCCCATCTGAAAAGAAGAAGAAGACGCCGGTCGCTGAGCATCCTGGCCGGGGCCGGGGCAGTTTTCGCCGCCCTTCTTGTGACGGCAGGGCTGCTGTTTCCCGATCTCCCGTTCAGCCCCCGCCTGGTGGGGGAAAAGCTCCGGGCCCTGTCCGGAAGCGGCGCTCAGATGCAGGAGGAACTGCAGACGGAGACGGAGACCGAATACGGACCGGCTGAAATATCGACAGAAGCATCAAAATGACAAGGAGGCGCCATGAGTGAAAAGATCATTCTGATCGACGGACACAGCATACTGAACAGGGCCTTTTACGGAGTTCCGCTCCTGACCGGGGAAGGCGGGATCCATACCAATGCTGTCTACGGCTTCCTGAATATCCTGTTCAGGATTCTGGATGAAGAACAGGCCCAGTACCTGGCGGTCGCCTTTGACATGAAAGCGCCCACTTTCCGCCACAAGATCTACGCCGAATATAAAGGGACCAGAAAAGCAATGCCCGAGGAGCTTAAGGAACAGGTTCCTCTTATCAAGGAGGTCCTCGGCGCAATGAATATTCCGCTGATGATGCTGGAGGGCTATGAGGCGGATGACCTGATCGGCACGGTCTCCCTGAAGGCGGCGCAGTCGGGTATGGAGGTGCGCATCGTCTCCGGAGACCGGGATCTGCTGCAGCTCGCCTCGGACAGCGTATGCGTGAGGATGCCCAGGACAAAACAGGGCAAGAGCGAGGTGGAGGATTTCTTTGCGAAGGACGTGCTGGAGCAGTACAAGGTAACGCCCGCCCAGATCATCGACCTCAAGGCGCTGATGGGGGACGCCTCGGATAATATTCCCGGGATCCCCGGCGTGGGGGAGAAGACGGCCGCCAAGATCATCGCTTCCTACGGGACCATCGAAAACGCCTATGAGCACCGGGATGAGATCACTCCGCCCCGCGCCAGAACATCCCTCAGCGAACATTATGATCTGGCGCAGCTGTCGAAGACGCTGGCCACCATCGACCGGCACAGCCCCTTTGAGCTGGATCTTGAGGCGGCCAGGATAGGAGATATCTATACGCCAAAAGCGCTCGAGCTCTGTAAAAAGCTTGGTTTCCGCTCCATGCTGACCCGGTTTGAGGGAAAGGAAAGCCCTGCCGGGAAAAAGCTTGACGTGAGGATCATCCGTGACAAGGCTGCTCTTGAATCTTTTGAGCAGGAGCTGGAGAGCGGCTGGAAAGAGGACTGGCAAAGAGCCGGTCTCTCCGCTCCGGGCGGCGCGGTGAGCGAAGGAATATGGGCCATAGCCCTGACGCCCGAAAAAGCCGTCTGCATCGTATGCGGCAGCACACTTGCTGCGGAAGAAGACCGGATCGGTTCCGGCCAGGCGGCGGCATTCGTGAAAAAGATCTGTGAAAAAGCCGGGAGCGTATCGGCGGTGAACCTGAAGAGCCAGCTTGCCCTGCTCGATCCCGGGGACGGCCGCTTTGAGACGGAGCATTATGAGGACCCGGCTGTAGGCGCCTACCTGATCAATCCGCTGAGCGGCGATTATCCCTACGATATGATCGCGCGCGAGTACGCCGGACTGGATCTTAAGACCGCCCAGGAGCTGACCGGGAAAAAGGTGCTCGCCGGCCTTGACGAAGAAAGTAAAGAAGCAGCGCTGTGTGAGTGCGCCGGCTCGGAGGCTCTCACGGCCTTCCTCTCTCCGGACAGGATCCGGGAAAAGCTGACGGAGCTTGAAATGTGGGAACTGTACAGGAATATCGAGATGCCGCTCCTTTTTATCCTCTACCGGATGGAGAAGGAAGGGATCGCCGTGCGGGGAGAGGAGCTGCACGCATTTTCCGCCAGGCTGCAGGAGAGGATCAGCCTTCTTGAAAAGCAGGTCTACGAGCAGGCCGGGGAGGAATTCAATATCAATTCGCCGAAACAGCTGGGAGTCATCCTGTTTGAAAAGATGGGCATGCCCTTCGGGAAAAAGACGAAGACGGGCTATTCAACCTCCGCGGATATCCTGGAGAAACTGGCTGATTCCTATCCCTTCGTGTCAGATATCCTCGAGTACCGGCAGCTCACGAAGCTGCGCTCCACTTACGCGGAGGGGCTTGGTGCTTTCATTGCTCCGGACG
>DGTA01000084.1:0-165 GCA_002394165.1 Lachnospiraceae bacterium UBA4348 | reverse complement strand
GCTCCGGACGGCCGTATCCACGGGCGTTTCAACCAGACAGTCACCGCAACGGGAAGGATCAGCAGCGCGGATCCGAACCTGCAGAACATACCGGTGAGGACAGAGCTTGGAAGGGAACTGAGAAAAGTATTTGTTCCCGCAAAGGGAAAGGTCTTCGTGGACGCG
>DGTA01000085.1 GCA_002394165.1 Lachnospiraceae bacterium UBA4348 | reverse complement strand
ACGCTGCTTGTGATGAACACGTTGGAGCCGATGACCGATCCCCTGCCGATCACCGTCTCACCTCCGAGTATGGACGCGCCGGCGTAGATCGTAACATCGTCCTCGATCGTGGGGTGCCTCTTAGCGCCCCGCAGGCTCTGCCCTCCCCTTGTGGAGAGAGCGCCGATCGTGACGCCCTGGTATATTTTGACATGTTCTCCTATGACGGATGTCTCGCCAACGACGATGCCGGTCCCGTGATCCATGAAGAAATACCTGCCGATCGTCGCGCCGGGATGAATATCGATACCGGTGCGGGAATGCGCGTACTCCGTCATCATTCTGGGGATCAGCGGCACCTTTAGCAGGAACAGTTCGTGAGCCAGCCTGTTCACGGTGCTTGCCAAAAGCCCCGGATAGCACAGCACGATCTCCTCCTTGTTGTAAGCTGCGGGATCTCCCTGGTAAAACGCTTCCATATCGGTGTCGACAAGCTCCCTGATGGCAGGGATCCTGCTGATAAAGGTGATCGCCAGTTCCTCCGCAAGATCCTTGATCTCCGGTTCCGGCGTCTGTGCGTATTCATCGCGGAAACGCAGCGCGATCGCGATCTGCTTCGCCAGGTTGTAGACCACATCCTCGATCAGGATACTGATCCGGCTGTTATCATTGTAGCTTCTGTAGTTCTTCTCCCTGTAGTAGCCGGGAAAAAGAATGTTGAGGAGTTTATTCACAATATCCATCACAGCATCGCTGTCCGGCTGGCTGAAAACATCCATCTTATCGATGTCTCTTCCGTTCTTGTAGTCCTCCAGTATCCTCTCGGTGATCTTCCGGATCCTCTCGTTGATCAGTTTCTCATTAGACATCTGTCAGTCCATTCCTTTCGCGTACGCGGCGCAGGCTTAAAAACTCTGCGACGGTACTTATTTAAGCATATCATCAGCTTTCTTTATTATACATGGAAAAACCGCACCTGTGTATGTCCTGATCTTCACATGTAAAATCTTCCTCCAAAAGATATTCTGACGCTTTGCGCTGATCTGTGATACTATGATAACAGGACATACTTGTCCACATAAAGGAGGAGTCATGAAAAAGCGCGAATCTGTAATAATTTGTCCCCTTCTGTGCATCAGTTTACTGCTGACTGCACTTGCGAGCCCCCTGGCGGTTTCCGTCGGCGTGAGCGCCGCGTCGAATACTGCCGCTGAAGCCGGAACAGAAGCGGAAGCCGCAGTACCGGAGCTTATACTCTCCAAATGCTATCTGATCGAATCGGATAATTACGAGAGCATTGCTGACGGCTATTTTCAGGCCGTCCTTCTCTCCGAAGAATCAGCCGGGAAGTTCCCTGCCCTGAGCAGCGCCCTTTCAGAGCTCAACACACAGATCAGCGCTTCCTGCAGGAAAGACTTCAAGGAGCTTTCCGATAAGTCCAGGCAGTACATCACAGAACACGGAGTCGCAGACGAAGACAGGCCGTCGGCAACCTTTGAGAGCAGGATCGTTCCGGTGCGCCAGGACGACAAAGCTGTGAGTTTCTTCACATCCTGCTACAGTTTTCTTCCGGGCGCCGCAGGCGGAACTACGACATTCAGAGGGATCACTCTCGACTCCGCGACCGGCAAAACAGTTGCCCTTGAGAACGTTATCAAAGATCCGGACAACAAAAAGGCGCTGACAGCCGCCATCAACGAGAACCTTCGTTTTCTCAGTACCGGCGATTCTGCCGGAGACCGCGAGGAATCCGTCTCCGTCGCTTTAGCGTCTGTCAATTACTTCCCGTCCTGGGTCGTAAGCGACAACGGCGTGATATTCCGTTTTAATGCCGGCGCGATCGGTACCGCGGAAGAGGGTGCTATAGAAGCAGAGATTCCCTTTGAAAAATATCCCGACCTGTTCACAGACGCTTACTCAGCTCATAAGGGTGCCTACACACTGCCCATTGACACTGTTTATCCTGTGATCGCGGACCTGAACGGAGACGGAACGCCCGAGAAGGTGAGCCTGAACGCCCGCCCTGACAGCAGCGGCGATCTCGGTTCCTACACAGCGCTCAGGGTCGCGACAGGCGACAAGGAGTGCCTGTACGAGACCTATTTCTTTAATGCCCGCGGAGTTCTTATCCATACCGCCGCAGGAAAGAGTTATCTCTACGTACAGACTATTACCGACAATGATTACCGCATTACTTGCGTATTTGATCTGAGCGGTGAGAAACCCGTCTTTTTGGGTGAACTCAACGGCACCGGATTCTCCGCCCGCTTCCGCCGCGACAGCAGCGATCCCGACCTGTGGTATATGGACGAGCAGTTCATCTCCTCGCCGGATTCCTTCTGCCTCGACACCCATGTGGATCTGATGAGCACCTACTCCGCCACCGGGCGCTACAAAGTCGGTGAGGACGGAATGCCTGTTCTTTTATCTGATCAGTACCTGATCGACTCCGATCTGGAGCTTACCAGCCTCACGGATCTTCCCGCCGATATCATAGATCCGGCGACAGGCGCGGTCACGAAGCAGAACGCGGTTCTTGTCAAAGGGACCAAGTGCCGTCTCTTCAGGACTAACGGGAAAGATACGGTCGATGTCAAGACTGCCGACGGCGTCATTTACCGCTTTATCGTCACCGAGGAATGGCCTCAGAAAGTGAACGGGCTCCGGCTCGATCAGGCTTTTGAAGGGACCATGTTCGCAGGCTGATGAAATGTATCATTATTAATAATCAAGGAAAAGGGAGCCGGACGGCTCCCTTTTTGTATTTTTCATTATGAATTCCGGTCTCTCTGCTGCGCGCTGCCCACAAGGTAATTGATGAACTGCTGCGCCGTTCTTCCGGAAGCTCCGCCGCTTCGCAGTTCCCACTGATTGGCCAGAAGCGCAAGTTCCTGCTCTGAAAGCGTGATCTCCGGATAGCGCTTGGCCAGTTCACTGACAATGTGCAGATATTCCTGGTGCGAAGGCTTGAAGTAACCGATCGTGACGCCGAAACGAGCCACCAGAGACAACTTCTCCTGCACCGTGTCGCTTCTGTGCATCTCGTCGTCGCTCCTGTCGTTTCTGTCTCCCCAGGTCTCCTTGATCAGGTGTCTTCTGTTAGAAGTCGCGTATATCAGGATATTCTCGGGCTTTGTCTCGAGTCCTCCCTCAATAACAGCCTTGAGATATTTATATTCTGTCTCAAATTCCTCGAAGGACAGGTCGTCCATATAGATTATAAAGCGGTAATTTCTGTTCTTGATCTCAGAGATAATGCGCTGCAGGTCCTTGAACTGGTGCTTGTAGACCTCGATCATCCTCAGTCCCTTGCTGTAATAGCGGTTCAGGATCGCCTTGATGCTTGTGGATTTTCCCGTTCCCGCGTCGCCGTAGAGAAGAACATTGTTGGCCATGCGCCCCTCGACGAAAGCTTCCGTATTGGCGATCAGCTTCTGCTTCTGCAGCTCATACCCCACCAGGTCCTCCAGCTGAACGTCGCTGGTCGCAGTGATCGGGATCAGAAACTCTTTCTCTTTATTATCGTCATTGATGCGGAACGCTTTGTTAAGGCCGAATTTACCGACGCCGTACTCCTTGTAGAATCCGGTGATGATATCGTACATCTCCTGTTCGGGCTTCCAGCTTCCGTCCGCCTCTCTCTCCGCGCGCTTCTCTTCCACCGATTCGATCGCGGCGCTCAGTTCCTGCACCTTCTCACTGACGCTTCTGTTAAATACCCTCTCGGGTTTTCCCACTGCCGTGTAGTCCTCGAGTATACTGAAGCAGCCTATGCCCAGGGCGCTCTCTATTTTGCCGAAATCGTAGTTGAACAGTTCTCTGAAGATCCTGAAATCATTGAGAGCAAACGCGTTGACACTGCCTTTGTTGGCGCCTACCTTCTCCGATACCAGAGTAAAAGGGGTCTCCGTTGTCGCGATCAGATACGCCAGATAGTTATGCCACAGATTTTTGTTAAATCCATAGGTAGTAGCCAGGTCCAAAAGGCTGTGGACCTGCTCGTAGATCTCTTCGATCATGGATTCCCGGTTGTAATCACCCTCGTCGAACCGGCGGCAGATCTCCGCAAGGCTGCGCAGTATGCTGTCCTCCCCGATTCCCCTGTAAATGATAAGTTTGGATGTGAGACGATACATAGTTTGTTCTCCTGTAAATCTCCGAGTATTGTCTTTTCCCGTCAATACTAGCATTAAATGCGTTTTTGAGCAATTACTATAACTGTCCGCAAAACAGTGACAAAAAACATTTCCTATGCAGGTGCTGATGCGATATAATAGACGATAGTTGTTTTTCAAAAAGAGTGTAACCTGACGTTTTTTCTTAAGAAAGAGGGGATTATCCATGCAGATCGGATTTGATAACAACAAGTATTTCAAGACCCAGTCTGAACACATCAGAGAGCGCATCTCGCAGTTCGGCGGCAAGCTTTATCTTGAGTTCGGCGGCAAGCTCTTCGACGATTATCACGCGTCCAGAGTGCTTCCCGGATTTGAACCCGATTCCAAGATCACAATGCTCTGCGAGTTAAAGGACCAGGCTGAGATCGTGGTGGCGATCAACGCTGCCGATATTGAGAAGAATAAAGTCAGAGGCGACCTCGGAATCACTTATGACGAGGATCTGCTGCGTCTCGTCGACGCATTTACAAGTCACGGCCTCTATGTAGGGAGCGTCGTGCTGACAAGATTTGCCAATCAGCCCTCGGCGATCGTCTATGAAAAGAAGCTTCAGTCCCTGGGGCTTAAGGTATACAGGCACTATCCCATTCCCGGATATCCCGTTGATATCCCGCTGATCGTCAGCGAAGACGGCTATGGCCGCAACGACTACATCGAGACCAGCCGTCCCCTTGTGGTCGTGACCGCTCCCGGCCCCGGAAGCGGCAAGATGGCGACCTGCCTCTCTCAGCTCTATCACGAAAACCGCAGAGGCATCAAGGCCGGCTACGCCAAATTTGAGACTTTCCCTGTATGGAACCTGCCCCTCAACCACCCGGTCAACCTCGCCTATGAGGCAGCTACGGCGGATCTGGACGATATCAACATGATCGATCCTTTCCACCTCGAGGCCTACAAGGAGACCTGCGTCAACTACAACCGCGACGTAGAAGTCTTCCCTCTTCTCAACGCGATCTTTGAAAAGATCTACGGCACTTCTCCTTATAAGTCTCCCACAGACATGGGAGTCAACATGGTCGGCCTGTGCATCAGCGATGACGAGGTATGCAAGAAAGCCGCGCGCCAGGAGATCATCCGCCGCTATTACGACGCTCTGTGCGAGCACCGCAAGGGAAACGCGGATGAGGAACCGATCCGCAGGATCGAACTTCTCATGAAGAAATCCGGCATCGACGTATCGGAGAGACCCGTCGTTATGGCGGCCAATCTCAACGCTGAGAAGACCGGAGCTCCCGCAGCCGCTATGGAAATGGCGGACGGCACTATTTTGACAGGGCGGACTTCAGAGCTTTTGGGCGCCTCCTCGGCGCTGCTTCTCAACGCCCTCAAAAAGCTTGCGGGCATTCAGGACAGCATCAAGCTGATCAGCCCTCAGATCATCAACCCGATCATGGAGATGAAGATCGACCATCTCGGAAGCGACAATACTTCTCTTCTGCACCTGAACGAGCTGCTGATCGCGCTCGCCATCGCCGGTGTGACAGATCCCTGCGCCAAGGCGGCAATCGACCAGCTCGAACACCTGAAGGGACTTGAAGTACACTCCTCTGTGATCCTCTCCCAGATCGATTCGGGCGTTTTCAAAAAGCTCGGCGTGAACCTCACCTGCGAGCCTCACTACGAGAGTAATAAACTATATCATAAATGATCTGTTTTATGCCTCTTTCCTTTATTTGTGGAAAGAGGCATCGTTTTATGATACGATTATTTCGAGCAAAAATGTTTACATGCGTACTCAGGTAATATGGGGTGCCTGTGGAGCATGAAGACTTAGTTAGTATCAGGAGGTTACACATATTATGAAACCGTATGCTTTTGGCGTCGATATCGGCGGCACAACGATCAAGATGGGATTTTTCGGAACGGATGGAAAATTCCTCGATAAGTGGGAGATCACTACCCGTACAGAGAACAATGGAGAGAAGGTCCTTCCGGATATAGCCCGCTCCATTAAGAAAAAACTCAAAGAGAACGACCTTACCCTGGATGACCTGGAAGGCGTCGGCATCGGCGTTCCCGGACCGGTTCTTTCCGACGGCGTCGTCAATCAGTGCGTCAACCTCGGATGGGGAGTCATTGACGTTAGAAGGGAACTCTCCTCCTTACTGGATGGAATATATGTAGCAGTAGGAAACGATGCCAACGTCGCTGCTCTCGGCGAGCAGTGGAACGGCGGCGGCAAGGGCTTTGACAATGTCGTCATGGTGACGCTCGGCACAGGTGTCGGCGGCGGCATTATCATTGGCGGCAAGATCCTGGCGGGCGCCCACGGAGCCGCCGGCGAGATCGGCCATATGAAAGTCAGGGACAAGGAGACAGCGGTCTGCGGATGCGGCAAGAGGGGCTGCCTCGAGCAGTACGGCTCAGCCACGGGCGTTGTTCGCCTCGCTCATATCGCGCTGGAAGCCAATCCCGCTGTGGAAACGCCTCTTCGCGATCTCGATCCGCTTACTGCCAAGGACGTTTTCGATTACGCGAAGACCGGAGATGAATTCTCCCTGTCCGTGATCGACACTGTGGGCAAGATGCTCGGTGAAGCGATCGCCCATATCACCTGTGTCATAGATCCTGACGTCATCGTGATCGGCGGCGGCGTCTCCAGAGCCGGACAGATCCTTCTTGACGCAGTGGAGAAGTATTACAAACCCGCCGCGTTCCACGCATCCCGCGATACTGATTTCAAACTCGCCGTTCTCGGAAACGATGCCGGCATGTACGGCGCGGTGAGAATGATCCTGAACAAATAAAGACCGCAAATATTGATAAAAGGTACCGTTTCAGCCACGGTACCTTTTTTAATGATTTTTCCGAAAGAAGTAACGATTCCTCAAATGCCCGCTTTTTCCCTCAGAAATCGCTCAACTTCTTCAAAATAGTGAGCCGGGTCTTTATCCGCTGCCTGCGCGTGCCCTGCCCCTTCGACGACCATGATCTCTTTTTCACAGGCCGCCGCGTCATACAGTTCCCGGCACATGCTCACCGGGATCATCCGGTCCTCTTTCCCGTGTATAAATAAGGTGGGAACCATGCTCGAAGAGACAGCTTTTAAAGGGCTTGTCTCCTTCAGGTCATAACCTGCGCGAAGACGGATCATCAGCTCCGCCGAATCCACGACAGGGAAGGCGGGCAGGTGAAACCAGCTTCCGATCTTCTCCTGAAACATTGAATATGCGTCTGTATAAGCGCAGTCTGAAATGACCGCTTTTATGTTATCAGGCACATTCTCCCGTCCGCAGTAAAGAAGCGCTGTGGAAGCCCCCATGGACAGGCCGTGCAGAACGATCTCCGCTTCGGGATCTCTTTCCAGGATCAATTCGACCCACCCTGCAAGATCCTCGCTGTCAGTGGCGCCAAGTCCTATATAATCACCTTCGCTCTCGCCCTGGCACCTGAAATCCGGCGCAAGAACACTGTACCCGTGCGTCCAATACCAGTACGCATAGCCGTACATCATCTCTTTGCTTCCTGTGTAACCGTGCAGCAGTATGACCCAGCGATGCGGATCCGCGGATTTATGTGCTGCCTCCGGTGTGCCGCCATCAGACTTATGCCCCGCCTCCGCCGCGTCATCTAAGGTCTGCATGAGTACGCCCTTGAGTCTGTATCCGTCTTCTGACAGAATCTCCACTTTCTCAATACCGTCCTGCCGTCCCCAGACTTTTCCAACCACGGTCATTGCGGTCAGGTTCTGCTTCATCTCAGTCTCCTGCACCTGTTCCGCATAACTTTGTTCAGAGATCCTTTGGAAAGCGTCAAGTTTTTCCATAAAAGACGGCACCAGCACGGCGCTGACCAGTAGATTAACTGCCGCCCAGTACAGGACGAACAGGATCAGCAGGATCGCTGCCGGTATCTTTTTGCGTTTTTCAGTCATCTTTTTGAATTCCCTATCGTCGATCAATATCTCCCATTATACAAAAAAAGAGACTGCCGATTCGACAGTCTCTTCCGATTTCACACTATTTTAACATCTATTTGAGTTCTACGATCTCGCCGCCTTTTACTGTGGCCTTTATGTCGGACCCCGTTTTCACCTGCTGCCACAGATCATATTTGATCCTGTACTGCTTGTCTCCCGAGAGGATCCAGTACTTCTCGGTCCGGCCGCTCTCCCGCTCCGTATCCGGAAGACTAAGCTCTGCGTAATAGGGTTCCGTGTCGGTGCCTGATGTTACTTCATCCCGGTCGTACAGCCATTTCATTATACTGTAGTAATATTTCTTGGCAAATACCGGAACGTCCACATAGACCGGCTCTTCGTAGGTCTCCGTATGGTACTCCGTCCTGTAGCGCGGCACCTGGTGCTCGATCTCCTCGTAGTAGCCGTTCCCCAGGTCTCTGTACTCGATCTCCGTGTCATAACCGTCCAGGACCTGCTCGGAGACTTCCCTCGTCCGGGTCTCATAGTGATCCAGAACGTGATTGTAGGTGTAGACCTCGTCGCGGCTTGTGACATCCCAGGCTCCGTCCGGAAGATTCCAGCTGCTGTCCTTCACCTCCTGATAGCGCTCGATGGAAATAGACCTCTCCCAGGACTTGGCATCCACATGCAGTCCCTTGGTCTTGGGCATCATCAGGTAGATCAACAGTCCGGCCGCGATGATCAGCGCGATAAACAGCGGAAGCCTGCTCCTGCCCGCTCCTGCCTTGGAGATATTGGCGCCTTCAGCTTCACGCCTGGCTTCCTCACGCTTCTCCTCACGCTCTCTGTCCTTCTCCTTGCTCTCGAAGTAGTTGGCTTCACTCTCTGCCCTTGCGGCGCCGCAGGCGGTGCAGAATTTGCTGTCGTCAGGATTAAGCGTGTTGCAGTACGGACACAGCCAGTCCGGATTCTTATTGATCTCGTCCGGATCCTTCACATACTCTTTAGGTCCGGCCATATAAAAGGTAATATCCTTGCCGCGGGGTTTACCGCATTTAGGGCAGATCTTGACCTCTCCGGAGATCCTGTCCGCGCCGCAGTAATCGCAGTCCCAGCAGCCGACCACTATTTTTCCCATATCTATCCTCAATACTGTCATACAGGACCCGCCCGCGGATTGCCGCGCTGCGCGTCAAGGCCACTGCTACGTCTACATTTTATCATCATTCCATAAAAGGCGCTATAGTACTCATTAACTACACTATTTTTCTTCCTGAACTTGACTTAACCGTTATAATTTGCTAACCTCGTTCTTGCAGCAGTTTTATACTTCTACGTTGAAATTCTTAGGAGAAAGAAATGCGCCTGCATCCGCGGCAAAACAGCGGAGGCCGGGCCATTTTGCCGAAGGAGCAGCACTCTCAGGTGCCCGCATAAGCGGGCGGCGACTAAGAATGGATGTAGCTCTGGAGAATCTCGTGATCGAGTACCGAAGGTGCAAGGCTGAGCCGCCGCTGCGGCGCAAGCTGAATCTCTCAGGTCAAAGGACAGGGTGTATGACCGGCTAACAGCCGCGTTATTTACTTGTGCGCAGTGAGACCGCCGGAGCGATTCCGGCGGTCTTTTTTTTTCCTCCGGTCCGTAGAATACAGCTGAGCACAAACTATTAGCGAAAACGGAGGAAATAAAGAAATGTTATTGCAGCTTGTGCAGACTATCAACGCTTATCTTTCAGATTATGTGCTGGTCATTTTATTGATCGTGGTCGGTCTCTGGTACACAGTCAAAACAAGATTTGTCCAAATACGCTTTTTCCCGGAAGGAATAAAAAGTGTGTTTGGAAACATCTCGCTCAACGGCAAAAAGCATGAGAGCGGAATGAGTTCCTTTCAGGCTCTGGCCACCGCCATCGCGGCCCAGGTCGGGACCGGCAATATCGTCGGCGCTTCCGGCGCTATTTTGACCGGCGGTCCGGGCGCGATCTTCTGGATGTGGGTCATTGCGTTCTTCGGAATGGCGACTATATATGCGGAAGCCGTCCTCGCGCAAAAGACAAGGATCAAACACAAAGACGGCAGCATCCTGGGCGGACCTGTTTACTACATCACCACAGCATTTAAAGGATCTTTCGGCAGGTTCCTCGCCGGTTTCTTCGCCGTCGCGATCATCCTCGCTTTGGGATTCTTCGGCTGTATGGTGCAGTCCAACTCCATCGGTTCCACCTTCCAGACGGCCTTCGGCGTTCCGTCCTGGATCGTCGGCATCGTCCTGGTCGTGATCTGCGCGGTCATCTTCATCGGCGGAATGAACCGCCTGGCTTCCGTAACAGAGAAGATCGTCCCGGTCATGGCAGTCATCTTCATCATCGGCGGTAATGTAGTTCTCATCGCCCGCATCACTTACATTCCGGCGACCTTCGCTATGATCTTCAGGTATGCCTTCACGCCCCAGGCTATCATCGGCGGAAGCTTTGGCATGGCTTTGAAGACAGCCGTTTCCCAGGGGGCCAAACGCGGGCTCTTCTCCAACGAAGCCGGCATGGGTTCCACTCCGCACGCTCACGCGCAGGCCAATGTGAAAAGCCCTCACGAGCAGGGCGTCGTCGCTATGGTCGGCGTCTTCATCGATACTTTTATTGTCCTGACGCTGAACGCGCTGGTCATCATCTCCACGCTATACACAGCCGACGGCGTACTTGCTAACGGTTACTCCCAGAGCAGCGTCAACGCGGCGGGCGAAGCGATCGTAAAATCCAACCTGGCGCAGACCGCCTTCAGTACGGTATTCGGCCAGGGCTTCGGAAGCGCCTTCGTCGCGATCTGCCTGTTCTTCTTTGCCTTCTCCACTGTCCTTAGCTGGAACATGTTCGGCAAGATCAACGTCATCTACCTCTTCGGACAGAAGGCTGTCCGCGTCTATGAAGTCATCGCGCTGGTATTCATCTTCCTCGGAACGCTCGCCTCCAACGACCTTGTATGGGAGCTCTCCGACATGTTCAACCAGCTGATGGTCATTCCCAACGCCATCGCGCTCCTCGCTCTCACCGGCATGGTCGTCGCGAGCATAAAGGAAAAATAAGGCTCTGAATCAGCAGCCGCGGCAGAGACACTCCTTCACAGGGGTGTCTCTTTTTGTGCTTAAATGCTAAATTTCATCAATTTTTAGAGAAATTTAATGATTTTATCCTTTTTCTATGGAAAAAAAAAAGATTCTCTGTTATCATACGTCCGTAAAAATCACATTAATGCGGGACCCGATCGTCCCAAATAGAAAGGGGAAAAACTCTATGGAACAGTTTTTCAAACTGAAGGAGCACGGCACTGATGTCAAAACAGAGCTGGCAGCAGGTCTTACTACCTTCATGACAATGGCTTACATCCTGGCTGTAAATCCCAGCATCCTGAGCGCATCCGGCATGGACGCAGGTGCGATCTTTACAGCGACGGCACTGGCTTCTGCAATTGCCTCTTTCCTGATGGCATTTCTTGCAAACCTTCCGTTCGTGCTCTCCGCAGGTATGGGTCTTAACGCTTACTTCGCTTACACCGTAGTCCTGGGAATGGGTTATTCCTGGCAGATGGCTCTGACAGCTGTCTTCGTGGAAGGTCTGATCTTCGTCGTCCTCTCCCTTACCAACGTCAGAGAAGCGATCTTCAACGCGATCCCTGCAACCCTCAAGATCGCCGTATCCGTCGGTATCGGCCTCTTCATTACATTCATCGGTCTGCAGAACGCGCACATCGTCGTGGACAGCGCTACGCTGGTTTCTGTATTTTCCTTTAAGGGATCCATCGCGAACGGCACTTTCAATTCCGAAGGCATCAC
>DGTA01000145.1 GCA_002394165.1 Lachnospiraceae bacterium UBA4348 | reverse complement strand
TGGAAGGCAAGAAAAAACTGAAAAAAATGCGTCTCATGATGATCCTGACCGGAATCCCGGTTACGGCGCTGCAATGGTTTTCCATCATTTTTGGTATCATTAAAGGGATATGGTGGCCGCTGATCATCTGGGTACTTGTGGCTGTTCCCTGGGGAATACTGGTCACCCGGTACTACTTCAATCATGTAAAATACATTTGTCCTGAATGCCACGAGGTTTTCAAACCCACACTCAAAGAGGCATTCTGGGCAAATCACACTCCTTCCACCCGTAAGCTTACCTGCACTCAATGCAGGCACAAAGGATTCTGCGTAGAGGTCTGGGGAGGCGATGAGGAGGCTTGAGATGAATCCAAAGTTTTATTTCCTGCCCAAAGAGAAACAAGCAGCGATCCTGAATGCCGGATTTCATGCGTTTTCACAGAACACCTATAAGAAGAGCCCGATGAGTGAGATCGCGGAAGGATTAAGGCGGCAGGAGTTTATGATGGATAATACACAGGTGATCGAAAAACTGAAGGAGCGATACGGAGAGAAAGAGGGCATGCGTCTGTTCATGACCGTTATGCCCGGAATCACGGCGGATTTCCATAAAATGCTTCTGGCCGCACCGCCCGGCAGGAGAGTCCGGGAAGAGTACCATATTGATGACGGAAAAACAACGATCGTCCTTACAGGCACGCGGGATGAACGTGGACAGGCAAGTGTTTCCTTTTCAGTTATATAGTTGTCTCGGCAGGCCG
The DNA here is from genome assembly GCA_002394165.1 of Lachnospiraceae bacterium UBA4348. GTDB lineage: Bacteria > Bacillota > Clostridia > Lachnospirales > Lachnospiraceae > Merdiplasma. The sequence continues at coordinate 9,897 of DGTA01000145.1, read as the reverse complement.
GCGGCCTGCTTTTTTCAGGGCTGTCTGGCCAAAACTGCATTTGGCGCATATAATGTGATAGGATATCTGAAGACGTGAGATTTAGGAAGGAATTTGGATGAAGAACAGAGAACGGCTCGGCAGCAGGCTTGGTTTTATCATGCTGTCTGCCGGATGTGCGATCGGATGCGGTAATGTATGGAAATTTCCCTGGATGTGCGGGCAGTACGGCGGCGGAAGTTTCATGGTGCTTTATATTCTTTTCCTGGCAGTGCTCGGACTGCCGGTCCTGATCATGGAATTCTCCGTGGGAAGAGCGGCGCAGACAAGTCCCGTAAAGATGTTCGGGAAGCTGGAGAAGAAAGGCAGCCGGTGGCATATCTGGGGATACGTCTCCCTGTTTGGGAATGTGGCTCTGATGGCTTTTTATACAGTGGTGGCCGGCTGGATGCTGTACTATTTCTACTGTTTTGCGGCGGGAAAGACGCAGTCGCTCGGCTTTGTTGAAATGACCCGGAATACCGGCATAAACGTGACTGCACTTACGGTGACTATCGCAGCTGCTTTCCTGATCTTAAGCTTTGATCTGCAAAGCGGCCTGGAGAGAGTCACCAAAGTGATGATGATCTCTCTGCTGGTTCTGCTGCTGATCTTGGCCGTGCACAGCCTGATGCTGCCGTCAGCGAAGGAAGGACTGTCTTTCTATCTGGTCCCTGATCTGTCGAAGTTCAACGGAGAAGTGGCGGTGGGAGCGATGAACCAGGCTTTCTTTACGCTCTCCGTCGGCATCGGAGGCATGGCGATCTTCGGGAGCTATATCGATAAAGGTCATTCCCTGGCCGGTGAGGCGATCCATGTGATCGTTCTGGATACACTGGTTGCAGTGATCGCCGGACTCATTATTTTTCCGGCCTGTTTTGCTTATAAACTTGAAGTGACCTCCGGACCGAGCCTTCTGTTTGATACGATGGCGAACGTGTTTGCCCACATGCCGGGAGGCCGCTGGTGGGGCACCGCGTTTTTCCTGTTCATGGTCTTCGCGGCCATGTCAACCGTGCTGGGCGTTTGTGAAAATATTCTGGCGATGGTGAGGGAGCTGACCGGATGGAGCCGGCCCGCAGGAAGCATCGTGTGCGGGATCGTAATCTGGCTGCTTTCGCTTACGACCGCTCTTGGCTTTAGTGTTTGGAAGTTCCACCCGTTCTCGCCGGAGAGCACCTGGATGGATCTGTGGGATTTTATCGTCTCGACAAACCTGCTCCCGCTCGGTTCGATGATCCTTGCCCTGTTCTGCTGCAGCCGCCGCGGCTGGGGATGGGACCGGCTGCTGGAGGAGGCCAATGAGGGCAGGGGACTGAAGATCGGAAAATGGCTCCGCCCCCTGTTTCAGTTTATTGTCCCCGCAGGAATCCTGATCGTCTATGTGTACGGACTGATCAGTTACAAGTGGCACTGACGAGACGGAGCATATCCTCCGGAAGAGGGGCTTCAAACTCGAGTGCTGCCCCGGTGATGGGGTGGGTAAAGGAAAGCCGGTATGCGTGCAGCGCCTGCCGGCTGATCAGCGCGGCATCTTCACCCGCGGTAATATCTCCGTACAGTGGATCTCCCAGGAGGGGATGTCCCAGATACTGCATATGGACACGGATCTGATGGGTGCGCCCTGTCTCCAGCCTGACGCGGAGCAGGGTGTACCCTTCTTTTATGCCGGCAGTTCCCGGTGGAAAGTGAGAGAGCACCCGGTAATGGGTCACCGCTCTTTCCCCGTGCTGCGGATCGACAAACCGCTCGATGAGGCTGGTATCTTTTCTGCCAAGAGGCGCGTCGATGGTGCCTTCCTCCGGAGTGACCTGCCCGGCGGCGATCGCCAGGTATTCCCGGCTGATCTCACGCCGGGCGCCCATCTGTGAGATCATGGCAGCGCTGACATAGTGCTTTGAGACGATCGTAAGTCCCGAAGTGTCGCGGTCCAGCCGGTTGCTGCAGCGGAAAGCAAAGTCCTTTGCCTGTGCTTTGTAGTGCCAGGCCAGGGCATTGGCCAGTGAATTATCCTCATTGTGAAAGGAAGGATGCACCGGCATACCGGCCGCCTTGTTGACGACCAGGAGATCTTCGTCCTCGTAAATGATATTCACGGGAAGATCGGATGCTTTAATGATAGCTGCCGGCTTTTCGCGGATGAAGACCTTCAGCTCGTCGCCAATAGAGAGCAGCGTGTCAAAATGCTTCGGGACTCCGTTCAGGAACACGGAGTCCTCGTATTTTTTCAGCTCGATCAGGCACTGGCGCGAGAAGCCTTTTCTTCGCAGAAAGGTGCTGATCTTAATGTCGGTATTTTCTTTGCTTATCGTATAAGAGATCGTTCTTTTCATTGTCCCAGGTCCACCCATATGACCGGCCGGACGGCTCCGCCGGGTTTATTGACTGTCTTTTCTGAAAGGGAGATGGTTCCGTCTGTGGTCACGATCGGGGCTGTGATCTCCTCGCCTTCTCCTCTGAGCCACCACCAGGAAGAGCGGTAGCCTTTCATATCCCATTCATGATGTTTGCTCATCGTATTGATATTGGTTCCCTGCAGCTGCGCTGCCGGCGTGATCGAAAGCTCCCTGTCCTTATCTGAGGAGAACAGGCTCTCAGCCTGTTTCGGAGTAAGCAGCGTCATCAGGTCCCCTTCGGCCGGGATCAGGCTCTCTGCTTCATACCGGCTGAATATAGCTGTAAATCTCTTATCGCGAAGCATTTCGCGCAGATTCGAATTCTCCCAGCTGACAGCCATATGTTTCCGGTGATAGCTGCTGCCGGCGATTCCCTGCCGGGTGATCAGGCATACCTTGTTATCATTGCGGTCGATTACCAGCCAGGGGAGACGCTCGGTGCCGGGCCTGGAGGGATCTGTCTCAAAGTGTCCGAAGAAGACTTCATCTCCGATCGAGGAGGAGCGGAGCGTTTTCATTTCATGATCGTATTCCTGTCCGGCGATCAGGTGTCTTCCGAAATTGAGCCAGATCAGGGTGAGAACGCCGCCAGCTGCAAAGCAGAGGAGGAGAGCGCGAATGATCTTTAACCGCTTTTCTTTTTTCCGGACCGCTGCGAGGTACTCCAGTGTTTCAAAGGATACCGGGCGGGGCGAAAGATAAGAGGTGACTGAGTCCGTGATCCGCCTGACAACAGGTGAGATGAGAGCTGTAAAAGCAATGCTGCAGATGATCACGACGCCGAACCGCAGTGGATCGGGCATGCGTATTCCGCCAAAGACCCGGTTCACAAAATAGCCGTGGATCAGGAAAAGCTCAGTGGTGATCCCGGCAAGATACTGAAGGGCTTTGCTTCGGAGTATGATGCGCATGTTGAGCAGAACGACAAACGCTGTAAATGAAAGGCAGGCGGCCGACTGTGCGCAGAGTGTGATGAAAGCCGGCCGGTATTTCGCTGCGCCTATGATATCGTACCCAGAGTAATAACCGTAATGATCGACTGTGTAAATGCTCAGAAGGAATGTGACGGCGAAAAGAACCGCGGAAACAGCTGCTGAGGCGGCATAATGCTTTGTAAAAAAGGCAGTGAGCCTGTCCCGGAATCTTGCAAAGAGCAGTCCAAAGATAAAGGTGATGGTGGAATTGTACCACCACTCGCCGCGGAACCAGTGGGACTTGGCGCCTGCCGGATCATGTTCCCTGAAGAACGCATACCGGATGATAATAAGCATTGATGCGCAAAGAATCGCCAGGGCGGCATTTCTATTCGGGATCAGGGTGAAGAGCGCCCAGAAGAGCAGGTATAGGATCACGATCTCAATGATGAACCATCCGTTGCTGTTGATAAGAGTAAATCCCGTCAGGTCGCTGACCGTCTCAGAAGGGGTGCTGCGGATCCCGTACACGAACCTGTTTAAGCATATTCCAAGTGCGTTGATCACCCAGAACGGGATCAGGACGGAGGGAAGACGTTTTTGAAGGAAGCCCTCCAGGTAGTCCGGCCTTGACATATAATTGATTAGGAGCCCGTAACCGGAAAAGAAAAAGAAGAGAGAGGTAAATAAGATACCGCAGTAGTTCAGGACAGTGACAGGGCCTTTGCCGTACATTCCGTAAACGGAGACCTGCTGCACCAGGTGATGCAGGATGATGCCAAGGCATGCCCAGGCGCGGATCATCTTTGACTGTTCAAGACGCAGAAAATCCGGGGATACGCGTTTTTTCGATACGCATACCCCGGAAAAAGTGATCCACAGCCAGACGGCCGGATAGAGCATCAGAAGAAATTCATCTGTTTTCATATATCAAGCTCCGGCGGCTCATCAAGAGTCTCAGACACATATTTCCCGTTCTTTTTCCGCTGGCGGACACACTCGGTGAGGAGATATTCGATCTGCCCGTTCACCGATCTGAAATCGTCTTCTGCCCATGCTGCGATGGCGTCATATAGTTTTTCACTAAGCCGAAGCGGGATCTGTTTTTTTGCCATAATAAACTCCTGTTTTAGATGGAAGGATCAGTACAGGCTGCCGGAGTTGACAACGGGCTGGGCATCGTGGTTTCCGCACAGAACGACCAGCAGATTGGAGACCATTGCTGCCTTGCGTTCTTCATCGAGATCGACCGTTCCGTTTTCCTTCAGGCGGTCCAGAGCCATCTCGACCATGCCTACCGCCCCGTCGACGATCATCTTTCTCGCGTCGATGACAGCAGATGCCTGCTGGCGCTGCAGCATGACAGCTGCGATCTCGGGAGCGTATGCCAGGTAGGTGATCCTTGCTTCAAGGATCTCAAGGCCAGCCTCCGCAACCTTATCCTGGATCATCTGGCGGATCCGCTCAGCTACGACGGTCGTGGAGCCGCGCAGGGAACCGTCATCCGCTTTGCCGTCGCCGGTGGTGTCGATGCCGGGCGCCATATCATAGGGATAGATCTTGACGATGTCACGGACCGCGGTGTCGCACTGGAGAGAGAGATATTCTTTATAGTTGTCTACATTGAAGACGGCCTTCGCAGTATCATTGACCTTCCAGATGACGGCGACAGAGATCTCCACCGGGTTGCCCAGGACATCGTTGACTTTCTGCCGGGCATTGGAGAGGGTCATGGCTTTGAGAGAGATCTTTTTGCTGGCAGTTTCAAGCTGCGCACTTCCGGACGTGAGTGTAAGAAGCTTTGCGGCGGTGCCTGTCCCCGCATCCACGTCGCCGCTCTGTCCGAGTCTTGTTTTTGCAGCGGGGTTGACCGCCGTGCAGAAAGGATTTACAAAGAAGAAACCGTCTCCGCGGATCGTGCCGATATATTTACCGAAGAGCGTAAGTACAAGGGCTTCCTGCGGTTTGAGGACTTTCAGCCCCAGCAGGGGGATCCAGCCCAGGCAGAGGATCAGCAGGCCGATAATGAAAAAACCGAGGGCTGGCCCGGCGGACGTTGCCTTAACGACTGACAGTATGATGAGTGCGATCCCTGCAAGATAACCGAGGATCGTCAGAAGCAGGACTGACATTCCGTTCTTTTTTCCCTGAAGCGTTTTCTCTGACATATGTATTCTCCTTTCAGAAAAATCGAATTGATATCATGGTGATATCACACTGTATATTCTTTGTCAAGCACTTATCATTATTTTCGTTCGCCTGAGGCATTGAGCAGGTGGCAATCATGGAACTGCCGCGGTATAATCAACTGGGAATTCAAAGGAGGAACTTGCAATGGATTTCAGGAAAACAGTGACCATGGATCCCTCGGGATTTGTCGTTCTGGCTGATTTTGTTCCGGGTGTCATCCAGGAGATCCGGTACTATACGACCTACAATTTTATCGGGGACCGCATCGACGGATACGAGCAGCCCTGCGCGCTGATCACCAAAGAGGCGGCCAGGGCCCTTAAATCGGCGGCAAATGAGCTGTTTGTGCAGGGATACCGGCTGAAGGTTTTTGACGCCTATCGTCCCGCATGCGCGGTGAAGCATTTTGTGCTCTGGGGGATAGAGGATACTGATATACGTATGAAGCCGTATTTCTATCCGGATCTTCAAAAACAGGAGCTGTTCGTGAAAGGGTACATTGCCAGTCAGTCAAGCCACAGCCGGGGCAGCACGGTCGATCTTACGCTGCTGGATATGAGGACCGGAAAAGAAGTGGATATGGGAAGTCCTTTCGATTTCTTCAGTGAGATATCCCATCCGGATTCCGGCCTGGTCACGCCTCAGCAGCATGCTGCAAGGATGCTTCTGAGGAACGTGATGATACGCAGCGGGTTTAAACCTTATGAATGTGAATGGTGGCATTTTACACTGGAAAATGAACCATATCCTGAAACTTACTACGAATTCCCGGTTGACCCGGGGTATTTGAAGCGCTAAGGGAAAAATGCCCAAAAAATTATCTTTCAGTGCTGCTTGGTTGAACATTTCAGACAAAACTCATATAATATATATAGGATTTACAGGTGCCCTGTACTCGGTTCCGGTACAGGGCATCGGAATGTCTGTTTTTCTTATTTTTTTAGGAGGGAGGTCCACGCGGAATGGGTCTTACGAGGGAAGACTATGAAAACTACACGTTGATACTGCGTGAGGAGCTGGTGCCGGCGATGGGCTGTACGGAGCCTATCGCCGTTGCTTACGCTGCGGCCAAAGCCGGTCAGGTGCTGCAGGATGAACCGGTGCACCTGAATGTACGCTGCTCGGGCAATATCATAAAAAATGTCAAAGGGGTGACCGTGCCCAACTCCGGGAACCAGAAGGGAATTGAGGTCGCCGCGACGCTCGGCCTGATCGGCGGAGACGCGGACAAGGTTCTCGAGGTCATCGCCGGGGTGACGGACGAGCAGAGAGCTTGTGCCGGTAAAAAAGTGTCGGAGGGCTTCTGCGAGGTGGAACTCGAGGAGGGTGTTCCTAATCTTTATATCAAGGCAACTGTGGAAGGAAAAGACCACAGTGCCAGTGTCCTGATCGAGAATACTCACACGAATATCACCAGGATCGAACGGGACGGCGAAGTCATCTATGCCGCCGAAAAGAAGGAAGACAGCTCCGAACTCCTGAAAAAAACAGGAGACAGGAGAAAGATGTCGCTGCGCGGCCTGCTGGAGTACTGTGATACTGTGGATCTTTCTGAGGTCCGCGACACACTGGAGAGGCAGATCGAGTGCAACAGCGCGATCTCCCAGGAAGGCCTGGATAATCCGTGGGGAGCCCGTGTGGGCAAAACCCTGCTCGAGAACTGGGGCTCCGATGTCAAGTCCCGCGCATGCGCGAGGGCAGCAGCCGGTTCGGATGCCCGTATGAGCGGATGTCCCCTGCCGGTGGTCATCAATTCCGGCAGCGGCAACCAGGGCATCACGGTCACGCTTCCGGTGATCACCTACGCAGCCGAGTGGCAGATCTCTCATGACAAAATGCTGCGCGCCCTGCTGGTGAGCAATATGGTCTCTATTTACATCAAGCACTATATCGGTGCCCTGTCCGCATTCTGCGGCGCTGTCAGCGCTGCGACCGGAGCCGGGGCGGCGATCACCTACATGTTCGGCGGTGATTACGACACGATCGGGCGTACGATCACGAACACCCTCGGCAATGTGGGCGGTATCGTCTGCGACGGCGCAAAGCCCAGCTGCGCGGCCAAGATCGCCTCGAGCGTCCATGCGGCGCTGCTTGCCCATTATATGAGCATCGGCGACAAGGAGTTCAAGGGCGGTGAAGGCTTTATTGAGAACGATGTGGAAAAGACTATCAAAAACATGAGTTACATTGGAAAGATCGGCATGAAGGAGACCGATATCGAGATCCTGAATGTCATGATCGATAAGGTCGATGTTGAATCGTGCCTGTAAAAAAACTATTAACAAAGGAGAGAGAACATGAAAAAAAACAGTTTCTTCAGCAGCCTGCCGTTTAAGCTGATCGTGTCCCTTGTACTGGGCATCGTGATCGGTCTTTTCCTGAATTCCCATGACGGATCGGCCGTCACGCACGGTATTCTTAACGTTGTAGTGACCGTCAAATTCATTGCCGGTCAGTTCATCAGCTTCTGCGTACCGCTGATCATCATCGGATTTATCGCACCGTCCATTACCAGACTGGGCAAAAATGCATCCATTATGCTTATCGTTGCCCTCTGCCTGGCTTATGTGTCTTCCATCATGGCAGCATTTACCGCAACTGCAGCCGGATTTGCGATCCTGCCGCATCTTGCACTTTCCCCTGAGGTTGACGGACTGAAAGAGCTTCCGCCCGTTGTTTTCGAGCTGACGATCCCGCAGATCATGCCGGTTATGTCTGCGCTGTTCTTCTCCGTACTGGTCGGTCTGGCAGCTGCCTGGAATCAGGCCAAGACCGTTACCGCCGTTCTTGAAGAGTTCCAGAAGATCGTTCTTTCCATCGTGACCAAGTTCGTGATCCCGGTACTTCCGCTGCTGATCGGAACCACCTTTATCACCCTGGCCTATGAAGGATCCATCACCAAGCAGCTTCCGATCTTCCTGATCATCATCGTGATCGTGCTGATCGGCCACTATATCTGGCTGGCTCTGCTTTACGGCATTGCCGGTGCTTATTCAGGAAAGAACCCGCTGGGCGTCCTGAAAAACTACGGACCGGCTTATCTGACGGCTGTCGGAACCATGTCCAGTGCCGCTACGCTTTCTGTCGCACTTGAATGCGCCAAGAAATCTGAGCCGCCTCTTCGTGATGATATGGTCAGCTTCGGTATCCCGCTGTTTGCCAACATCCACCTTTGCGGTTCCGTTATGACGGAGACTTTTTTCGTGATCGCTGTTTCCAAGATGCTTTACGGAACTTTCCCGTCCCCGGCAAAGATGCTGCTGTTCTGCCTGCTGCTGGGTGTGTTCGCGATCGGAGCTCCCGGTGTCCCGGGTGGTACCGTTATGGCTTCCCTTGGCCTGATCACCGGTATCCTTGGCTTTGATGAGACCGGTACGGCCCTGATACTGACGATCTTCGCTCTGCAGGATTCCTTTGGAACTGCCTGCAACGTGACCGGCGACGGTGCCCTGACACTGATCCTTACCGGATTTGCTGAGAAACACGGTATCAAGAGTGCAGATCTTGGAGACGTACTGGGCTGATGAGCCTGATGTTTATCCATCGTTGACTGTAGTGTGCCTGAAAGGCCTTAAAGGGCCTCGGGCACACTTTTTGCTATTTCGGGGGAAATGTGTATAATGAATAATACAAACGATCCGGCAGCCCGGGTGCTGCATCATCCCTTTGGACCGCTGTATTCACCGGAGAGCCGGGTACTCATCCTGGGTTCTTTTCCGTCCGTGAAATCAAGGCAGCAGCAGTTTTTTTACGGTCATCCTCAGAACCGTTTCTGGAAAGTCATTGCGGCCGTTTTCGGCTGTGAGGTCCCTTCAACGGTCGAGGAGAAAAAGAGGCTGATCCTGGATCATCACATGGCGCTCTGGGATACCATCGCCAGCTGTGAGATCACCGGATCGTCCGATGCCAGCATCCGGAATGTACGTCCCAATGACCTGCAGGTGATCTTCGGGAGCTGCGCGATCGGGCGCATTTACTGCAATGGCCGAAAATCGTTTGAACTTTACAGGAAGTATATTGAACCTGTCACGGGAAGAGAGGCCGTATGTCTGCCTTCCACAAGTCCTGCCAATGCGCAGTGGTCCCTCGAGAGACTGATCGGGAAATGGTCCGTTATCAAGGCGGACGAAGCCTGATCTATGCAACCGCATTTTCTGCATAAAGATCAAAGGAGAAACTAAAATGATCTATGATTACACGTTGACTACAGGAAAAGGCGAGACTCTGAATCTGGCTGACTATAAAGGGAAAGTGATTCTGGTCGTCAATACGGCGACAGGCTGCGGCTTCACTCCGCAGTATGCACCGATCGAACAGCTGTATCGCGACTATCATGACCAGGGACTTGAGATCCTGGATATCCCGTGCAACCAGTTCGG
>DGTA01000041.1 GCA_002394165.1 Lachnospiraceae bacterium UBA4348 | reverse complement strand
CTGTAATCTTACTTCGCTCATTCCTTTTTCCCCCTTCGAATTACTTAACGATCTCACCCTTGGTGACCTTGGTGGTCAGGGTTACGATGATCAGCAGTGCCAGACCCGAGATAACATCGTTGACGGCTGTGGGAGCGCCCAGCGCCACGAAGCCGTAATAGATGATCTGCAGGAAGAATTCACCGATGATGATAGCCGGGATCGGGATGCCGTATTTCTTCATGGCCATACCCAGGAAGCAGCCCATCGTCGGATAGAAGTTGCGGCTCATGGAAAGCATGCCTGTCTCGGCGACCATGGAGGAGCCGTAACTGATGGTCAGGATGGCTTCCACTCCGAAGAAAGCGCCGGAGATGATGAATGCGATCACTTTGTACCGCTTTACGTTGATACCCATGTTCTTGGCAACGAACTCATCGGAGCCGATGGCATAGGTGTAAGTACCGATCTTTGTATAGTTGAGCAGCAGATAGGCTGCCACGAATGCGATGACCGCAAGGATCAGATTGCCCGGCATGGAGCCGAAGGCACGCAGATCAGAGGGCAGGGTAGCCGACTGACCGCCCGCGATATAGCTGGCGATCGCCTCGTAGATCAGGGCCAGACCGGTCGTGACGATCATGGAAGGGATACGCAGCGTCACATAGAAGAGACCGTTGATCGTCCCGATGATCGCGCCGGTCGCGATGCAGCCGAGGATCAGTCCGGGATATCCCAGTCCGAACCTGGAGGCAAGCACGGTGCCCACGATGGAAGAAAGCATGATGTTTGCGCCGATGGAGAAGTCGAACATCCCCATGACCATGACAAAGAAAAATCCGACAGCACCGGCGGACACCATCAGGGATGCCTCAAAGTAGCTGAGCAGATTGGACGGTTTTCCGAAATTGGACGGTGTGATGATCTTGAAGATCGCCCAGGATGCGATGACCAGAAGGACCAGTATCACATAGCCGAGGGCCTTGCCGCCCATTTTCTTTCCGCCGGCAGTATTTGCAGTAGAGCCCATACGTTTCACCTCAATCTTTTTTATTCAAGTCCCGCCAACGGGAGGTGGAGCCACCATCCCGAAAAAAGGGGGCTGCCGCCATAACATAAGCCTGCGGCAACCCCACTGATGTTTCAGCCTGCCGTTACACGGGGCAAACTGTATTGTACAGATTATTTTGCAGCACGGGCTGCAGCATCCTCGATGGACAGGGAAGCAGCGGTAGCTGCCAGATCCTCAAGGCTCAGATCAGCCATAGCAACCAGCTCATCAGAGGTGTAAGGAAGCTGATCTACGAAGTAGGTCTCATAATCAGCATAGTCTTCCGGAGAAGCAACATACAGATACGGGAACAGAACATCGTTGAAGGTGCCTGCGAAATCAGTGTAGTTGCCCTTGATCGCATTGTAGACCATCATGAATGCGAACAGCGGATCGCAGTAATGTCCGCCGGACTCACCAGCCATGGAACCATTCTCAAGTCTCTCGCCAAGATCCGGAAGGAAGTCTGTGGAAACAACAGCGATCTCACCGGTCTTGCCAGCTTTTTCGATAGCGCTGATAGCACCCTGCAGGGGCTCTCCGCCGCCGCCGGCCGGGATGATGGCATCCAGCTCGGGATCAGCCTGCATCAGAGCGTCAGCTGCCTTTGCGCCGCCTTCGGAAGTGGTGCCTGCATACTGCGGATCAGACAGTTTTGCCTGGTCATCGGGATTAGCTTCGTTCCAAGCCTCAACACCGGCCTGATAGCCTTCCCATCTGCCAAGCCATGTAGCATCGCCCTGCTCCCAGCCGATCAGACCAATGTTTCTGCAGCCTTTTTCAAGGAGGATGTTAACCAGCTTCTCGCCGTTCTCGGGCTCGTTCTCATGAACGGCACCAACATAATACTCGGAAGCTTTTGCAAGCTCATAGATATCGGGGTTGGCTTCTTCGCTGATTACGCGGAAGAACTGTGCAAGATAAACACCGTTGTTGTTGCAGGTGTTGATCGCGCTCATCATCTCACTGTCAGCAGAGTTGCAGATCACGATACCCTGGCAGCCGGCGGCACACAGTGTATCAACAGACTGGGTAACCTTCTCGGAAACATGACCCTGGTCAACATACTGAACTTTAACGCCCAGTGCCTCAGCAGCTGCGTCAAGGATCAGTTTGCACTGAGAACCGAGAACGTCTGTGGAGCTCCAGATGGAAACGCCGATGGTGATGTCTTCGTTGGCAATGTCGCCCGCGTAAGCCGGGACAGAGGAAACCGCCAGGGAACCAACCATGGCTGCGGTCATGACCGCGCTGATAAGTTTACGTTTCATTGTACATCCTCCTTTTGAAACACAATAAATACTGCACCAAGTTGTCAGGTACAAATAACCGTACAAGTTGTCTTGTACCGGAGGGCCTTGACTATACAACTTGAAAATAACAGGCCCTTCACTGCGTACAACTATAGCCCAACTTGTCTTTGCATGTCAACATAACTCGGCCAAATCGCAACAACTTTGTAAGGTTGTACAGTTTTTGAGTGTACAATTTATGCAATCTGACAGGGGACAGCCCTCTTCATGACATCATAGAAAAAAGGATCGCCCTGTTCCAAAGGGGACGTGACCGCAGCGCCGGTACTTGGCAAGGGCGAAGCCCGAGCCTTATGTACCGCTGCGCGAGGTCAGAACGCGAGTGTTCCCCGTGGAACAGGGTGATCCTTTTTTATTTGATATTATATATGAGAACCGTCCCCTGTCAGAAATTACATCAGTTTGCGGAACATTGCCTCGAAATCAGCCAGCGTTGCCTCTCTGGGATTGCCGGGTGCGCAGGCATCCGCTGCGGCGGATTCGCACAGGAACGGAAGATCTTCCTCTTTCAGCTTCTCGAGTTTGGTCGGGATTCCGACATCAACGGAAAGCTGCTGCACGGCATCGATCGCCGCCTGACGGTAGGTTTCCTGATCCATTCCGGTCGTATCAACACCGAATGCCTCGGCGATCGCTTTGTACTTTTCGCCGGTGTACTCTTTGTTGAATTCCATAACGATCGGAAGCATCATGGCGCAGGCCACGCCGTGGGGCGTGTCGTAAACAGCGCCGAGAGTATGGGCCATCGAGTGGGCGATTCCCAGGCCAACGTTCGAATAAGCCATAGCCGTCACATACTGGGCAAGAGCCATTCCTTCACGTCCGTCCGGATCGTTGTTGACAGCAGCGCGCAGGTTCTTTGCGATCAGCTTGATCGCTTCAAGATCCAGGCAGTCAGACAGAGCCCAGGCCGCTTTGGTGGTATAGCCTTCGATCGCGTGTGTAAGAGCGTCCATACCGGTGGAAGCCGTCAGTCCTTTGGGCATCGAGGACATCATATCCGGGTCAACGACTGCGACATCGGGGATATCGTTAGGATCCACACACACAAATTTGCGTTTCTTCTCAACGTCCGTGATCACGTAGTTGATCGTGGACTCTGCGCCGGTACCGCCGGTCGTGGGAACCGCAATGGTAAAGACGGTGCGCTTTTTCGTCGGGGCCACTCCCTCGAGCGAACGGACATCGTAGTATTCCGGGTTGTTGACGATGATGCCGATTCCCTTGCCGGTATCCATCGAAGAGCCGCCGCCGATCGTGATCATGAAATCAGCGCCGGAAGCCCTGTAAGCGTCCACGCCTTCCTGAACGTTCTGGATGGTCGGATTGGGTTTGATGTTGGAATAGACAACATAGTCGATCCCGTTCTCTTCAAGAAGCGACGTCACCTTAGCCGTAACACCAAACTTCACCAGATCCGGATCAGAAGCGACAAAAGCCTTCTTAAAGCCTTTCGAAGCGATGATCCCCGGGATCTCATTGATGGCACCGTGGCCATGGAAGGACATTCCATTGAGTACAAAACGATTAACAGCCATAATAAAACCTCCATAAAAAAACAATTAAGCCATGGGCTGAGGGTATTATAACATAAAAGTTCTTTACATCCTGTTAAATTGGAATAAAATATACTGAAAGCTTTACAGGAGGTTCAATGAGTATGGGAATCAGGATCATTACCGATTCAGGAAGTGATATCAGGCAGGAGACAGCGGCGAAATGGGGGATCACGGTCCTTCCGCTGACGGTCCGCTTCGGTGACGAGGAATTTCTTGACGATGTAACGCTTTCGGCGGATGAACTCTACCGCCGGATGGGAGAAGCGGGCGAGCTTCCCAAAACCAGTCAGGTCCCGCCTTATGAATACGAAAAAGCCTTTGCACAGGCCATTGAAAATGATGACACCGTTATCTGCATCACAGTCTCTTCCGGTCTTTCCGGCTGCTATCAGAGCGCGTATCTGGCGGCACAGAATTTCGGCGGCAAGGTATCGGTGGTCGACAGTCTCAGTGTCTGCGCCTCACAGTATGTCCTTGTCCGCTATGCAGAAGGTCTGGTAAGAATGGGCAAGACGCACGAGGAGATCGTCCAGCGCCTCGAGAGGAACAAGAAGAGGCTTCACGTGATCGCTCAGGTCGACACCCTCGAGTATGCGTACAAGGGCGGCCGTATTTCCCTCGCCGCAAAAGTGGCCGGCGGCCTGCTCAAGGTAAAGCCCGTCATCACCGCGGATGAGGAAGGCAAGGTAAAGATCCTGGGCAAGGCGCGCGGCCAGAAAAAAGGATATGAGCTGATGTCGGAGATGATCCGCAACACCGGCGGGATCGACTTTTCCCTTCCGGTGTGCTTGGCCTGGTCCGGGTTATCCGACGCCAACATGCTCGATTACATGAAGGATCAGGCTGATCTCTTCGAGGGAAATGAGAGCAGCGTCTACCGGATGCAGTTTGGCGCCACCGTAGGCTCCTACTCCGGCCCCGGCGCCTTTGCCATCGGTTTCTTCCATAAAAAGAAAGAATACTGATCTCAATCGACGTTTTTCGTGGCGATCATATCCACCCCGGTCCCGGCGACATCTTTAAAAAGCACATCGCCGATCCGGACCGGGCACGGAACCGCCACGCCGCGAAGATCCCTGATCACATCCATGATCCTGTCCTTGGGAATATCGGACGCAGTCTTTAAGGACACCATCCGCTCGCCGGTCCTGCTGCCGTACACCCTCACTGAGCTGGTCACGATCCGCGTCGGCGCGGTCACTTCCTTCCTGGCGTAGCTCTCACCCCTTGGGCAGGTATTTCCGGTGATCAGGAGGATCTCATTGTCATCTCCCATCATCACCTCGATCTGGCATCCGAGCGGACATCCTATACAGGTCAGATTTACCGTATTCATCAATTGTCCTCCTCTATCCGAATCTCCAGCGACTTCATGTCAGGGTGCGCATCCAGCACCTTTTTTGTCAGCACCAGCTCTTCCATCTCGCCCGGCGCCATGACGCGGCGCTTTCTGGAAAGGACACTCTCCCCGTCGATCGACAGCACCACCCTGCGGTTCGTCATCACCTCTCCCACGCGGAACCGGAATTTGATCCAGTGACGGACCCGTCCGGGATCTACCGAAGAAGGCACCGTATACCTGATGCCGCCAGAGAAGCCGACCGGGATCCTGTCCCGGGATTTTTCTGTCCCCGCCTGCTCGGCTTCCCGGCACTCGCGTACATAGGCCGCGGCACTTTCCCCGGCAAGCTTCGCCTCCTCACTGACATAATCCACCAGATCGTGGACATGAAGCACATTTCCGGCGGCGAACACTCCCGGAACCGAAGTCTCCAGCGATTCATTGACCACCGGTCCTCCCGTGACACGGCTCATCTCGGCGCCAAGGCCCACCGTGAGCTCATTCTCGGGAAGAAGGCCCACGGAAAGCAGAAGCGTATCACACTCGTAATGCTCCTCCGTCCCCGGAATGGGCTTGCGGTCCGACCCCACCTTCGCCAGGACGACGCCTTCCACACGTTCTTTTCCCTCGATGCGGACCACCGTATGGGAAAGTCTGAGGGGGATCCCGAAATCATCCAGGCACTGGACGATATTTCTCTTGAGGCCTCCCGAGTAGGGCATCAGCTCCGCGCAGACCAGCACCTTTGCCCCTTCGAGCGTCATGCGCCTGGCCATGATCAGTCCTATATCGCCGGAGCCGAGGATCACCACCCGTCTGCCCGGCAGGTATCCTTCAATGTTGACCAGCCGCTGCGCCGTGCCAGCCGAGAAAATGCCGGCGGGGCGGAACCCGGGAATGTTGAGGGCCCCCCGGCTTCTCTCCCGGCATCCCATGGCCAGGATCAGCGCCCTGGTCCTGAGGCGCAGAAGACCATCCGTCTCGTTGACGGCCGCCACCTCCTTGATCCCCTCCGCGTCGGTCCCCACGGAAACGACCATGGTATCGAGCCTGCATTCGATCCCGCGTTCGAGGACAAGATCGGCAAATCGCTGCGCGTATTCCGGCCCGGTCAGTTCCTCCTGGAAAGTATGCAGGCCAAATCCGTTATGGATGCACTGGTTGAGGATGCCGCCAAGGCGGGTGTCCCGCTCCAGGATGAGAATGTTTTTCTCCCCGGCGTCATAGGCGCCGATGGCAGCAGCCAGTCCGGCGGGACCGCCGCCGATCACGATCAAGTCATAATCTGTCTTATTCATTGGCCCCTCCTTCATACTCTGTCCTTGACCAGGCCGACGATCACGGACGAATGTCCGCCGGCCTTTGTGATATCGGCCGGATCGACGCCCCATTCCCTGGCGAGGATATCCATGATCCTGGGCGAACAGAAGCCGCCCTGGCACCTGCCCATGCCGGCCCGGACTCTTCTTTTGACGCCGTCCAGGCTCCTTGCTCCCAAAGGCCGCCTGATCGCGTCGATGATCGCTCCCTCGCTCACCTGCTCACACCGGCAGACGATCCGGCCGTAGTCCGGCTTCTCTTTCACGAGAGCCGCGATCTCATCGGGCGGAAGGCTCTTCACGTCGGGGAAGCCCTTTCTCGTACCCACGAAATCCGGATTTTCCTTCAGTCCCAGTTTTTCTGCCAGCTGCCCGGCGATCTCTTTTCCGATCGCCGGCGCCGCGGTCAGTCCGGGGGATTCGATCCCCGCGCAGTCAAAGAAGCCCGGGGCGTCCTTCACCTCTCCGAGTATAAAATCATGACGGTCTTCGTGGGCCCTGAGTCCGGCGAAGCTCGTGATCACTTCGCGCAGGGGAAGATCATCAAAGGCGAAGCCCGCCTTTTCCATCAGGTCATCAAACCCTTCGGCGGTGGTCTCCACGCCTTCCTTATCGTCAATATCCTCCGCCGTCGGCCCGATGATGGTATTGCCATGGACTGTCGGGCTCACCAGTACGCCCTTTCCGAACTTGCCGGGCACCTGGAATACCGTGTGCTTTACATATCCCCCGGTCTTGCGGTCGAGAAGGAGATAGTCCCCGCGCCTGGGCGTAATGTGGATCTTGTCGGCCGAGACCATGTTGTGGAGGACGTCCGAATAGACACCGGCCGCGTTGACCACCGTCCTGGTGCGGATCACACCCTGCGCCGTCTGGACGACCCAGCAGCTTTCCCCGTTCTCGTCCTGTGCCGGACCAAGGCCCTTTACCTCTGTGTCAAAGCGGAATTCCACGCCGTTGGTGCAGGCGTTCTCCGCAAAAGCGATGGTCGCCCCGAAGGGACAGATGATGCCCGCCGTGGGTGCATACAGGGCTGCCACCGGAACATGTCCCACCGCCGGCTCCAGTTCCTTCAGGCGCTCCCGCCCCACGATCTCGAGGCCTTCCACCCCATTTTTCCTGCCGTTCTCCATCAGCTCTTCCAGCTTGTGGATATCTTCCTCGTGAAGCGCCAGCACCAGCGAGCCGTTGTTTTTATATTCAAAATCAAGTTCCTTCGCCAGCTCCGGATACATCCTGTTTCCCAGCAGGTTATACTTTGCCATCAGCGACCCGTGGGCCGCATCAAACCCGGCGTGAATGATCGCTGAATTCGCCTTGGAAGTTCCCGTGCAGACATCCTCCGATCGTTCCAGCACGCAGAACGAACCGCGGTACGCCGAAAGGAACCGGGCTATGGCGCAGCCGGTCACACCGGCGCCGATAATCACAACATCATACATTCGTCATCCTCCGTCTTATTCATCCATGAACTGCTGTGTCCGTTCCATGATCTTTATCATCGCCTTCAGGTCTTTTTGTATATCCCCGCTCTCGAGCGAGTGGTTTGCACCGTCGATCACCACGCACGGGATCCCGCTCCTGTCACATAGGGCCGGGATAGAATCCGGTCCTTTGACCCACGGGTCTTTCGCCCCGGTAAAGGCGACGGCGTTCGCCACCGGGAAGGAGAAGGTATCCTCGATGGGGGTGTACAGCACCAGGCGGATGCGGCTGCGCGCCGGTGAATCAGCCGCCATCTCGGCGGCGACGATCGTCCCTATGCTTTTACCCACAAACAGGATATCATCATACGCAGCCAGGTCGGTGTCGGCCATCATCTCTTTCGCCTGCTGCCTGGCGATCCGGTAGCTCTCCTCCATCTTTGTGCGGTCTCCCCGGATCTTCTCCGGAAAACCGGTATATGGAAGCAGCTTCACTTCAAAGCCGCTCTGGGCTGCCAGTCTGCGGCTGTAATGCATCAGCGGCTTATCCACGGTATACCCGATACCGGGAAAAAACACGGCAAGTCTCTTCATCCGGTCTGTCCTCCCTTTTCAGTCATTATCTGATACTGTCGTCTCAATCCAGCACTTTCATCGGCTTCCACTTCAGGAAATCTCCCGACACCAGGCTGTAGCGCCTGCCCCGGTATTCCCCGTGGATACTGTCATAAAACCGGCT
This sequence comes from Lachnospiraceae bacterium UBA4348, assembly GCA_002394165.1. GTDB lineage: Bacteria > Bacillota > Clostridia > Lachnospirales > Lachnospiraceae > Merdiplasma. The sequence continues at coordinate 2,908 of DGTA01000041.1, read as the reverse complement.
CTCCCCATGGCTGTGGGCATAGATCACCTGCTCTGCCCCGTATTCCTCCGCCATATCGGTATAGCCGCTGCGCTCCTCCAGGATGTTGGTCGGCGGATAGTGCAGGAACATGATGAATCTGCGGTATCCGTCCGCCTTCGCCAGCTCAAATGAGGTGCGCAGCCGGCCAAGCTCGCGGCTGACCAGCTTTTTTGCTTTTTCGGCCGCTTCCTCATCCCATCCGATGATCTGCCCGTAACGGTTCAGGTAATATGGTCCTTCAAAGATGTATCCCTTCGTCCCGACAAGCGCATAATCCCGGTAGGTTTCATAGCTGTCCTGCAGGAATGTAAGGTTCGGCCTGAAAAGTTCATTGAGCCGGTTCGTTTTCTTTGCGTCCCAGAACATGTCATGGTTGCCGCGGGTCAGGATCTTCCTCCCCGGAAGATCCCGGATATACTCCAGGTCCTGCTCACACTGCTCCAGATTCTTCCCCCAGCTGTGATCACCCACCAGAACAAGAGTATCGTCCCCGCTGATCATCTTCTCACAGTTCTTCCGAAACTTCTCCTCATGGTTTCTCCAGACCCGGTCCTTAAGCTGCGAGCGTGCCTTGAGCTCGGACTGAAAATGCAGATGCAGGTCACCGATGGCATACAGGCTCATGGAAGCGTTTTTCCTTTCTGAAATCAAACAGCTTGAAGCGCTGCTGTTATCTGTGTTATCTTTAGTCCGTCTCCGCGAAGAAAGCACTTTATAAGGAATATTCGATCATGCAAAAAAATCTCAGAGAATATATCGTCCGTCTGGTCGTTCTTTTTCTCGGTCTGACGATCGCCCACCTGGGCGTTACTTTATTCATCCTGTCGGATCTGGGTGCGGATCCCTTCAATGTCCTCATCCAGGGTCTGCACCGCCTGGCCGGTGCGGCCGGAGCCGTGCAGATCACGCACGGGATGACTCACATGGCCGTCTGTTTTTTGATCATCCTTATCCTGCTGATCACGGACCGCTCCTATATCAAGGCCGGCACCGTCGTGTGCATGTTCTGCGGCGGGCCGATCATAGACTTTTTCACCTGGCTTCTTGCGGGACTGCATATTCCCCAGTCGCCCCTGCCGGTCAAGGTCCTTGCGCTGGTCGCCGGCTGCATGATCCTCGCCTTCGGCATGACGATCGTTATCCGCTCCGAGGCGGGCACCGGCCCCAATGACCTGGTCGCTGTGGTCATCAGCGAAAAATGCGGGAAGCGCTTTGGCGTCATCCGGATCATCGTGGATTTTTGTTTTGTCCTGATCGGAGCACTCCTTGGCGGTCGTTTCGGCGTCGGCACGCTGGTGTGCGCATTCCTGGTCGGACCGGTGGCGGAGTTTTGCATGCCCCTCTCCCAGCGGATCGTCAATTATGCCCTGAAGATGACGGGCTGCGCCTGATAAGATTATAACCCTTTTCAGATCCGGCAACAACAGCCCGGGCCGGTGCCTTTCTTGACACCCGCCATTTCTAATGATAGATTCAGAAAAACGCAGAAAGGGGGAGCCGCCGATGGCATCCGTCAATCGTCATCTGAAAGATAAGATCCTGTCCGGCATCATCATCGTTATGATGCTCGCTGCCCTTGTGCTCTCCTCCCTGTACCTCGCCGTCGAGGCCGGGCATGAGTGCGACGGGGACGAGTGCCCCATCTGCAGCACCCCTGTTCTGAACAAGGTCCGGCTCAACAATTAAAGATCTCTCCGTCTTATATTTCTATGTTTCTGATCACCCCTTGAATTTTAAACACATCCGACGGAGGTTTTATCATGAAAAAAATACTTATCCCTGTGATCGCCGCTGCGTTCGCGGCGGGCGTTTTCGGTGTGTCCGCCTGTGCGCAGGAGGATGCTCCCATTTCCATCGTAACCACCATTTTCCCCGAATATGACTGGGTCATCAACATCCTCGGAGACAACCCCGCAGGGGCCGAGACCACTCTTCTCCTCGACAACGGGGTGGATCTTCACAGCTATCAGCCGACTGCCGACGACATCCTTAAGATCTCGACCTGTGATCTTTTTATCTACGTCGGAGGCGAATCTGACCGCTGGGTGGAGGATGCCCTGGGTGAAGCCGTAAACAAAGACATGAAGGTGATCAATCTTCTGGAAGTGCTTGGAGACCATGCAAAAGAAGAAGAGATCGTTGAAGGCATGGAGGCCGAAGAACACGGGCACGAAGAGGGGCCTGAATACGATGAGCATGTATGGCTCTCCCTCCGCAACGCATCCATTCTGACAAAATCCATCTGCCAGGCCCTTCAGGAGATCGATCCTGATCACGCGGACCAATACGCTTCCAATGAAGAAGAATACTCCGCCAGGATCGATGAGCTTGACGGGGAATACCAGGCCGTGGTGGATGCCGCACCGGTCAAAACGCTCCTGTTTGGCGACCGCTTCCCGTTCCGCTATATGACAGACGATTACGGCATCGATTATTATGCCGCTTTCGCCGGCTGCTCTGCGGAGACAGAGGCGAGCTTCGAAACCGTCATCTTCCTGTCACAGAAAATGGAGGAACTCTCCCTTCACTCCATTATGGCGATCGAGGGCAGTGACTGCCGTCTTGCTGAGACGATCGCAAACAATGCGAAATCGGACGGTCTCCAGATCCTGATTCTTGATTCCATGCAGGGAACTACCCGGAAGGATATTGAAAACGGGGCTGACTACCTCTCCATCATGGAGAAAAACCTGGAAGTGCTCAAGGAGGCGCTTAAGTAATGAAAAAATGGCCGCTTCTGATCCTGTGTTCCGGTTGTCTACTCGGAAGTCTTCCAGATGATGCAGGTACCGGAAACCTATCATGGCAAGACCGTGAAGATGGACGGCACGTTCTCGTATTTTTACAACCAGAAAACAGACGTCTACTACTTCGCAACGCCAGATTT
>DGTA01000112.1 GCA_002394165.1 Lachnospiraceae bacterium UBA4348 | reverse complement strand
GCCCGTTTGATCTCCTCCCAGGCGGCGTCTTTCTCCGCTTCCGAGCTGTATTTTGCCCCGCCGAAGAGATGCGGATGCCTGCGCACCATCTTGTCCGCGGCAGTCTTCGCCACATCCTCCAGTGTAAAGAGCCCCTCTTCCTCCGCAAGGCTCGCGTGGAAGATCACCTGGAAGAGCAGGTCGCCCAGCTCCTCCCTCAGATTCTCGGGATCGCCCGTAGCTGTCAAAATATTGATCCCGCACACGACCTCCGCAGCCTCCTCAATGCACATCGCCTTGATGCTCTCATGGGTCTGTGTGCTGTCCCAGGGGCATCCGTCTTTGGCGCGGAGGCGCTCTATGATCGTTTTCAGTCTTTCCATTTCACTCATTCTGCTCATTTCCCCGGCCTGCGTCATTTGTGTTCACCGATCATTTTCTCCATCCAGATCATGCTGTACCACCGCCCGAACTTGTATCCGCACTGGTGGAAAGTGCCGACCGTTCTGTATCCCAGATGTTCGTGAAACTGCGCGCTGTTGTAGTCCAGGTATTCGTCCGCTTCATCCGGATATCCGATGCAGGCGTAGAGATTAAGGATCCCCTGCGCCTTCAGTGCTTCCTCAAGGGCCTCGTAGAGCTTCCTTCCCAGGCCTTCTCCGACCGCTTCGCGGTCGAGATAGATCGTCATCTCGCAAGACCGGTCATAGGCCGCCCTGTCCTTGAAGACACCGGCATAGGCGTATCCTTCGATCACACCGTCCCTCTCGATCACCAGATAGGGATAGCGCTCCTTTATATGCGCGATCCTGCCCCTGAACTCCTCGAGTGAAGGCACATCGTATTCGAAAGTGATAGCGGTTTTCTCGACATAATAGGCATAGATCTCGAGAAGCCTGGCCGCGTCGTCCACTGCTGCCTCTCGGATCCGGATCCCGGCAGGAACAGAGGGTTCTTCGCCGCGCCGGCTCATTTTCATCTCATTCATATGACTCAATTCTCCCACTCCGGCCTCTTGTGGGCAGGCCGGTCGACGCTATCCGGGCGATCCGCTCCGGGCGCGTCTTTAAACCTTATATTTAATAATACCGCATCCCCGGATTATTTCATACTTTTGTTTCTCATAAGGATTTAGCAGGGGCTTTGTGGTATTCTATAAGTGCAGAACTTTTATGCGCACGAAAGGATCAAGATCATGTCCGAATACGGAATTTCCCAGATTTATCCCACAGACCGGTACTCCAACGACCAGGTCGACAAACTGCTCCTGGCAGAGGGGATCCGGAGTGAAGAAAATGTGATCCACTATTGACGCTTCCGGAGATTCCGGCTGACAGATTCTCTCAAACAGGAGGAATTATGAAAAAGAGTTACAGACCCTATTATCACGCTTCCGTGCCTTCGGGCTGGTCCAACGACCCCAACGGAACCATCTATTATAACGGCAAAGCGCACCTCTTCTTCCAGCATTACCCCCATAAACCCGCGTGGGGCACCATGCACTGGGGCCATTTCACAACCGAGGACTTCGTGCACTGGGATGTGCTCCCGGTCGCTCTTGTTCCGGACCGGGATTATGAAGTCATCTGCGGCTGCTGCTCCGGTTCCACCATCGAGAAGGACGGCAAGCTGTACCTGATGTACACCGCCGCGCAGCCCACGCTGCAGAGACAGTGCATGGCAGTGTCTGAAGACGGCGGAGTTACATTTACCAAAGATGAGTCCAATCCCATCCTGACCGCTGACATGCTCAGCAAAGAAGTGTCCCCTCTGGATTTCAGGGATCCCCGCCTCTTTAAAAAGGACGGCTGGTACTACTTCATCGCCGGCGCGCGCGTGATCGATCTGAATGCGAGCAAGGAAGAGCTCGATGAGCGCACCTCAAAATGGGACAAGCACGCCCCCTCCTCCTCTCTCCGCTACGCAGAGGTGGACGGAGCTCAGCATGTGGGCGTCAGTCACAAAGGGCAGTCTCCTTCTCTGGACGATGTCTTTGGCATAGAGCCTGCGGACGCAGGTTTCGGAAACCTCATTCTGTGCAGGAGCCGCGACCTGATGAAGTGGGAATATGTGGGGCATCTGCTTCACAGGCAGCCGGAGTTTGAAGATGACTTCTATAACCTCAACGGCGTCTATGAATGTCCGGACTATCTGGTGATCGACGGAAAGGAAGTCATACTTACCAGCCCCCAGAACCTGCCTCAGATGGACAACCACTTCCAGAATGTCCACTCCGGACTCTACCTTTTGGGAAAACTGGACTTTGAGACCGGCCGCTTCGATCTTAAAAAGATCGGAGAGCTCGACAACGGTTTCGACTTCTACGCCGCGCAGAGCCTGCACATGCCCGACGGGCGCTATATCATGATCTCCTGGAAAGAAATGTGGGACCGCAACTACCCCACCCAGGCTGAAGGCTGGGCAGGCACCTATTCTTTCCCCAGAGAACTCAGCATGGACGGAGACTGTCTGATCCAGAAACCGGCAAGGGAGCTCGACAGGTTCTGCAAGAACAAGGTGACCTGCCAGTCCCTCTCCATCACCGACAGTGAAGTATCCGTCAAGGGCATCAGCGGCACAGTCACAAGGATCCGCCTGACTCTGGAGCCCGGCACCGCCGCCCGCGCAGGCGTCAAACTCTTTGCGGGGGAGGAACATGAAACCGTAGTATATTTTGACCGCGAAGAGGGCGTTCTCGCTATCGACCGCAGTAAGTCCGGGATTCCTTTCACGGGCAGTGAGGACAACGTGAATGTCCGCAAACTGGACATTGACTCCCCGGAATCCATCGAGCTGGAGATGCTGCTCGACGTCAGCTCGCTGGAAGTTTTCATCGACGGAGGCAGACACGTGATGACCGCGAATGTATACCCCGATCCCGAGGACACCGATGTCCGCTTCTTCGCTGAAGACGGCAGCGCGGCCTTCCACAATATCGAGAAATTTGACGTGATCGTGTAATTGATCTGGAAAGCTTAAAAGACCGGCCGGCGGCACATGAACTGCCGCTGACCGGTCTTTTTTATATATTTCAGCCCCTTTTTTCAGTGCATCATCAGAAAGAGGGGGATCTGCAGGATCAGGATGAATCCTATCAGGATCCAGAACATCTTCTTATTCATCTCATTGTCCCCGGTTTACTTTCTCGCATTCAGCAGTGCCTGAAGAAGCGCTGTGCCGTTGATGGCGTCATCCTTCTCCTCAGCCTGGACCTGGGCGCCTGTTCCCAGAAGAACGCTGAAGATGCCGGGTGCCGCGGACTGCGCGGCGGGCTTCTGGTTAGATGCAGCCTCGGAGACGCCGCTGAGGATCGCGGGCGCCATGATAGCCAGGATCTGGTTGACCTGCTCCTGGGTCAGACCGGACTGAGCAGAGAGATTCTGTGTGACAGTTTCCTCCTTCTTGCCGAGGATGTGGCCAATGATCTTGTGGCCGTCTTTCTCATCGGCGTCCTTGAGCTGAATGCCCATATCCTCTTTGTTGTTGTGCTGGGCAAGAGCTCCTAAAAGAGAATGCGCGCCGTCGCCTGATGAAGCGTTCTTGGTCAGGTATTTGATCAGGATCGGGATCGCGATCAACATAAGCTTTTTGATCTGCTTCTCAGAGAGACCGGTCTTCTTAGCAATCTGTCCCAAAGCATTCTTCGTTGTCATAGCAGCCATCAGTAAACCAAGCAGATTCATAAAATCCTCCCTCCTGTGCCCTCGCGGCACCTGCCGGCCTTGGCCGGCCTGATTATTATTTGTATTCGCTTCCGGGCCCGTACAGGGCCTGCGCATATTATTATTTTAGCGCAATCAGCGCGTAAATCACAGTAGTTCCGCCATATCGTAAATCAGTTTCTCCGTCTTTTTCCACCCGATGCATGCGTCTGTGATGCTCTTTCCGTACACGCCGCCGTCGACCGGCTGATTTCCGTCTTCTATGTAGCTCTCCACCATAAAGCCCTTCACGAGCTTCTTTACCTTCGGGTTGTAGCGGCAGGAATGCAGAACTTCCTTGAGGATGCGCGCCTGCTCGAAGGGCTTCTTTCCGCTGTTGGCGTGGTTGCAGTCGACCACGACGGCGGGATTCTTCAGCTCCCATTTCTTGTAAAGATCCGAGAGATAGAGCAGGTCCTCGTAGTGATAGTTAGGGTGTGAGACACCCTGTCTGTTCACATATCCTCTGAGGATCGCGTGCGCGAAGGGATTTCCGTAGGAATGTCCCTCCCAGCCGCGGTAGATGAAATCGTGCTCGTGCTGTGCTGCCAAAATACTGTTCATCATGACAGTCAGGTCCCCGCTGGTGGGGTTCTTCATACCGACAGGGCACTCAATTGCGCTGGCAGTCAGTCTGTGCTGCTGGTCCTCCACGCTGCGGGCGCCGACCGCCACATAGCCCAGAAGGTCGTCCAGATATTTGTGGTTCTCCGGATAGAGCATCTCGTCCGCGCATACAAATCCTGTCTCCTTCACCGCGCGCATGTGCAGTTCGCGTGTGGCAATGATCCCCTTAAAGAGATCGGGCTGCGCGTTGGGATCCGGCTGGTGGACCAGCCCCTTGTAGCCTTCGCCGGTCGTCCGGGGCTTGTTCGTGTAAATGCGGGGGACAATGAGGATCTTATCCTTCACCTGTTCCCGCAGAGGCATAAGCCTGGATATATAGTCAATGACGCTCTCCTCGTTGTCAGCCGAGCAGGGCCCGATGATCAGGGCGAGCTTTTCGCTGTCGCCGGAGAAGATCGCTTTGAGCTCTGTGACTGTTCTCTCCACTGTCTCAGCCATGTCGCCGGTCAGAGGATACATCTCTTTGGTCTCCATAGGGATCGGGAGTTTGCGCTTGAAATCCATGTACATCATAATTCTATTCTCCTATTCGCATAGCAGCGTGTATCCGCGTCAGAGCCTCACCACTACATCAATACCGTAGCGGAGCACAGCGGGGTCGACTTTCTGTATTTTATAACTGCCGATACTGTCGACACTCACTACGCTGACATAGCCGTCTCCCATCTTCTTGTCGTGCAGCACAGCATGATAGACTTCCTCGGGATCCGCGTGGACCCTGGCGGGAAGGTGCAGCGCTCCGAGCACAGGAAGCAGGCGGGATCTCACCGCCGGCGAACACATGGGGATCATACCCATCGCGACGCATTCTCCGTGCAGGAGGCCGGTGACGCTCTCAATGCCGTGGCCGATGGTATGCCCGAAGTTCAATATTTTGCGCAGGCCGCTCTCGCGCTCGTCCTGTTCCACGACGGTTTTCTTGACGATCAGGGACGCAGCGATGATCTTCTCAAGGTCCAGAGGCGCCCTTGTATTCGCGAAGTCCTCGAACATCGCGAAGAGCTCCGGATCAGCGATCAGCCCTGCCTTTACAGCCTCCGCGAGGCCGCTGGACTTCTGGCGGTCAACGAGAGTATCGAGCGTATCGGGATCAATCAGCACCTTTTTCGGCTGCCAAAAAGCGCCCACGATGTTCTTGACGCCTGCGAGGTTGATCGCTGTTTTGCCGCCTATCGAGCTGTCCACCTGGGACAGGATCGTAGTCGGAATGTTGTAAAAGTCGATCCCCCGCATATAGCATGCCGCTGTGAAGCCGCCCAGGTCTCCCACGACGCCGCCTCCCACGGAGCATACGCAGTCGCCGCGGGTAAAGCCGAGCTCAAGCATCCTGGTCAGAAGTTCTTCCAGGACCGCGAAGCTCTTGCTTCCCTCTCCCTGGGGCACTGTATAGATATGAGCCTCTCTGCACCGGTCCGCGACTGTCTGCGCATACTGCGCCGGCACGCCGTCGTCGGTGAGAACGAACACCTTCCTGTCGAGGTTTAATTGTTCCCCCGCCTTCTGAAGGCATCCCCTCTCCAGCACTATATCGTAACCCGATTCTCCGAGTTCCATACGGATGATCATATCGTCTCTCCTCCCTGCTGTATATTTGACGTCGCGGTATAGCGCCCGACTACCTTAAGTCCCGGGCAGGTTCCGCGGAGCGCGCTGATCATACGCTTTCCGTTCTCGGAGGAGTCATCTCCCTCCACTTCCGCGTAAAAATAGTAATGCCACGGAAGGTCTTTCATGGGACGTGAACGCAATACGCGCATGTTGAAATTGTAGGCGCTGATCACATTGACCGCTTTGGCAAGGCCGCCGGCCTCATCCTTGACGGTGAACAGAAGCAGGAACGCGCCTGCGTCTTTCCTGATCGCCATCTTGGTCTCTACTCTTGAAAATACCGCGAAGCGGGTCGTGTTCACCTTGCTCTCGTTGATATCGTGATCCAGGATCTGCAGTCCATAGAGATCGGCGGTCTCTTCACTGGCAATGGCCGCTGCGCTGCAGTCTCCGTCCTGGGCCACTTTCTGGGCTGCCAGAGCCGTGTTGGCCATACTGACCGCGTCAAAGCCGTGCTTGCGGATGTATGACCTGCACTGAGAAATTGCCTGAGGATGGCTGTACACAGTCCTGATCTGGGAAATATCAGTCCCGGGCATTCCCAGAAGATTCTGGTTGATCGAAAGATCGTAAACACCGTTCACATACAGATCTCCGGAGAACATCAGGTCCAGCACCTGTCCGACTTCGCCGGCAAAACTGTTCTCGATGGGCAGCACCGCCACATCGCATTCTCCCTTTTCCACAGCTTCGTACGCTGACTCGAAGGACGGATAAGATTCCAGTTCACCGTCAGGGAAAATGCGCCCCGCGGCAATGTGCGCAAACGCGCCCTCCACGCCGCTGTAAGCTACCCTGAGGCCTTCCATCAGATAGTGCTGCCAGCGCTTGCTGACATCCATCGTATCCTGCAGGAAATTCACGTAGAAAGAACGCAGTTCCGGATCCTCCACCAGAGCGCTCCTGCCCTTAATGACTCTGGCCTCCTGCTCTTTATCTTCGATGGGAAGCCCTCTCTCTTTCTTATATGCAGCGACTGATCTGACGGCTTCCATTCTCTTTACAAAAAGCTTCGCCATCTCCTCGTCGACCTGTCTGATCACTTCCCTGCTTTCCTGCAAATCCATTGTAGTCTCCTGTCTGCAGGCACCTGAGTGCCCGTTATTTAGCACTTTAAACCGTTAACATGTCGACCGTATCACTTCTTATTAGTCCAGTCAAGCGAGAATCTCTATTTGGCGGTATTCTTTTCTCAAATCCTGCGTTATAATTGCGTGGACACAAAACATTGTAAACAACCTGATCTGTATTTTGACGAGGCAAATTCATGCAATCGAAAACACCCGATAAAAAAGCCACCGCAGGGGCTTCTCCTGCCCCCGCCGCCAACCGCACAAAGGGAATCCTGTTCATCTTGTCGGCTGCCTTTTTCTTCTCGCTGATGACCGTCTTCGTGCGGCTCTCCGGCGATGTGCCGACCATGCAGAAAGCTTTCTTCAGAAACATTGTCGCCGCCTTCCTTGCGGCCTTCATCCTTATGCGCTCGGGAGAAAAGTTCTATATTCCCCGCACAAGCCTGATGGATATGTTCCTGCGCTGCAGCATCGGCACAATGGGCATCCTCTGCAATTTCTGGGCTGTAGACCACATGCGGATCGCTGACGCCAATATCCTGAACAAGCTCTCTCCCTTTTTTGCCATTCTGATGTCTATCTTCATCCTGAAGGAGAGACCAAACAGAGTCGAGTGGCTCAGCGTCCTGCTTGCTTTCATCGGCGCAGCGTTTGTCGCCAAGCCGGGCGCAGGCATCGCGTCCTTCCCGGCGTTGGTCGCCGTCCTCGGCGGCTTTACAGCGGGAACTGCCTACACCTATGTCCGCAAACTCGGCCTCAGCGGCGTGAAAGGACCGGTGATCGTCTTCTCCTTCTCTGTGTTCTCGACGCTCATCCTGCTGCCCAACATTCTGCTCAACTACCATCCTATGTCTGTAAAGCAGTTTGTCTTTCTGGTACTGGCAGGATGTTCCGCGGCGATCGCGCAGCTCTCCGTCACTGCCGCTTACCAGAACGCGCCGGCCAGGGATATCTCCGTTTTCGACTACTCACAAGTCGTATATGCGGCGATGTTCGGCTTCCTGCTGTGGGGTGAGATCCCGGATGCCTGGAGCTTCCTTGGATATGCGATCATCATCGGAACAGCTTTCGGTAAGTGGTATTGGATGATGAAATAAGTTA
>DGTA01000071.1:28484-28767 GCA_002394165.1 Lachnospiraceae bacterium UBA4348 | reverse complement strand
TGTTCGCTCACGGCTTCAACATTCATTTCGGCTGCATCGTACCGCCCAAGTTTGTTGACGTGACCATGATCGCTCCGAAGGCTCCCGGCCATACCGTAAGAAGCGAATACCAGGCCGGCAAGGGTACTCCCTGCCTGGTAGCCGTTCATCAGGATGCCACCGGAAAAGCGCTGGACAAGGCCCTTGCTTATGGTCTTGCGATCGGCGGAGCCCGCGCGGGACTTTTAGAGACCACCTTCCGCACCGAGACCGAGACGGATCTGTTCGGTGAGCAGGCTGTCCT
>DGTA01000071.1:0-28421 GCA_002394165.1 Lachnospiraceae bacterium UBA4348 | reverse complement strand
AGCAGGCTGTCCTCTGCGGCGGCGTCTGCGCGCTGATGCAGGCTGGTTTTGAGACGCTGACCGAGGCCGGATATGATCCCAGGAATGCATACTTTGAGTGCATTCATGAGATGAAACTGATCGTTGACCTGATCTACCAGTCCGGTTTTGCAGGCATGAGATATTCCATCTCCAACACGGCTGAGTACGGCGATTATGTCACCGGTCCGAAGATCATCACTGAAGAGACCAAGAAGACCATGAAGAAGATCCTTGCGGACATTCAGGACGGAACCTTCGCCAAAGACTTCCTGCTGGATATGTCCTCCGCAGGCGGACAGGTCCACTTTAAGGCGATGCGCCGCAAAGCGGCTGAGCATCCCTCCGAGATCGTGGGTGAGGAGATCCGCAAGCTGTACAGCTGGAACGGCGAGGAGAAGCTGATCAATAACTGACCGGGCTGATGGGCAATGACCTGATCCGGGCTGCCTGCACCAAGCGTGCGGACGGCCCGGGTCTTTTCGCTCACAAGAATCACTGAGATTAAAGGAAAAAACATGGCAAAGATCGTGGAAATGCTCCGGCCGGTGCGGCCGGAGAGGCAGGAAAGAGAAGGACTGCTTCATCAGATCGGACAGCAGAGGGATTACTATGATTACAATCTGCTAGCCTGTGTTATCCTGCTCACCTGCTTCGGACTGGTGATGCTTTATTCCACCAGCGCCTACGAGGCGTCCGTCAATTATAACAACGACATGTTTTTCTTCGGGAAACAGGCCCTGATCAGTGCCGTTTCCCTGATCGCGATGATCATCGGTTCGCAGATCGACTATCACATGTACATCGGTTATTCAGGAGTGCTTTACGCCTTCTCCATGATGCTGCTGGTCATAACGAGATTTATCGGCACCGAGGTTAACGGCGCCAGGCGCTGGCTGCGTTTCGGACCGCTGTCCTTCCAGCCCGCTGAGCTGGCGAAGCTGGCCGTCATCCTGTTCCTGTCGTGGCTGATCAGCCAGGGGAGCGGCGTGATGAAAGGGTGGAAGGAACCTCTGCGGATCGGCTTCTTCGGGTTTATCGCGGCTTTCTTCACCTTCTTTTTCACCAAGAACCTGAGCACGGCGGTCATCATCGCCGGCATATGCTTTTTCCTGCTGTTCCTGGTCCATAAGGATTATCGTCCTTTCCTTGTGATCATGGGTATCGGCGTGCTTTTTGTGGTCCTGTTCATATTGATCGCGGTGCCGCGGATCACGACCCAGACATCCGATTTCCGACTCAGGCGCATCATGGTCTGGATCGACCCGGAGGCCTATCCCGATCAGGGCGGATACCAGGTCATGCAGGGACTGTACGCCATCGGCTCGGGCGGGTTCTTCGGCAAGGGACTGGGCAACTCCGCCCAGAAGCTCGGAGCCGTTCCCGAAGCCCAGAATGATATGATCTTCTCGATCATCTGTGAGGAGCTTGGCGTCTTCGGCGCTATTATGGTGGTGCTGCTTTTCGCCTTCCTTCTCTACCGGCTGCTGTTTATAGCCAGGAACGCCCCCGACCTTTTAGGGGCGCTGATCGCCAGCGGGATATTCATCCATATTTCGCTGCAGGTCTTGCTCAATATCGCGGTCGTGATCAACCTGATCCCCACGACGGGGATCACCCTTCCCTTTGTCAGCTACGGAGGGTCGTCCATCATGTTCCTGATGGCGGAGATGATGACGGCATTAAGTATTTCGAAACAGATCTCGCTCAAGTGAGAAAACTAACAAAAAAGAGGTTATGGATATGACAGAAGTAAGAACCAGATTTGCGCCCAGCCCCACGGGCAGAATGCATGTGGGCAACCTTCGGACAGCCCTTTACGCGTACCTGATCGCCAAGCACGCAGGCGGGACTTTCATGCTCCGTATTGAAGATACGGACCAGGAGCGCCAGGTGGAAGGCGCTGTGGACATCATCAACCGCACCCTGGAGATGACGGGCCTCGAATACGACGAAGGACCCGACAAGGACGGCGGGTACGGTCCCTATGTCCAGAGTGAACGCAAGGCCTCCGGCATCTACATGAAATATGCGAAGGAGCTGGTCGAGAAGGGCGAGGCTTACTACTGTTTCTGCACGAAGGAGCGTCTGGAGAGCCTGCGCACCCAGGCCGGAGACAAGGAGATCGTGGTCTACGACAAGCACTGCCTCTCCCTGTCGAAGGAGGAAATCGAGGAGAACCTGGCGAAGGGGATCCCCTACGTGATCCGCCAGAATGTGCCCAATGAGGGGACGACTAAATTCGTGGATGAGATCTACGGCGAGATCGAGGTTCCCAACGCGGAGCTCGATGATATGATCCTGATCAAATCGGACGGCTATCCGACCTACAACTTCGCGAACGTGGTCGATGACCATACCATGGGGATCACTCACGTCGTCCGCGGCAATGAGTATCTTTCCTCAGCGCCGAAATACAACAGGCTGTATGAGGCCTTTGGGTGGGAAGTGCCGGTCTATATCCACTGCCCGCTGATCACGGATGAAAACCACCAGAAGCTGAGCAAGCGCAGCGGCCATTCCTCTTTCGAAGACCTGATCGATCAGGGATTTGTCAGGGAAGCCGTGGTGAACTATGTGGCGCTTCTTGGCTGGAGCCCGGAGGATAACCGCGAGATCTTCACCCTCGAAGAACTTGTGAAGGCATTCGATTACCATCATATCAGCAAATCGCCCGCAGTGTTCGACGTCCAGAAGCTTCGCTGGATGAACGGCGAATACCTGAAGGCGATGGATGAAGAGAAGTTCGCCGAGATGGCCAGGCCCTGGATCGAAAAAGCGATCACGAAGCCTCTTGACCTCGACCGGATCGCGAAGATGGTCAAGACCAGGATCGAGGTGTTCCCCGACATCCCGCCAATGATCGATTTCTTCGAGGAGCTTCCGGAGTATGACCTTTCTCTCTTCACAAATAAGAAGTGGAAGACAGACAGCGAAAAATCGCTGACGGTCCTGGAGGGAATGGTGGACTCGCTGGAGAACGCCAAAGCCTTTGATAACGATTCGCTGTACGAACTGGTCCAGGCCTATGCCCAGGAACAGGGTTACAAGACAGGCTTTGTGATCTGGCCGCTTCGCATTGCCCTTTCGGGCAAGGCAGTGACTCCTGCCGGCGCCACGGAGATCATGGAAGTGCTCGGAAAAGAGGAATCGGTTGCAAGAATCAGGAAAGCTATCGAAATGCTTAAGCAGTCATAATGGTGAGTCAGGACTGACTCCATCCCAGACCGCTGCCGTTACATGCGGCGGCGGTCCTGTTTTAGTGCTGGCCGGCCCGGGATCGGGGAAGACCACCGTGATCACGCACCGGATCCTTCATCTCATCGAGGAGAAGAAGGTCGATCCGGCGCGCATCCTGGTGATCACTTTTTCCAGGGCGGCTGCGATTGAAATGAAGACGCGTTTTGAGAAAATGTGCCGGGGAGAACACAAAGGGGTGATCTTCGGTACTTTTCATGCTGTCTTTTTCCAGATCCTGCGGATGGAAACGGGGGCCGGCAAGGGCAGTGTGCTGACAGGAAAGGAAAGACTGGACCTGATCACACGCCTGGCCGGCGCCCTCCGCCCGGACCGGGAGGAGGACGAGGAAGCGGCGGCCGCTGTCGCCGCCGAGATCAGTCTAGTGAAAAGTGAGCGGATCGATATTGAATACTATTACAGTACCTCCTGTTCCGAGAATCTGTTCCGTGCTCTTTACCGCGCCTATGAGAAGGAGTTGGCACGAAGCGGGCGGATCGATTTTGATGATATGCCGCTTAAGGTGGAAGCTCTTTTCAGAAATGATCCCCGGGTGCTTGAGAGGTGGCGCAGGCAGTTTGACTGGCTGCTGGTCGATGAATTCCAGGATATCAACGCACTGCAGTTTGATATCGTGAAAATGCTCGCCCTCCCCGAGAACAACCTGTTCGCGGTCGGGGACGATGACCAGTCTATCTACCGTTTCCGCGGCGCCAAACCTGAGATCATGCTCGGTTTTGAGAAAGCGTATCCGGGCCTTCGGAAGATCACCCTCGAGGAAAACTTCCGGTCCGGAGCGGCGATCGTAGAGAAAGCGCAGGCCGTGATACGGGAGAACACCCGCCGGTTCGACAAGAAGATCGTCTGTGCGGGGGCGGACGCAAAGGATGGCTCTGTGGAAATGCTCACACTCCCGGACCCGGAGGCGGAGAGCCTGTATCTGGTGAAGCTTCTTCGCGAAGCGATCGAGGCGGGGAGGGATATCTCGAAGACGGCTCTGCTCGTACGGACCAACCTGCAGACGGCGTACTACGCTCAGAAGCTGATGGAAATGAATGTTCCCTTCACTTTGCGCGACGCGCCTCTGTGCCTTTACGATCACTGGATCTGCGACGACTTTAAAGCCTACCTCCGGCTCTCGGGCAGCGAAAAGATGAGAAGGGACATGCTCCGGATCATGAACCGGCCGAACCGGTACCTGAGCCGGCATGCGCTGGAAACCGAGAGAGTTTCCTTCGCCCACCTTGAGTATTTTTATGACGACCGCCCCTGGATGCTGGAGCGTCTGCGGACGCTTCGGGAGGACCTGGAACGGATCGCTTCCATGCCGCCTTATGCCGCCATCAACTATATCCGCAAGGGCATCGGTTACGACTCTTTTCTGGAGGAATACGCCCGGCAGCGACGCATTAAAGAGCAGGATCTGTTCACGATGGCGGACGAGCTTCAGGAGAGTGCTGCCAGGCTGCCAAGCCTCGCCGCCTGGGAAGAGAAGATGGACCAGTGGCGGTTGAAGCTGCGCGAAAGGCCGGCCGCGGGAGCCTCCGCCCAAGAGGAGGAAGGCATCGTGATCACTACGCTCCACGGCGCCAAGGGCCTGGAGTTTGACGAAGTCTTCCTGCCTGATGTCAACGAAGACACTATTCCCTACCGCAAGGCCCGGCTGGAGGCGGATATCGAAGAAGAAAGACGCCTCTTCTACGTGGGCATGACCCGCGCAAAAAGGCGCCTGCATATCTGGCATGTGAAAAAGAAGTACGGGAAGGAGCAGTACCCGTCACGGTTTTTGAGGGCGTTGGAGAAGTAGGCTTGTTTTTGGCGGCGCGGGACAGACGCGGTTCAAACGCTGGGCATTGGGGGAACCCGGCCGCGGAATGGGGCTTTGGCCCCGGGAAAGACTTGCTTATTCCCAGACGCGGTTCAAACGCGGAGCATTGGGGGAACCCGGCCGCGGAATGGAGCTTTGGCCCCGGGAAAGACTTGCTTTTCCCCAGACGCGGTTCAAACGCTTAGCATTGGGGGAACCCGGCCGCATAATGGAGCTTTGGCCCCGGGAAAGACTTGCTTATTCCCAGGCGCGGGTTAAACGCGGAGCATTGGGGAAACCCGGCCGCGGAATGGAGCTTTGGCCCCGGGAAAGACTTGCTTATTCCCAGACGCGGGTTAAACGTAAAGCAGTAGAAAAAAAGAGCAGGAGATCACTCCTGCTCACCATCCAGTTCTTCCAGTTCTTCGGCATCTACCAGTTCATCAAATTCCTGGCTGTCCAGCCACTCGTCAAACGCATCAGAAGCGATATCGTACTCTTCATCGCTTTCAATGTTATCCATGACGATTTCTCCGTCCTTTTCACCACAGCGGTAAAGGAATACTTCTCCGTCTTTGTTCTCTCCTTCATCATCCAACGGAAGGAGTGCGATGTACTGCTTGCCATTAGGTGCATCGTAGATCGCAAGAACAACGCAGTCGAATTCGGTGCCGTCCTCTAACTCGATTGTGACCATATCCGGTTCCTGGTCGAATTCTTCTTCATTATTGAATTCTGTAATATCTGCCATAAATATACCCTCATTTGTTTTTGGATTGAATAGTTTCTACCGGTTCAATATACCAGTTTCCGATAATAAAAACAACATCTGTAATAAATACTTGTTTTGGTCCGGGCGCGGAGTCAGCTTAAGGCGGTGGGTCAGAATGGCCGCGGAGAAGGACCGTCAGGCCCGGAAAAAACTTGTTTTGGCCCGGGCGCGGAGTCAGCTTAAGGCAGTGGGCCAGAATGGCCGCGGAAAAGGACCGCACGGCCCCAGAAAAAACTTGTTTTGGCCCGGGCGCGGAGCCGGCTTAGGGCGGAGGGCCAGAATGCACGCGGAGAAGGACCGTCAGGCCTCGGAAAAAACTTGTTTTGGCCCGGGCGCGGAGTCAGCTCAAGGCGGAGTGCCTAAATGGCCGCGGAAAAGGACCGTCAGGCCCCGGAAAAAACTTGTTTTGGCCCGGGCGCGGAGCCGGCTTAAGGCGGTGGGTCAGAATGGCCGCGGAAAAAGGACCGCCCGGCCCCGGGAGAAAACTTGTTTTGGCCCGGGCGCGGAGTCAGCTTAAGGCGGAGGGCCAGAATGGCCGCGGAAAAGGACCGCACGGCCCCGGGAAAAAACTTGTTCATGTCTGGGCGCGGAGTCAGCTCAAGGCGGTGGGTCAGAATGGCCGCGGAGAAGGACCGTCAGGCCCGGAAAAAACTTGTTTTGGTCCGGGCGCGGAGCCAGCTTAAGGCGGAGGGCCAGAATGGCCGCGGAAAAGGACCACCAGGCCCCAGAAAAAACTTGTTTTGGCCCGGGCGCGGAGCCAGCTTAAGGCAGTGGACCAGAATGGCCGCGGAAAAGGACCGTCAGGCCCCACGGACACTGCGTCAGATGTAAATATTTTTTGAATGACCGATTTGACGCGCCAAAAGAAGCGAAAAATGCTATACTAGCTTTGTATTTCTTCCGAAATGGTGAGGTGAACTGCGATGAAACTGATCTCATGGAATGTGAACGGACTGCGGGCCTGTATGCAGAAGGGTTTTCTGGACTGGTTCAATGCTTCCGGCGCTGATGTTTTCTGCATACAGGAGAGCAAGCTGCAGGAAGGCCAGATCGAGCTGGATCTGCCCGGCTATGAGCAGTACTGGAATTATGCTGAGAAGAAAGGGTATTCGGGGACGGCAGTCTTTACGCGGGTTAAACCGCTGCAGGTCACTTACGGCATCGGGATGGAAGAACATGACCATGAAGGCCGTGTGATCACGCTTGAATTCGAGGACTTTTATCTTGTGAACTGCTATACGCCTAATTCCAGGAATGAGCTTGTCAGGCTGGATTACAGGATGCAGTGGGAGGATGATTTCAGGGAGTATCTTTGCCGGCTGGCAAAGGAAAAAGGGGTCGTGCTGTGCGGTGACCTGAATGTGGCGCACGAGGAGATCGACCTGAAGAACCCGAAGACGAACCGGCGCAACGCGGGATTTACCGATGAGGAGCGGGAGAAGATGACCCGGCTTCTGGATGCGGGCTTTATCGATACCTGGCGGTATTTTGAGCCGGAGACGGAGGGTATCTACAGCTGGTGGTCCTATCGGTTCCGGGCAAGAGAAAAGAATGCAGGATGGCGTATCGACTATTTCTGTGTCTCGAAGGATATGGAAGAAAGGCTTGAGAGCGCGGCCATCCATACGGAGGTGTTCGGTTCCGATCACTGTCCGGTGGAGCTGGTTCTGAAATAGACATCGGATAAGGAGGCAGATTTGACAGCCGTGAAAAAAGATAAGAACGTACAAAAGAGCGCGGAACTGGCGGGGCCGGTCACATTCAGCTGCTGCGCGGACAGCAGCGTAAAGGTCTTTCTGGTGCTCTATGACGGAAAGGACGGAGAGATCTCAAAGGAGGTCGAAATGAGTCCGGACCCATTCCTTGGAAGTGTCCGAAAGCTGACGCTGGAGGGGATCGACCTGGAGAAGACTTTCTATAACTTCCGGATCGACGGGGAGATCGTGCCCGATCCGGCGGCCAGGAGGATAACGGGACGCGGGGAGTTCGGCTGCAAGGACCCCAGGAAAGAGCACCAGATCCGGTGCGGGTTTGCTTCGGAGTCCTTTGACTGGGGAGGCGACAGGCCGCTTCGCCTTCCGGAGAGAGAGCTGGTCTCCTACGGCCTGCATGTACGCGGGTTTACGAAAAGCAGCAGCAGCGGGGTGAAGCATAAGGGGACCTTTCAGGGGATCATCGAGAAGATCCCGTACCTGACCAGGCTTGGGATCACGCAGGTCATCCTGCTTCCGGCCTATGAATTTGATGAGATCATGCAGCCTGTGGCAGCTGGACCGAAACCGCCTGTCCGTAAAGGACCTGCTCCGGAAGCGGCTGTGCCCGCCGGCCCGCTGAAACTGAATTACTGGGGATACGGTCCCGGTTTCTATTACGCTCCGAAGGAATCCTATTCTTCGTCGGATCAGCCTGATGTGGAGCTTCGCTCCCTCGTAAAGGCACTTCACAAGGCCGGTATCGAGATCATTCCGGAGTTTTCCTTCCCGGATGATGTTGATGTGCAGAAAGTGATCGACATCTTAAGCTGGTGGGTCCGATTTTACCATGTGGACGGGTTCAGGCTGATGGCCTGCGACCGCATCTGCAGCGCGGCCGCCCAGAGTCCGCTCCTTAAGGGGAGCCGGCTGATGGCTGGCTATTTTGATCCGGACATGGTTGGCAAGCGCGATTCCTCGCTGCCGAGGGGGCTCACAGACTTTAATGACGGCTTCCGCAATGACCTGCGCCGCCTCCTGAAAAGCGACGAGAACCGGCTGGAGAGCTTCTCATCTCATATGAGTTCGTTTGATGACAAGAAGGAGCGCATGGTCTTTCTGACAAGCCACGACGGGTTTACCCTCGCAGATCTTGTCTCGTACGATTACAAGCACAACGAGGAGAACGGAGAACAGAACCGTGACGGCGCCGAGAGCGAGTTTTCCTGGAACTGCGGCGAGGAAGGCCCGACCAGGAAAAAGAGCATCAAAGAACTGCGTCTTCGCCAGATGAAGAATGCGATGGCCATGATCCTGCTCTCGAGAGGGATCCCGATGATCATGGCGGGCGACGAGTGCTGCAACTCCCAGGGCGGCAACAGCAACCCCTGGTGCATCGACTCGGAGACGACCTGGGTCAACTGGAACAGGGACGCGCAGGCGAAGGAGATGACGGCTTTCGTTAAGAATCTGATCCGCTTCAGGAAGGAGAACCACTTCACTCAGCCGGCAGCGGTAAAGCCGGGGGCGGATACGATCCCGTCCGGATATCCGGCCTGCTCCAGCCACGGAACCAGAGCCTGGTACGGGGCCTTCGATTACCAGAACCGGCATATCGGCCTTATGTACTGTACACCGGTTGATGACACGGTTGAATATCTGTACTTTGCTTTCAATTTCCACTGGGAAAAACAGATCCTGGCACTTCCCTACCTGCCTGAGAAGATGGCCTGGAAGCAGGTGATGTGCACCGACCGGCGCAGTGCCGGAGATGAGTATGCCGAGCGGGAGATCGAGCTGCTGCCCAGAACTGTCTGTGTTTTGAAAGGAGAAGTGCGGGAGTGAGTGTTAAGAGCGCGGACCGTCCGAAGATCACGGCCGCCAAGGCGGCAGGGCACCTGAAGACGATCACAAGACACCGGCGCCTCGTGAGGAAGGGATGCTTTCGGATCGGCCTCTACTGGCAGGGACTGACCCATGACCTGTCAAAGTTTGCGCCGGTGGAGTTTATCAACGGCTGCCGGTACTACCAGGGCGGCGTACAGAGCCCAAACAACGGAGAGCGGGACGCGAAGGGATATTCCGAAGCGTGGATGCATCACAAAGGACGCAACCGCCATCACCTGGAGTACTGGACTGACTACCGGACAGATTACAGGCCGGGCATGGACCCGGTAGCCCCGGTGCCGATGCCGAGGCGGTATGTCGCCGAGATGCTGATGGACAGGATCGCGGCGTCCAAGAACTATATGAAAGAGCGCTATACCCGGCATGAACCGCTGAAGTACTACCTGAACGGGAAAGGCAGGAAACTGCTGCATCCGAAAACCGCCAGGGAGCTGGAAAAGATGCTCAGGATACTTGACCAGCGGGGAGAGGAAGCCATGTACCGCTATGTGCGTGATTACTACCTGAAGGGATATCCCGTCTGAGCGGCGGGGATTCTCGGAACGCTTATCGAAGGCGGCCGGAAAAGGCAGTTGCAATCCAAGGCAAAAGGTGCTATCCTGAATGTAGTTTTAAAAACTACATCAAAAATTGTTCGGGACCACATTGCTTGATCCCGGGAAATACATGAGGAGGATAGCATTATGACAGGGAAAGAACTGAAGGAGTTTTTCAAGGAGCATCTTGTTCCCTCTTCACTTTATAAGATCGGCGGAAGCCATAACAACCGGATCTGCATGAAGAAAGAGAAGGACAGCTGGGATGTTTATTTCAGCGAACACAGGAAGAAGGTCGGCCTTCTGCGTTTTGGCGATGAAGAGAGCGCCTGCAGGGCTATGATGAATGAGATCAGGAAACTGATGGAAGTCATGTACGGCGTGACCTGGGCATCGACAAAATAAGCAGGGTCTCTTCCTGTCTGGAGATCAAATGAAGACAGCCGTAATTTATTATTCCTTTGAAGGAAATACCGCTTTTGCGGCAGAGAAGCTCGCCGGCCTTACCGGCGCGGACCTGATCCGGATCGAGGCTCTGAAGGAGCCGCCGAAGAAAGGTCTGGCCAGGCTTCTGGTGGGAGGAAGAGGAGCGATCTTCCGCGAGCATCCTCCCATTTCGGAAATAAGCGCGGATCTGTCCGGATATGAGCGCGTATTTTTAGCCTGCCCGGTCTGGGCCGGCACCTATCCTCCTGCGGTGGGAACTTTCATGCAGGAGTATCCGATACGTAAAAAACAGCTGTATTTTGTGGGCGTTTCCGGAAGCGGCAAATGCGACAAGATGGTCACAGACCTGGCCATGAAAATGGCCGACAATACGATCGGGGCTTATCTGAGCCTTGTTTCTCCACTCACACACAAAGATGAGACCGTGGAAAAGATCACAAAATACTGCAAAGAAAATGACCTGCTTCAGCAATGAAGCAGGTCATATAATTCTCCGGGGGTGTCTGCAATGCCGGCAGCCCCGGCTTTTTTCATGTTCTCAATACTCCCGTAGCCCCAGGAAACGCCGATGCAGCCGATCTTAAGGTCTGCGGCGCCTTTGACGTCGAATTCGGTGTCGCCCACCATGATGGTCCTGCCGGTAGTGCCTGTCTTTTTCAGAAGGTAGCGGATCACATCATTCTTGTTTTCCCTGGTGTGGTCGTTGCTCGCTCCGGCGATGATCTCAAAATATCGGTCCAGGCCGAAGCGGCTGAGTATCTCCTTTGAGAGAGGCTCGGGCTTGGAGGTCGCCACGAAAAGACGGAAACCCTCTTCCTGAAGGCGTGAGAGCAGTGCATCGATCCCGTCATAGGGAGAGTTTTCCCATTTTCCCTTGTCATTGTAATACACCCGGTAGAGACGGATGGCCTCCTCGATGAGATCCTCGGCAACACCGGCTTTCGCAAATGAATAGCTCAGCGGCGGTCCGACAAAGTAACGCAGGCCGGAGGGATCGAAGGTACCCAGGCCGATCTTATCCAGTGCATAGGAGGCCGCTTTGGTGATGCCGGGCCCGGAGTCGGTGAGGGTTCCGTCCAGATCGAAAAGGACCGAATCATAACGCCGGGAGAGGCTTGTGCTTGGGGAAAAGTCCGGTGTATTCATAAAGCGCCGCCTTTCTTTGGTAAGTAAAACAAAAAGCTCAGGCATCTGCCTGAGCTTTAGCAGTTCGTGGGGGAATCGAACCCCCGTTTCCGCCGTGAGAGGGCGGCGTCTTGACCCCTTGACCAACGAACCATCTTTTGAATACCGCTGCAAGCGCGGCACTTTGTTATAATAGCATATTCTCGGGAAAATGCAAGCACTTTTTCTATACTTTTTTGATCTTTTGCGTTATGATGAAAACAGTGTACCTGCAGATGCAGCAGAGCATCCGGTATAACCGGAAGAATTCGGGAAAAAGGAGAATGAGATGAAGATTACCGAGTGGAGAGAAAAAATGTCGGGTGAAGCGTTTGAGAAAGCTCTTTACCCTCTGTACAAAGAAAAAACAGGAGAAAATGTTCCCCGATATGCGGCTCTCCTGGACCGGTTTGAGGAAGTTTTTCCCGAGCAGGCGAAAGAGTCGGATATCTTCCTGTTCTCGGCACCCGGAAGGACCGAGATCGGCGGCAATCACACGGATCATCAGCGCGGACGGGTGCTGGCGGCTTCCGTGGATATGGATTCGATCGCTGCGGCAGCCGTGAGGAATGACAGCGTGATCGAAGTCCTGTCGGAGGGCTTCCCTATGTGCCGGATCGACATCAGTGATCTTTCGGCGAAAAAAGAGGAAGAGAACACGACCATGTCGCTGATCCGCGGCGTGGCGGCGGCCTTCGCCCAGAGGGGCTGCAAGGTGGGCGGCTTCTCAATGACGGCCTCCTCTAATGTGCTTCCCGGAAGCGGCATCAGCTCATCGGCCTCCTTTGAAGTCCTGGTGGGAAATGTGATCAACACCCTGTTCTTTGATGAGAAGGTGGATGCGGTGGAGATCGCGCAGATCGGCCAGTACGCCGAGAATGTCTACTTCGGCAAACCCAGCGGCCTGATGGACCAGATGGCCTGCTCCGTAGGCAACCTGCTGACGATCGACTTTAAAGATAAAGAAAAGCCCCAGGTCAGGAAGCTGGACGTGGACTTTGACAGCTGCGGACTGGCGCTGTGCATCATCGACAGCGGTGCTGATCACGCGGACCTGACAGGTGAGTACGCGGCTATTCCCGCTGAGCTTAAGGCCATCTGCGAACACTTCGGCAAGGAAGTGCTGCGCGAGATCGACCGGAAGGATTTCATTGACCAGATCGGTGTCCTGCGCAAAAAGGCCGGCGACCGCGCGGTGCTCAGGGCTGTCCATTTTTATGACGACAATGACCGCGTGCCCGCACAGGCTGAGGCCCTCGAGAGCGGCAATGTGGATGAATTCCTTCGCCTGGTGAGGCTTTCCGGATACAGTTCATTCATGTACCTGCAGAACATCGTGCCCGCCGGCAGTGTGAAAAAGCAGGAGATGGGCGTAGCTCTGGCCATGTGCCATGAGTTCCTCGGCGAGAGAGGCGCCTTCCGGGTGCACGGAGGCGGCTTTGCCGGAACGGCCCAGGCATTCGTGCCGCTGGATATGGTCGACAGCTTCAAGGCATCGATCGAAGCGGCGCTGGGCGAGGGATGCTGCCATGTGATCAGCATCCGCGGCGTGGGCGGCACACCGGTCCGCCTTTGATGGATTCAGATATTTCGGTTATTTCAGAAAGGAGATATTTATGAAGATCCTTGTAACGGGCGGCGCCGGCTATATCGGCAGCCATACCTGCGTGGAATTGCTGAATGCAGGATATGAAGTGGTGATCGTTGACAACCTCTACAATGCCAGCGAGAAGGCTGTGGAGCGGGTGGAACAGATCACCGGAAAAAAGACGGTTTTTTATGAGGCGGATATCAACGACGGGGAGAAGCTTAACGAGATCTTTGCCGCGGAGAAACCGGATGCGGTGATCCATTTTGCCGGATACAAAGCGGTCGGAGAGTCCGTACGGAAACCGGTCGAGTATTACCGCAACAACATAAACGGGACGCTTACGCTCACCGACGTGATGAGAAAGAACGGAGTGAAGAACATCATCTTCAGCTCCTCCGCCACGGTGTACGGCGATCCGGCTTTCGTGCCGATCACGGAAGAGTGCCCCAAGGGGACCTGCACCAACCCGTACGGCTGGACGAAATGGATGCTGGAGCAGATCCTGACCGATATCCATACCGCCGATCCCGAGTGGAATGTGGTGCTGCTGCGCTACTTTAACCCGATCGGAGCCCATGAGAGCGGCCTGATCGGAGAAGATCCCAAGGGCATCCCCAACAATCTGGTTCCGTATGTGGCCCAGGTGGCGGTGGGCAAGCTGCCCTCCATCGGCGTTTTCGGAAACGATTATGACACGCCGGACGGAACGGGCGTGCGCGATTACATCCATGTGGTGGACCTGGCCGTCGGCCATGTGAAAGCGCTGGCCAAGTTTGACGGAACGGGCGGCGTGAGTGTCTACAACCTGGGAACCGGAAACGGATACAGCGTGCTCCAGGTGATCGCCGCGTACGAGAAAGCCTGCGGACAGACACTGAAATACGAGATCAAGCCCCGCCGCGAGGGCGATATCGCGACCTGCTACTGTGATCCTTCCAAAGCCAGGAAGGAGCTGGGCTGGGAGGCACAGTACGGCATCGACCGGATGTGCGCCGACTCATGGAGATGGCAGAGCATGAACCCTGACGGGTACAGCTCAGTCTGAGAGACTGAGCTGCAGCCTCCGGCGGAATCGCAGCCGCGCTCAGAGGAAGGCGCTTTGCGCCGAGCGCGGCGCGGCAAGAACGCGGAGGCGTTCTTGATTACATGATAATAACCTTAAGACGGAGAAGATAAATGCGCTGGAATAAATTCAGACTTAAGACGACCTCCGAGGCGGAGGATCTTGTGATCTATGCCCTGTCCGAGGCCGGGATCGAGGGAGTGGAAGTGGAGGACAAGGTCCCGCTCTCCCAGAGCGATCTTGACCGTATGTTTGTAGATATCATGCCTGCGGGCGGCCCCGATGACGGGGTCGCCTACCTGTCTTTTTATCTGGACGCCGACAAGGACCCGGGTCCCGTGCTGGAACGGGTAAGGCAGGAGCTTGACAAGATCGCTTCCTTTACCGATCTGGGCGAGTGCAGCATCGAGAGCTCCCAGACCGAGGATGTGGACTGGATGAACAACTGGAAGAAGTACTTTAAGCAGTTCTACGTGGATGACATGCTGATCATCCCCTCCTGGGAGGAAGTAAAGAGCGAGGATAAGGACAGACTGATCCTCCATATCGATCCGGGCTCGGCATTCGGGACCGGGATGCACGAGACGACCCAGCTTTGCCTGAAACAGGTGAAGGCCCATATTCAGCCCGGGATGCAGGTGCTCGACATCGGGACCGGCAGCGGGATCCTGTCGATCGCGGCCCTTAAGCTGGGAGCCGCACATGCGGAGGCGACGGACCTGGATCCGGGAGCGGTGGGAGCCGTTGCGGATAACCTGGAGGCCAACGCCCTTGGTGAGGAGACCCTTACCCTTCATATCGGGAATCTGATCGATGATGAACAGCTGCAGGCCGATATCGGGACAGGAAAATACGATATGGTGCTGGCCAATATCCTGGCGGAGGTCCTCATCCCCATGGCGCCCGCGGCAGCGGCGGCCATGAAGGAGGGCGGCGTCCTGATCATGTCCGGCATCCTGGAAGGCAAGGAAAACCTGGTGGCACAGGCTCTTGAGAAGGAAGGCCTTAGGGTCACGGATATCGGTGCGCAGGGTGAATGGCGGAGCGTTACGGCCGTGAAGCCAATGCCGGCCGCCGAATAAAGGAGAGATGGGCAGATGCATTGTTTTTTTGTGCCTCCCGGACAGATCACGGCGGAGGAAGTGACGATCACGGGCAGCGATGTCAACCATATCCGGAACGTGCTTCGCATGCAGCCCGGGGAGGAGTTCCATGTCCGCACCGGGCAGGATGACCTCGACTACCGGTGCCGGATCGAGCGCATCACGGCGCAGGAGGTGACCGGAAAGATCCTCTGGGTCGAGGAGGAGGGAGCCGAGCTTCCCTCGAAGATAACGCTCTACCAGTCCCTGCCCAAAAGTGATAAGATGGAGTGGATCATCCAGAAGGCGGTGGAACTGGGGGCTTACAGCATTGTTCCGGTCGCCAGTGCCAGAAGTATCGTGAAGCTCAGCGGTGATAAGGCCGCCAATAAGGTGAGACGATGGAACGCCGTCTCCGAGAGCGCAGCCAAACAGTCAAGGCGCGGCGTGATCCCGCAGGTGGGAGGAGTGCTGAGCTTTCGGGAAGCGCTCAGGGACGCCGCCTCATACGACGTGGTCCTGATCCCCTACGAGCTGGCGGAGGACATGGATCACACCAGGCAGGTACTTGACAGGATCCGCCCCGGCGATTCGGTGGCCGTATTCATCGGGCCGGAGGGCGGTTTTGAGCCGGAAGAGGTGGAAGCGGCGGCCGCCATGGGGGCGAAGAGTGTGACCCTGGGACGAAGGATCCTGAGAACGGAGACAGCCGGCATGACGCTTTTAAGTGCCCTGATGGTGGCGCTGGAGGGAAGAAGGCCGGAAAATATAACGGAACAGCAGGGAAAGTAAAATGGAACAATCTGAAATCTATTTTGACAATTCGGCGACCACCTGCTGCACGAAGCAGGTGGCCGATCTTGTGATGGAGTGCATGCTTGAGGACTACGGGAATCCTTCTTCCCGGCATATGAAGGGCGTGGAGGCGGAGAAGCGGGTAAAGACCGCCAGGGAACAGATCGCCGCCGCCCTTCACGCATCGGAGAAGGAGATCTATTACACCTCGGGAGGGACGGAGTCCGACAACTGGGCGATCTGGGGAAGCGTCACGGCGCAGCATCGCCGGGGAAACCACCTGATCACCACATCCGTGGAGCATCCTGCCATCCTGGAGCCAATGAAGGAACTCGAGAGACAGGGGTACCGCGTCACGTATCTTCCCGTCGATGAGTACGGCCGCATCCGGCCGGAGGATCTTGAGAAAGCGCTGGATGACGAGACGATCTTTGTGAGCATCATGTCCGTGAACAACGAGCTGGGGACGATCCAGCCCGTGGAGGAGTGCGCGCGGCTTGTAAAGGCATTCGATGAGCGGATCCTGTTCCACACCGATGCGGTGCAGGCATTTGGCAAGATCCCGATGAGCACGCGAGGGAGCCGGGTCGACATGATCTCGGTGAGCGGCCACAAGATCCACGCGCCCAAGGGAATCGGCTTTCTGTATGTGCGCGACGGAGTGAGGATCAACCCGTTCATGCGCGGCGGCGGCCAGCAGAAGGGCATGCGCTCGGGCACTGACAACGTACCGGGGATCGCCGGACTGGGACAGGCGAGCGCGGATATCTGCCGGGATATCGAAAAGCAGGGAGCTTATCTCGCATCTTTGCGCGACAGGCTCCGGGACGGACTCTCCTCCATGGAGGATGTTCGGATCAACACGCCCACGGATGGCGCAGCGCCGCATATCCTGAATGCTTCTTTTTCGGGAGTGCGCTCGGAGGTGCTCCTTCACGCCCTTGAAGACAGGGGCATTTATGTCTCAGCCGGCTCGGCGTGCCTGTCCAACAAAAAGCAGGCGGTCAGCCATGTTCTCAGGGCTGTGGGAATGAGCGCCCGTCATGCCGAATCGGCGGTGCGCTTCAGCTTCGGCACCATGAATACGCCCGAAGAAGTCGATATCTGCCTGGAGGCCCTGGGACAGATCGTTCCCATGCTTCGGCGCTACACCAGACACTAAATTTACAGGAAGGAAAAACAGGAAGAATGTTTCATACTTATCTGATCAAATACGGAGAGATCGGTGTAAAGGGAAAAAACCGCTATGTGTTCGAGGATGCGCTTTCGGGCAGGATCCTGGAGCGGCTTGAGAATGTCTCCGGAGAGTTTTCCGTCTCCAAGGAACAGGGACGGATCTATGTGCACTGCGCCGGCAGCTTCATCCACGAGGAAGTGGTGGAAGCGCTGCAGAACGTTTTCGGGATCGTGGGCATCTGCCCGGTCATGGTCTGTGACGAGGACGATCCGGACAGCATCGGGAAGGCAGTGGTCGAATTCCTGGCCCAGTCCTACGAGACGCATGACCAGTCATTCAAGATCATCGCGCGAAGGGCGAGAAAGAGCTATCCCATGCCGTCCATGGAGCTGAACGCGATCGTTGGCGGAGCGGTGCTCGATGCCTATCCCGAGATGAGCGTGGATGTGCATGAACCGCAGATCCCCGTTCATGTGGAGATCCGTGACCAGATCTATATCTATTCGAAGATCATTCCGGGACCGGGCGGAATGCCCGTCGGCACCAACGGAAGGGCCAT
Source organism: Lachnospiraceae bacterium UBA4348 (assembly GCA_002394165.1). Classification (GTDB taxonomy): domain Bacteria; phylum Bacillota; class Clostridia; order Lachnospirales; family Lachnospiraceae; genus Merdiplasma. The sequence continues at coordinate 10,574 of DGTA01000071.1, read as the reverse complement.
GCTGCTGCTCTCGGGCGGAATCGATTCCCCCGTGGCCGGCTATATGATCGCCAAGAGAGGCGTGCGCATCGATGCGGTTTATTTCCATGCGCCGCCCTATACCAGCGAGCGCGCGAAGCAGAAGGTCATCGACCTGGCAAAGCGCGTGTCGGATTTTGCCGGAAAAATGCGTGTTCACGTGGTGAATTTCACCGATGTGCAGCTGCGCATCTATGAGCGCTGCCCCCATGACGAGCTGACGATCATCATGCGCCGTTACATGATGAAGATCGCGGAGCACTTTGCCGCCCGGGACGGCGCCCTGGCCCTGATCACCGGAGAGAGCCTGGGACAGGTGGCCAGCCAGACCATCCAGAGCCTGGCGGTGACCAACGCGGCCTGCACCATGCCCGTTTTCCGTCCGCTGATCGGGTTCGACAAGCAGGATATCGTGGATATCTCCCTGAAGATCGGGACCTACGAGACATCCATCCTGCCCTACGAGGACTGCTGCACGATTTTCGTGGCCAAGCATCCGGTGACCAAACCGCTGCTCCACATCATCGAGAGATCCGAGAAGAAGCTCGGAGAGGATTTTGATGAGCTGGTGAAGACGGCTATTGAGACGGCTGAGACAGTCGAAGTGTAAGAGAGTGCGCCGTTAAAGGCATGAAAAAAGGGCTGCCGCAGAACTGCGGCAGCCCCTGAACAATTCGGATCATTCAGATCAGATAAGGTTTGAGCATTTCAAGAACAGCGTCGATATCTTCTTCGGCATGGATGCAGAGATCGATGGGCTTGGAAAGATCCAGGCTGAAGATACCCATGATGGATTTTGCATCGATGACATATCTGCCGGAGACAAGATCAAAGTCATAGTTGAACTTTGAAATGTCATTGACGAAAGATTTTACCTTATCGATGGAATTAAGAGAGATCTGAACTGTCTTCATAGCGGCATTTCCTCCATATGCATTTTGATTCCCGTACGGGGATCGTAATAGTTGATATCTATTAAAGATATTATACGCACAGGCGCTAAAAGTCAAGGGTTGACGGCCTTTCGGGCCTCACTGGAAAGGAGCTAAATGACATCTGTATCGAGAACAGCCGCACTGCATAATCTGGGCTGCAAGGTGAATGCCTATGAGACGGAAGTGATGCGCCAGCAGCTGGCGGGGGCGGGGTATACCATCGTTCCCTTTCATGAGAAGGCGGATGTGTATGTGATCAATACCTGCTCGGTCACGAATATTGCGGACCGAAAATCCCGCCAGATGATCAGCCGGGCCAGGAAGATGAACCCGGACGCTGTCGTCGCCGCGGTGGGCTGTTATGTGCAGACTGCCGTGGAGAAGACCTCGCTTCCGGTGGAAGCGGACCTGGTGCTGGGAAATGACCGGAAGGGAAGGATCGTGGAGCTGCTGGATTCGTTCTTTGAAAACAGGGCCCGGCAGGAAAGACTGCAGGATGTTCCCGACATTTCCGCGCAGAAGGAATATGAGCACCTTTCCCTGGAGGGACAGGGGATCCACACCCGCGCCTTCCTGAAGGTGGAGGACGGATGCAACCAGTTCTGCAGCTACTGCATTATACCCTATGCAAGAGGGCGGGTCCGCTCACGCGGCATAGACGATACGGTGGAGGAGATCACAAGACTGGCCGGGAGCGGTGTGAGAGAGGTAGTGCTCACGGGAATCCACCTGAGCGCTTACGGAACGGATCTTGGCATGGAAGCCGGGGACGGACTAATGAGACTGATCAGGGCGGCTTCGGACGTGGAGGGGATCTCCAGGATCCGTCTGGGATCTTTGGAGCCGGGGATCATTACGGAAGGATTTGCCCGGGAGCTGGCAGCCAACAAAAAGATCTGCCCGCATTTCCACCTGTCTCTCCAGAGCGGCTGCAATACCGTTCTTAAGAGGATGAACCGTCACTATGACACGGATTCATATGCCGAAAAATGCCGGATCCTCAGGGAGGCTTTTGATGACCCGGCGCTGACGACGGATGTCATTGTGGGATTTCCCGGGGAGAGCGTGGAAGAGTTTGAGCAGACGGTGGATTTCCTGAAAAAGATCCGTTTCTATGAGACACATATCTTCAAGTATTCGCCCAGAGAGGGAACACGCGCAGCGCGCATGGACGGACAGCTCACGGAAAAGGAAAAAGCAGTCCGCTCCGACCGCCTGATCGGACTGGGAGCGGTGAACAAGGCCGCCTATGAGGAGCGGATCGCCCAAAGGGAGGTGGAGCTTCTCGTCGAGGAGAAGGTCATCATCGAAGGGGAAGCCTTCTACAGCGGGCATACCAGGGAGTATATCCATGCGCTCGCGAGGGCGGACGAACTGGAAACGATCTCCTTCGATGTGAGCGGAAAGGTGTTTTCGGGCAGGATGCACCGCAAAGGGGAAAACTGGCTGTTTGGGCCGAATTCTGATTCGGGGATTGAATATTCATATTGATTATATTAGAATAAGCTTGTATCCGTGTGTAGAACAGTGAGGTTGATTACGGAAAATGGCTGATATTAACAACACACAGTATTTTAACGTAAATGCAGACCCGGAGATCCGTGTCAAGATGGTGCTGGACATCGTTTACAATGCCATGGCAGAGAAGGGATACAATCCCGTAAACCAGATGGTGGGATATATCATGTCGGGGGATCCGACATATATCACCAGCCATAAAAATGCCCGAAGCCTGATCATGAAGGTGGAGCGCGACGAGCTGGTCGAGGAGCTGCTGAAGGAGTATATCAGGAATAAATCATGGCAGATGAAATGACGCGGGAGATCTGGCTGGGACTGGATTTCGGGTCAAAGACGGTGGGCGTGGCCGTATCGGATGCCCTCGGGCTGACCGCGCAGGGACTTGAGATCATAAGGCGCGAGCAGGAGAACAAGCTGCGCAGGACCTGTGCCAGGATCGAAGAGCTCATTGAAGAATACCATGTGACCGGGATCGTGCTGGGGCTTCCCAAAAACATGAACGGGACCGAAGGAGAGCGGGTGGAGAAGACACTCGCGTTCAGGGACATGCTGGAGAGAAGGACCCTTCTGCCCGTGGAGATGTGGGATGAGCGGCTGACGAGCGTGGCGGCCGAGAAGGCGATGATCGAAGCCGGCATCCGCAGGGAGAAACGATCCGAGCATGTGGACAGGATCGCAGCGGTGCTGATCCTGCAGGGCTTCCTGGACCGCCGGTCAATGGAGAGACGAGAAAGTGATTGAAAAAGTGACATTTACGGCTTCTGACGGAAGCAAGGAAGAGTTTTTCTGCCTGGAGCAGACCCGGATCGGGCAGGTCACCTATCTTCTGGTGACGGATACCGAGGAAGGGGACGGCCAGGCGTGGATACTGAAAGATCTGTCGGATGAGACAGATGAACAGGCGTCTTATGTGCCTGTGGAAGACGAGGAGGAGTTGGACGCCGTATACGGAGTTTTTTCTCAGATGCTGGAGGATATCGATCTGGAAAAGTGACTCATCATTCCGCAAATTCAGCGGGGGTTGGGCTCCCAAGGGGTCTGACCCCCTTTCATCATATAGAGGAGAGTGTTTAATACAGATTATGACAGATAACAAACTGAAGGTCATCCCGCTGGGCGGTCTCGAACAGATCGGGATGAATATTACTGTTTTTGAATATGGAGAGAGCATCGTCGTGGTGGACTGCGGCCTTGCCTTCCCGGAGGACGACATGCTCGGGATCGATCTTGTGATCCCGGATGTGACCTACTTAAAGGAGAATATCGACAAGGTGAAGGGCTTTGTGATCACTCACGGCCATGAGGACCATATCGGCTCCCTGCCTTACATACTCAGGGACGTTAATGTCCCGGTGTACGCAACCAAGCTGACCATGGGTCTGATCGAGCGCAAGCTCGAGGAAAAGAACCTGATGCGCTCCACGAAACGCAAGGTCGTCAGGCCCGGGCAGACGATCACCCTCGGCGAGTTCAAGGTTGAGTTCATCAAGACCAACCACAGCATCCAGGACGCGGTCGCGCTCGCGATCACCTCGCCGGCCGGTACCATCGTTCACACCGGCGACTTCAAGGTGGACTATACCCCGGTCTTCGGGGATGCCATCGACCTGCAGCGGTTCGCCGAGATCGGCCGCAAGGGAGTGCTGGCGCTGATGTGCGACAGCACGAACGCGGAGCGCCCGGGCTTTACGGCTTCGGAGAAAACGGTCGGAAGGACCTTCGACAACATCTTTGCGGAGCATACGGACACGAGGATCATCATCGCCACCTTTGCCTCCAACGTGGACAGGGTGCAGCAGATCATCAACTCGGCCTGTAAATTTGGCCGCAAGGTCGTGCTCGAAGGCCGCAGCATGGTGAACGTGATCTCGACGGCGGCAGAGCTTGGCTATCTGAACATTCCCGAGAACACGCTGGTCGAGCAGGAGCAGATCAATGATTATCCGGATGAGAAGATGGTCCTGATCACGACCGGCTCCCAGGGTGAATCCATGGCCGCGCTTTCGCGCATGGCCGCCAATATGCATAAGCGCGTGATGATCAAGCCGGGGGATACGGTGATCTTCAGCTCCAACCCCATTCCCGGAAATGAAAAAGCGGTATCGAGGGTCATCAACGAGCTGTCCCAGAAAGGCGCCAACGTGATCTTCCAGGATGCCCATGTTTCGGGCCACGCCTGCCAGGAGGAGATCAAGCTGATCTACACACTGGTGAGGCCGCGGTACGCAGTCCCGGTGCACGGGGAGTACCGTCATCTGAAGGCCCAGGCCAGCCTGGCAAAGAGCATCGGAATCCCGAAGGAGAACATCTTTATCCTCCGCAGCGGCGATGTGCTCGAGCTTTCCAAAGAGCACGCCTGTGTACAGGGACATGTCCAGACAGGGGGGATCCTGGTGGACGGCCTGGGTGTGGGCGATGTGGGCAACGTTGTCCTCAGAGACCGTCAGCATCTGGCGGAGGACGGGATCGTCGTGGTGGCGGTCACGCTCGGAACCGGCAGCGGAGAGATCATTTCCGGGCCGGAGATCGTATCCAGAGGCTTTGTCTATATGAAGGAAGCGGAGGACCTGATGGTGGAAGCCGGAGAGGAAGCCCGCTTTGCCATCGAGGATAATTATCAGGGAAGCACGCCTGACTGGAACCGGATCAAAAACGCGATCCGCGACGCGCTGGGTGAGTTTTTCTGGAGACGTACGAAGAGAAAGCCCATGATCCTGCCCGTGATCATGGATGTGGATGACTAAAAGGCTTTGGGTGAAGAAATGGATGAGAGCAGGAGAAAGATCGAGATCTGCCGGGACCAGCTGCTTGCAGCCGTGCGCACGAGCAGCATCTGCACCAGGTATGAAAAATGCCGGGACGCGCTGAATGCGGTCCCGGAGCTGAAGGCAAAGGCGGATGATTTCAGGAGGAGAAGCTTCGAATCCCAGGGAGGTCTTACCGAAGGGGAAGATATCGAGAGCCGCCACAGGCTTTTCAGGGAGAGGCAGGAACTCAATAATGAGCCGCTGATCCGGGACTTCCTGGTCAGTGAGCTGGAAATGTGCCGACTGCTGCAGAATCTGTGTCTTTCCATCATAGGCGTGACTGATCTGGGAGTGGACGCCCTGTTTGACAACCATGACGGGGAGCAGGGGTGAAGATCTGATGCTGGACAGGGAAGAGAGGATTGATTTTTTTCTGGATTCACTGGAGAGCGGCATGGATCCTTTCCTCAAGAGGATCTATGAAGAAGCCCTCGCCGATGAGGTGCCGGTGATAAGACGCTCGATGATCAGCTTCCTGCAGGTGATGGTCAGGATGACAAAGCCCTCGCGGATCCTTGAAGTGGGAACCGCCGTGGGCTTTTCTGCACTGGTGATGGCGCAGGTTATGCCGGAGGATTGTTCCCTGGTCACGATCGAGCGTGATCCGGAGCGGGCCGAAAAGGCCAGGCAGAATATTGCTTCCTCCTCTTTTGGGGAGCGCATACAGGTGCTCGAGGGGGATGCGGCAAAGCTGCTGCACACGCTGGAAGGCCCCGCAGACCTTATCTTTATGGATGCGGCGAAGGGGCAGTACCTGAATTTCCTGCCCGACGTCCTCCGTCTGCTCCCGCTGGGCGGCGTGCTGATCACGGACAACGTGCTGAGGGAGGGGGACGTACTCGAGTCCCACTACGCCGTGGCCAGAAGGGACCGGACCATCCATAAGAGGATGCGGGCCTACCTGCTGGAACTGAAGCGCAGCGATCAGCTGGACACCACTGTTCTGGCTTTTGCCGACGGTGTTGCCCTTAGCAGGAAAAAAGAGGAAAGGATGACGATAAACCGATGAGGAGACCTGAACTTCTCGTACCGGCCAGTTCTCTGGAGGTACTTAAAACAGCGGTCCGGTTCGGAGCCGATGCCGTTTATATCGGGGGCGAGGCGTACAGTCTGCGCGCGAAAGCCAGGAATTTTTCCTTCGAAGATATGAAGGAGGGGATCGCTTTTGCGCATGAGGCCGGGAAAAAAGTGTATGTGACGGCCAATATCCTGGCGCACAATGATGATCTGGCCGGCGCGGAGGAGTACTTTTCCGTTCTGGGGCAGATCGGCCCGGATGCGCTGATCATCTCGGACCCGGGCATGTTCATGGCCGCGAAGCGGATCTGTCCGGACATCGATATCCATATCAGCACCCAGGCCAACAACGTCAATTATGAGACCTTCCGGTTCTGGCACCAGCTGGGTGCGAAGCGGGTGGTCACGGGAAGAGAGCTGAGCCTGGAGGAGATCGCCCAGATCCGTGCTCATATCCCGGATGAGCTGGAGATCGAGACCTTCGTGCACGGGGCCATGTGCATCTCCTATTCGGGGAGATGCCTGCTGAGCAATTTCCTGGCAGGCCGGGACGCCAACCGGGGAGCGTGCACTCATCCGTGCCGGTGGAAATACGCACTGATGGAGGAGACCCGGCCCGGCGAGTATATGCCTGTCTTCGAAAACGAGCGGGGGACCTTCATCTTCAATTCCAAGGATCTTTGCATGATCGAACATATCCCGGACCTTCTCGGAGCCGGAATCGACAGCTATAAGATAGAAGGCAGGATGAAGAATGCCCTCTATGTCGCAACGGTGGCCAGGACCTACCGCAGGGCGATCGACGACTGCCTGGCGGACAGAGCTCTCTATGAAGCGAACATGGACTGGTACCGGGCCCAGATCGCCAGCTGCACCTACCGGCAGTTTACGACCGGCTTCTTTTACGGAAAGCCGGACGAGACGGCCCAGATCTACGACAGCAATACCTATATTACGGGATACACCTATCTGGGGATCGCCGCCGAAGGGCCGGACTCGGACAGCATTGTGATCAGCCAGCGGAATAAATTCTGCCGGGGAGACATGATCGAGATTATGAAGCCGGACGGGAGAAATATCCCGGCGAAAGTTCTCTCCATCACCGACGAGGACGGGAATGACATGGAGAGCGCTCCCCATCCGCAGCAGAAACTGATCCTGCGGCTCGATGCGAAGGCGGACGCGGGCGATATCCTGAGACAGCCCCTTGACAATGCCTGACTTCTATGACAAACTATAGTCAATATGTGATCAAGGAGAGCGCACAGGACAGCTTTTGGTCAGTACTGTAACAACAGCCGCGATCTGCGGCATCGAAGCAAGAAGAGTATCTGTGGAGGCCGATATTTCAAGCGGCCTTCCTTGTTTTGTGATGGTCGGTTTTCTCGGCTCGGAGGTGAGGGAGGCCCAGGACCGGGTGAGGACTGCCCTGGTCAACAGCGGCTTTCGGATGCCTTCCGCCAGGGTCACCGTCTCCCTCTCTCCCGCGGACCTTCGAAAATCCGGTTCCTGGTTTGACCTTCCCATAGCCGTGGCGGTTCTCGGCGCCATGGGGGTGGTGCCGCCGGTCATGGACGATATGCTGATCGCGGGAGAACTGGGCCTGACCGGAAGGGTGAGGCCTGTACGCGGGATCATGGAGATGGTCTGCCGAGCGGCCGATTTCGGGTGCGGAAGCTGCATCATACCCTCCGGGAACCTGGAGGAGGGAGCCTGCATTCCGGGCAGCCGTGTGATGGGAGCAGGGTCGCTCAAAGAGGTGATCGACTACCTCACCGGAGACGGCTTCCTTAAGGGGGCAAAATACGATCCCGACGCGCCGGCTGTGGCCGATGAACAGAATCTGCCGGATTTCCGGGAGCTGAAGGGGCAGCCGCTGCTTCGGCGGGCCGCGGAGATCGCGGTGAGCGGCTTTCACAACATGCTCATGATCGGTCCGCCCGGTTCGGGCAAGTCCATGACCGCGCGCCGTCTTCCATCCATCATGCCCGGGATCACCCGGGAGGAGGCGGTGGAGATCACCCGGATCCATTCGGTAGCCGGGGCATTGCCTGAGGGAAGCGGCCTGATGACCCAAAGACCTTTCCGTGCGCCGCATCATACGGCGACCACGGCTTCCTTCGCCGGAGGGGGAAGCTATCCCGGACCCGGCGAGATCTCGCTCGCACACGGCGGTATCCTTTACCTGGATGAACTGCCGCTTTTTAAGGCGGAGGTGCTGGAGACGCTCCGGCAGCCGCTGGAAGAGGGGAAGATCACGATCTGCCGGATCCACGGGGATTACACCTTTCCCGCTCACTTCATTCTCGCAGCAGCCATGAATCCCTGTCGCTGCGGTTTTTTCCCTGACAGAACCAAATGTCACTGTACATCGGCGGATGTACGAAAATATCTGGAACATATAAGCCGTCCGCTGCTGGACCGGATCGACCTGTGCGCCGAGACGGGGCTTCCCGCCTATGAGGAGCTTCGCAGCGCCGGCCCCGGGGAGGATTCTGCCTCCATCCGCAGCCGGGTCGAGAGGGCCAGGAAGATCCAGGCCGGGCGGTACAAGGATACTCCCTTCCGATTCAACGGGGATCTGACAGGAGCCGGAGTGGAGCGTTTTTGCCGGCTGGGAAAGGAGGAGGAAAAATTCCTTGGCAGCGCGTACCGGAAGTTTTCCCTGACGGGGAGAGGGTGCACCCGCATCCTCAAGGTGGCCAGGACTATCGCTGACCTGGAGGGAACCCCTGACATCAGCTGCGATCACCTGGCCGAGGCGGTGGGGTACCGGATGGCGGATCAGCGGCTTTGGAAGATGGAGGGAGGCTTTGAGGAATGAATTATGATGCATGGCTTTGCAGCATTCCCGGCCTCTACTGGAATATGCACGCGAAACTGATGGAGATCTTCGGATCGGCAAAGGCTGTTTTTGAGGCGTCCGAGGAGGAACTGGCCGGACTTGAAAAAGAGGGGGCCAGGTGGATCGGGAAGATCCGGGAGGGCAGGAGCGAGCGATTTGTCAGTTCTTTTGAGAAGGAGCTGGCCAGAAAGAATGTAAGATTCATATCGGCGTCGGAGGAGGGGTTCCCGCCGCTGCTTAGGCAGATCAAAGACTGTCCGCTGGGACTTTTTTATAAAGGAAGTCTTCCGTCCGCCAATGAGAAGCTGGCGGCCGTGGTAGGCGCGCGTGCCTGCACGCCGTACGGGAACCGCATGGCTTCGAGGATCGCTTCCCGGCTGGCAGGGGAAGGGTACGGCATCATCAGCGGGATGGCGCTGGGGATCGACGGGATCGCCCAGAGAGCGGCCCTGGAAGCGGGGGGCAGGAGCTACGGCGTTCTGGGATGCGGGGCGGATGTTTGTTATCCGTCCGAGAACATTGAACTCTATACGCGTCTCTTTTCAGGAGGGGCCGTGATCTCCGAGTTTCCGTGCGGGACAGGGCCGATGCCCTTTCATTTCCCGCTCCGTAACCGGATCATCAGCGGGATGGCCGGTGTGGTGGTGGTGATCGAGGCGAGAAGGAAGAGCGGGTCCCTGATCACGGCGGACCTGGCTCTCGAGCAGGGAAGGGATGTCTACGCGCTGCCCGGCCGGGTCGGGGATCCGCTGAGCGAGGGCTGCAATGTTCTGATATCCCAGGGAAGCTCGATCATCTCATCGGTGGAGGAGATGATATCGGAGCTGACCGGGAAGGAACCGGCAGCGGAAAGAACGGAAGAGAGGAAGGCGGAAGCGGTGCGGTCCCTGGAGGGGGAGCTTAAAACCGTCTGGGACCGGATCGGGACGGAGCCGTCCGGGATCGAGGAACTTTCCTTCCACACCGGGATACCGGTCTTTCGGCTGGGCAGAATCCTCACACAGCTCCAGATGCTTGATCTGATCTCCTATACACCCGGGAACCGGTATATGAAAAAGCTGTGAAGGGAGGACTTGCACCGGGACCGAGAATGATGTATAGTAACAGACAGTTTGTCAAAAAAAGGCAAAACTAATCTTCAAAACAGTGTATTGAGGTATAACTGATGGCAAAGTATCTGGTGATCGTGGAATCACCCACCAAAGTTAAGACGATCCGTAAATTCCTGGGGAATAATTATGAAGTGATGGCTTCCAACGGACATGTTCGCGACCTGCCCAAAAGTCAGCTCGGATTTGATCCGGAGCATGACTATGAGCCCAAGTACATCACTATCCGCGGAAAGGGAGATATCCTGGCGGCACTTAGAAAAGCGGCTAAAAAGGCTGACAAAGTCTATCTTGCGACTGACCCGGACCGCGAGGGAGAGGC
>DGTA01000124.1 GCA_002394165.1 Lachnospiraceae bacterium UBA4348 | reverse complement strand
CCACGCTGACGGTCTTCCATCCGTCCGTGCTTCTTACTGCGTTCTGTGCCTTCTGGCTGAAAGCGGCATTGTTGTCGAAGTAATTCTTTACGGAAGCATTGTTGTTTGCCGGAGCGGTGTAGCTGGCGCCGACATTTCCGCCGTGGATGTAACCGGTGGTGCCGTTGTAAACGACCTTGTCCCAGCCGTTCTCGGAGCCGATCACGTCAACCTTTGCGCCGGCCGGAACCGAACCGATCACGGAAGCGCTGGTCGTGGGACCGTTGCGGAAGTTCATGCCTGTCTGTACGTACTGTGTATTAGCAAGTGCTGCTGCTGAAGAAGCGAAAACACCGATTGCCATTGCTGCGCCGATAACGAAATTTCTGATTGCTTTTTTCATGATATATTTTCCTTTCATTTATCCTGTCATTATTTATGTGATTTGTTGTTGTTTTTGTTGTTCTGAATTCATATACGACAGATAGAAAGGATATCCACACAAAATTTGTTATTTTTTGTGCCTGTAATAAGCAAACATATACTGCTGGCAGATCCCGTTATACGGTGAGTACTTCTCATAAGGATATCCGCCCGGATACTGCTCTGCCAGGACGCGCTTAACCCAGACATCGACCGGAAACGCATCGATGTGATGCAGTCCGAACAGCGATACGCAGTTGGCGACCTTGGTTCCTACTCCGTACAGGCTAATCAGGGCCGCCATGGTTGTCTCCTCGTCCGCGCTTTGCAGCCCGTCCAGATCGATCTTACCGTCCAGGACCGCCCGAGCCGCTGCCTGCACATATTTCCACCGATAGCCCAGGCGGCAGGCCGCAAGATCCTCCCCGGACAGCGCAGCCACCGCCTCGGGATCGGGAAAGCCGTAATACTCCGGGCCCCGGGAATCTGTTTTTCTTTCCCCGCACCTGGCGGCAAGCAGCTCCACGCACCGACAGATCCCCGGAATATTCTTGTTCTGCGAGATGATGAAGGTGATCAGCATCTCCCAGGGATCCTGCCGCAGGATACGTATTCCCTTTTCCTCTTCCGAAGCTTTCCACAGGAACGGATCCTGCTCCGGATCGATTCGCTTCCGGATACTGCGGTAGTCCTCCCGAAGGTCCAGATAATCCTGCCAGAACCGGGAATACTCCTCCTGCGAACAGTCAAGCTCGAACAGATCCTCCGCCAGAGCAGTGATATACACACATCGTTTCCCGGCGATGATCCGATATGTCTGTCCGTCTGTTTTGGTCCACCGGAAACACTGGCCGCTGTCAGCGATCTTTCCCGGATCAAAATCATCCTGTATCTGTATGATCATTTTTATGTATCCCTGTAAGTTTAAGTTTCATCAAAGCCGCTTATTCAGAAATCACTTCCGCAAGATGACGGATCGTTTCATTCAGCGTCTCCGGCATGGAAAAGACTTTTCCCGGTGAATACTCCGCTTCCGCTGCCGGAACCCTGACCCCGGCCAGTACATAGCAAAGCTCCTCTTCCTCATTCTCATAGATCGTGTACGAAACATCCGTATTTTGTGAACCTGAAAACAGCACGGTTTCTTCCGTTCCTTCCTTTTCAAGATAGGGACGGATCATATCTGATGGAGTGGGCCGGATCGAATTCACGGATACCCGATCAGACATCCGGGTCTCCATTGTACAGGTACCCGCAGCCTGATCATATTTTGCGATCACCATTCCCGGATATTCTTCCCGGCTGCTGTTCTGAACTTCCTGAATGAACTCACCGGGCGTCATTTTTTCGGAAAGGCCGGACCATATATCCGTTGTATCCATAAGGATGCAGGACAGGCTGCCGTCCGCATTGTATGAATAGAGGAAATTGGCCCCGAGGCATACGTCATGGAGAGCCGAAAGCTGTCCGTTATCATCAAAGAATGCTTCATATTCTGAATGATCAGTCTTTCTGTATTTGTATCTCAGTTTTCCGTCTTCATTATAATCAAACGTACAGCAAATGAATGGTTCATCATATGGAAGTCCTGAACTGCTCTCGTACAGGTAACTGATCAGGCGGCCATTCAGATCATAGGTCCTCGTTCTCCTGATCTGGTAATCATCTGATACAGCATCCGGATCCCCGGATACCCTGCAGAAATACCTGCTGACCTTATCTCCTTTTTCTTCTGTCACTTCCTCCGCAGGAGCAAATTCATTCTCCAGGTCATTTCCGTACAGAACATGATCCAGGCCGCCCTGATCGTCAAAGCACACTTCAAAAACAGGCTCTCCCTCCCGGCAGTATATCAATCCGGCGTTGTTGGCGTTGGAGACGGCCGAAACACTGAATCCCATCGCTCGGGAATAGTACTCTCCCACATCCGGATCGGCCCTGAGCCATACCTGGTAATCATCAATGCTTTCCTCATCTGCGGCCTGACACATATTATTATCATCAGAAAAGCAGAAGGACACCGTTTCTTCTGTCTCGTTATGCAAGATCAGGCTGCCGAGCCACCTGTCATTATCACAGTAGTGGATCATTCCGATATTTCCGTCCGGCATGAACTCAGCGCGCGATCTGAAAGCCCCGTTTCCGTCATAATAATACGCATAAAGCGGTTCCATCGCAGAATCCGCCGGTTTCCTGGCGAGCAGGATCATATTGTTCTCTTCTCTCCTGTCCGCCCCCTGCAGTGCCCATACCGGCATGGAACAAAGTGCCAGACAGGCTGCTGATATGAGTAAGATCTTTCCTGACAGCCTCATAAACAATCCCTCCCCGCAGCCGCATCTGTCTGCGCTTATGCCGCTTCTTCCAGTTCCTGCTCCGCACCGGGAAGCCCGGTTTTGCTCACGCCTTCCCCGTAGATGGAAGCCCAGTCGTTCGCCATCGAGATGCCCGTCCAGCCTTCGCTCTCGACCTTTTCCCAGTACTCGGCAGCCTTCTCGTCATTTCCGTATTCCCGCTCCGTATCATCGCACACCACGAAGAAGCCCATGCCTGTATGGTCCGGATTGCCCTCGGCATAGTTGAGCATCGAGTAGTCGCCGGTGCTGTTTCCGAACGCGAGCACGGGCCGTTTCCCAATTTCACGGGCGATGGCCGCCGGCTTGCCTGACTTGCCGCATTCTACCTCATCAAGCGGAGCTCCCAGGACGATCGTCTCCTCCTGGCTCATATCGTAGTCATCCGCCGCTTCCTCTCCTTTTCCGGACGCATCATAGGGAACATCCGTTGCGATCACATGATCAAACGGGATGTCACAGCGTCCCACGAGCGCCCTCACGACCTCACGTTCACAGGCCGACACCATCCACACATCAAAATCGTTGGCCTTCAGGTAACTGATCACCTCAAGCATGGGTTTGTAGAAGGACTCGGCGTAGGTCATTCCTTCAAAACCGACCGCCTCCGTGTTTTCCGCCCAGCCAAGCACATAGGAGCGGAACTCTTCGGGCGTCATGCCGGCAAAGGCTGATGCGACCAGGAAATCCTTGTTGATGCCCTCCGGATTGAAGACTGCGCCTTCCGACCAGGCATGGTCACGCACCTGCTGCATGGCCTCCCGCGCCTCTTCTGACGCATCGTACGTCGGATCATCCAGCACGCGGTACATCGTCAGGCAGTAGTCAAAGTAGACCGGCGCCTTCTCGCAAAGGATGGTGCCGTCCATGTCAAAGACAGCGATACGGTCCGCCGGATCGAGATAATCCTCGCTTGATTCATCGGTCACGGCGCTCACAAAATCGACGAGCTCCGCAAGGGATTCACTCTGCGCATTCCAGGAAGGAAATGCCTGTTCCGGTGTTTCCTGAGGTACCTGATCTTCTTCATCAAGCGCCCTGCAGGTGGCTTCGCCCGCCATGCCGGTCGCATCCAGTCCGTTTTCCTGCTGGAAAGCCAGAAGAGCGCTTTCTGTTTTCGGCCCGAAGATACCGTCCGCGTTCCCGTCGAGATAGCCCAGCGAGATCAGCTTTTCCTGGATCAGTCTGACCTCATCGCCCCTGTCTCCGCGCTTGACCGTCTCCGCCGCAAAGCCTGCTGCCGACAGGGAGAACATCATCATGATACAGACAACAAAAGATACTGCCTTTTTCATTTGTCTTCCTCCGCTTTTTTAATAATACCAAGCTGCTTATAAAATAAAATATACCTTTTTCATGTAAGTGTGACAACAAAAACAGGGGTCTGACCCTTTTCGCACGTTGAAGTGCGAAAAGGGTCAGACCCCTCTCTGAAAATGACCCCTCTCTGAGAATCCTGTGTTTATGCCGCTTCTTCTGCCTGCATCTCTGCAAGATTCTCTTCGCAAAAGAGTGTGATGACATTCTTGATCATTTCTTCATCGGCATCGGTCGGGAACCCTGCTGCCAGCCAGTAGGCATAGGGGCCTTCGTTGTACTGTGCCAGGGCATCAATATCGCTTCCGTAGCGGAACTCCAGATGATAGGTGGAGGCCGGGGTGTCGGGCATCATATAGAAATACCTGAACTCGCCTGCGTCTTCATCTGCCGTTTCATAAAGATAGCCGTCCATCATGCCTGCCAGGGCAAGGGGGCCCACATAGCTGTATTCATGGCTGAAGACCTGTTCTCCGTTTTCGTCGGTGCCGCTGATCGTATTCCCGTCAAAAGTGATCTCGGATACGCCGTTGATAAACAGGCAGTCAAACTGGGCGCCTTCGGAGCCGTCACCGTATGCGTCGATCGCTTCCTGGCCGTAGATCGTTCCGTTGCAGGCAGCTTTGAGCATTTCTGCCGCGGCGGGGGCTTCTTCCTCACCCAGGGCCTCAATGCAGGGATCAAGCCACATCTGATCGTATTCCGGGGCTGTGATCACCGGGAACAGTGCTTCATAAGTTCCTTTTACATCTTCAAGCAGGGCAGCCGCTTCGGCCTCGCCCTCAATACCGGCAGCTTCCGTGCCGGCCGCATCTTCGCCGGAAGCGTCTTCAACCACTTCCGTTCCTACTTCAGAAAGATTTTCCTGTGCCATGGCAAAGGAGCACAGGCCCAGGCCCATACAAAGCGTAAGAGGGATTAAAAAGCTTTTTCTCATGTGATCATCCTCCTCATTAAGAATGGCTGCGTGTTATCGCAGAAAAATAAGTACCGGTTGGTTGTTAGATTCATCTAATCCCTGGTCCAAATATATACCCGGCAGCGAAAGCTGCTGGGTATACAGGGAACTGATATAAGAACTTAAGGAAGATTAGAAATATCTAACAACCAATAATATACATCTAATCATTATATTTTTCAATAGTTTTTTTGCCCTGATTTCACAAAGCCCCCGGTCACCACCTGCCGAGCACCATCTTCAGCTTCCGGTCGATATCCAGGCGTGTCTGCCGGCATTCCTCCGGGTATTCCCTTCCGGCGCGGAAGGCAGCGCCCACCAGCAGTTTCCCGCCCACCGGGAGCATGATCTTCAGCATCGATTCGGGGAAGGCAAAATGAGTCCCGTGCTCATACAAAAGTGCCTTGAACCGGCACCTGTGCGGTTTTTCCTTCAGCCGCTCTTCCATGCGGCGGATGTACCGGCAGGTATCCCACAGGACATCATCCTCCGCGCCGATGCACAGGACCGATCCGTGGATATCCTCGACCCGGATCTTTTCCTCCTCCTGCAGCGGATGCCTCCGCTCCGATTCGTCAAACATCGGGCGGGAGGCGACCATATCCTTTCCGGCCTTCGAGGCTTCCCTGATCTTCAGCCAGTATTCCGGATGCCGGTAGGCATAGGGAAGATACGGAAGAGGCTTTCCTTCCCACGAAACCGAAGATTCATTATCCCCTGGCCGCTCCTCCATACCGTCCTTTCCGTCCCGGTAAAATCCCTCCATCACAAAATCGGGCGGAGAGATGGCGATCGTAAGGCTTATCTGCGGATAATAAGAAGCCGCAAGCAGCGCCAGCATGCCGGTCGTCGACGCCCCGACGACCCCGATCTTTCGGCATCCCTTCTCCTGAAGGACGCCGATCGCTTTCCCGAACCGCTCCAGAGGATAGTTGTGATGACCATAATCTTTTTTCTTCGGAGACATGGCCATCACGTGACATCCCTGCCGGATCAGCCATTTTGCGCCGGATACAGCCATATGGTCGTCGACCGCATCCCCGAGCATCAGGATCATGCCTTTGTCCGAAGCGGACGGGCATTCGTAAAACGCGCCGTAAAAACCATCTTTCTCCGGATCAAAATATTGTTTTTTCAATGTAAGATCCCTCCCTCAGTTTCCGTATTTCTTATGAAGATCGTCCCAGGACGGCATCTGCGATCTCAGCTCGTTCCACACTTTCAGTTTTTCCGGCGGGCAGTCCTTCATCAGGTCCTCATAGAACCGGTCGATCTGCTCCATCTCCGTGACCGCGTTCCGGCAGTGCTCACAGGCAACCAGGTCGCCGATCTGAGATTTCGCCATGATCAGATAGAGAAGCTGCATGGCCGTTCCTCTTACCCCGCTCTCAAAAAACTTGTCGTCTCCCTCGGGGCAGATCGGTATGCCCTTTGCTTTCAGGCATTCGTAGGCTTCATGGGAGGCGTCGACCATCATCCGGCGCTGTTCTTTGGTGGAATGCCGCAGATCTCCATCACATATATATGAGAGGTAAGCAATCGGCAGGACGGCAGCGGGATGGCAGATCAGGTAAGCCTCCATATCCTCCTGCCAGTTCAGCTTGTAGGCGGTCCCGGCAAAAAGACGGCCGACCAGCTTTTTAAGGCGCGGATCCGTCTCCCGGTGAAGCTGTCCAATATCCATCCAGCTCTCGCCAAAGCGCTCGCACACAAACCGGAATTCTTCCTTCCTCCCGCCCGATACCTGGAACCCGAAGAGTATCTTTTTGATCCCGGGAGCATTCTCACGGATACACGACTCGATCTCGGCCGGTGCGAGATCGTTTCCCACCAGGACAAGCAGCTTTGCGTCCAGTGTGCAGATCTGGTCAAGCGCCTGCCGGATCTTATGATACGGCATCGCTACGAACGCCGCATCAAAGGAAAGCCCCTCCGCGGAAGTAACTGCTTTCACATCGTCCCTCGTCGTTTTCCTCTGCAGATGATGGTAAATGACCAGTCCGTTTTTGTTCAGGGAGGCAGCTCTTTCCTCCCTCGCCAGGATCGTCACATCATTTCCTGCCTCGGTCAGGACATGCGCCAGATAAGCCCCGATCACGCCCGCTCCGAAGACCAGGACTTTGTGCTTTTTCCGCTCGTTAACACTGACAAGCCGCACGTTCCGGGCTTTCCACTCCACGTCATCGCGCTCGTCATAACCGTCATACGGAGCCGTGGGATCATGCGGTCTCTGCCTCTTCAGGCTGTTGCACACCTTATCCTTATGCGCAAAAACAAAATCCAGGTCCTCCGACCATCCGGTATGCCCGGTGATCACCTTCGGTGAAAGGCCGCGTTCCCTGAGCTTCCTCTCCAGGTCAGCCAGAGAGCGCTTCGCAAGCTCATTATCCTCCGCCAGAGAATTGATGAAGCTGTAACCGCCGTCCGCCCCGAACCAGATTGTGTCTCCGGTAAACAGGTACGCATCGTCGATCAGGTAGACCATGTGCCCCCAGGTGTGTCCCGGGACCAGGATCGCCTCCACCTTGATATCCTCAATGAAGAACACCTCTCCGTCCCTGAGGAGCGTTCTGGGATTGTCCGACTCCACCATCGGAAGCCTGTAAGCCCCGAAGATGACCTTCCGGCGCACCTGGCCGGTCAGGTACCGGTTCTCGATCTCACTCAGATAGATCCGCGCTTCTTTGAAAAGGCCGGCTGAATCCCGCTCGATGGCGCCGACATGGTCCGTGTCCTGGTGCGTGATCAGGATGTGCTTTATCTGAGCCGGATCCAGTCCGAGCCATCCCATCTTCTCGCCCAGCCGGTCATAGTTGTAACCGGCGTCGATCATGATGGTCGTCCCGTTTTTCGTATAAAAGAAGATGTTCGCGATCCACTCGCGGATGCAGGCGACATGTTCATCGATCCTTCCCGTATTCAGGGGCTTGAAGATCTCCTTGCCCCGGTATCCGATGGACATGACCCTCTTCTGAAAATTAGAAGCTTTTTTCGACATCTGATAAACTCCTTTCCAGGTTCCGTGCCAGGCGCTTCGGCTGCAGCGCCGCCAGGCCGCCGTGGCCGACATTGGCAAACCGCCTGAATCTTGTCTTCGGGAAATGCTTTTTCACATAGGCGATGTCCCATTTGCGGTCCTTCACCTCCGTTTCGCTGACCCAGTATTCGATCCGGCCGCAGTCTGTCCGGACAGGATCAGGCATCCTGTAATTGTTGCAGGAGTCGAAAGTCCGCCAGATCGTCCTGAAGCTCATCATCTTCAGCACGCCGCTCAGGTACTTCAGGTCTTCGTCGGAATATTCGTCCGTGGAAAACGCCTTTTCCAGCAACCTGAGCCCTCCGGCCTTTCCCATGGAGACCATCAGAAAATCCCGGACGGCGATCAGCCGTGTGACGATCCAGGGAAGCTGGTAGGGAGTGATGCCGCCGTCCATCACCGCGCTGTCGACCTTCACGCGGTTATCCGCCAGAAATCTGGCTGTGATCGCTCCTCCCATGGAACAGCCGTACAGGCAGGATACCCTTTCTATCCCCTGTCCGATCAGCCAGTCCGCCAGCTGCGAGGCGATCTGTTCCACACTGGTAAAATCCCCCGGCTGCTGCGTATCATATCCCGGCAGTGCAGGCACTACCAGGTGGTAACGATCCTCCATCAGGGGGATCAGATATTCGAAGTAATCCCACATGACCGCGGACGGATGGAGCAGGACCACCGTCTTTTCATGGTCTTTTCCAAATTCATGAATCGTCATTTTTTAATTCCCCGTCGTTTATCGGCATGACGCCTCTCCGTTTATTAGCTTTTCCTATCGATTGTAATATACATCTAACCAATCTGTTTTTCAACAGAAAAAGGCCGCCCGGCTCAGACCGTTTTCAAACCATTTCAGGAAAATATTGTTTTTACGGTTCTAATATGGTATGGTAACGGCATCATTTAAAAAGGAGGCGCCTATGACAATCCAGGAAATGATCGCACGAAAACAGGAACTGGGGCTTTCGAATGAAGAGATTTCAAGCCGCTCCGGCGTTCCCCTCGGCACCCTGCAGAAAATATTCTCAGGCAAAACAACTTCTCCCCGAAGCCGGACCATACAGGCCCTCGAACGGGTGCTCGCACCCGTGCAGGTACCTAAAAAACAGGGCGAATATACGCTCGACGATTACTATGCGATCCCGGATGAGCGGCGCGTGGAGCTGATCGACGGAGTCATCTATGATATGCCGGCCCCTTCCGTTATCCACCAGAAGATCCTTGCGCTGCTCCACCTGCTGTTTGAACAATGCGTCTCTGAACACGAAGGGGACTGCGAAGTATTTCTTTCCCCCTGCGATGTGCAGCTGGATAATGACGACCGGACCATGCTGCAGCCGGACATCTTCATCCTCTGCCGTCCGTATGACCTGAAAGCTCTGTCCATTCCCGGCGCGCCGGATCTCGTGGTGGAGATCCTCTCTCCTTCCACCCGCTCCAAGGATATGCTTCTGAAACTGTCCAAATACCAGAACGCAGGTGTCTGTGAATACTGGATGGTCGATCCGAAAAAGCGGAGCGTCTATGTTTACGACTTTTCCGATCCCGACTTCCATCCGGAGGTATATCCGTTTGATTCAACGATCCCCATCCATATATCAGGCGGTTCCTGCAGCATCGACTTTTCTTCCATCGACCGGAAGATCGCGCGGTATTATGAAGACTGAAGGAGAACTGACTATGACCGAATTGATGCCGCCCTCCCTTTTCTCCCTGACCGAGCGTCTTAATGCCGAGGGAAAGGAAGGATACGAACAATATGCCGCTATCCGAAGATACATCCAGTTCAAAGCACGCGAGCAGGCCGTCCCGGTGTGCGGGACATTTGAACTGACGCCCCTGTGCAACCTGTCGTGCAAAATGTGCTATGTCCATTTAAACGAAGACCAGCTTAAGGGCCGGCGCCTCCTGGATGTCGATGCCTGGAAGAGCATCTTTGATCAGGCCATCGAAGCCGGGCTGATGTATGCCACGCTGACCGGCGGAGAATGCCTCACCTATCCCGGCTTCAGAGAACTGTATCTGTATCTTCACGCCCGGGGGATCGAGACCACCATCCTCAGCAACGGCGTGCTCATGACGGAGGAAATGACAGCGTTCCTGGCGGAGCATCCTCCCTTCGGCATCCAGTTCACTCTTTACGGTGTCGATGACGATGAGTACGAACGGGTGACCGGTCGGCGTGTGTTCGGAAAAGTCATGGCTGCCTTTGATCGTCTGAAAGCCGCCGACATTCCGTTCTCGATCTGCATCACCCCCAATCAGTACATGCGGAAGGAAAAGGAACTGATCCGCCTGCTGTATGAGATCGGCGTTCCATTCTCCATCAACTCCGGCCTGAAAACGCCCCGGGAGGAGACCGGGCGCCCTCTTCTGGATGCCCCCCCTGGATGTTTACGTTTCCCTGTACCGCGAGGACCGGGAAATGGGAGGCCGCGCTCCGCAGACTGTCCCGGATGAGGATCTCCCCGATCCGGAGCCGGATGACCAGGCGGAACTTTCCCCCAGGGGGATCCGGTGCGCCGCCGGACGCTCCTCATACTGCATCACCTGGGACGGCAAAATGAAGCCCTGCAACTCCTTCCCGGGAATCGACGAGGATGTTTTCGAAACCTCCTTCAAGGAGGCCTGGAAGAAAATAAACGAGCACGTCAATGCCTTACGCTATCCGCCGGAATGTGACACCTGCCGGTACAGGAAGGCCTGCAAAACCTGTATCGTCGAACACCTCGATGCCGAAGGCTGCTCCCGCCATGCCAATCCGAGGGTGTGCGAATTTGTCAAAAGATTTGTTCACGAGGGCTTTGTAAAAATGTAAAAAGGCCTTTTTTGAAGAGAATACTTGTGATATGATTAACACAGTCGCAGATAACCGTAAAAAGCCTCAAAAGGAGTATGACAGAATGGAAAACTGAAAGAACTATGAAGCTCCAAAGGTCAGCAAGATCGAGTTCGATTACAGAAAAGTGGTCACTTCTTCTGCAGCCGGCGCAGGAGCTCAGAACCGTGCGAGGACCGGTTTGATGATGCCCGGTGGAATTCCCCCGGTCTTGCATTATGCGGTTACAGGTTCACCGATTGATAAAAGAACCCATTATCGTACAATAAGCCGGTGCCCGCGCACCGGCTTTCTTTTCAGTCAAATCCGCAGTATTTTTAATCGGGAGATATCGATATGTTAATGAAAGAAGCCAGAGAACAGATCGTTGAATATGGAAAAAAGCTGATCGCAGAGGGTCTTACGACAGGCACGGCCGGCAATATCAGCATCTATGATGAAAATCTCCGGTATATGGCCGTCAGCCCCTCGGGCATCCCCTATGAGAAGACGCTTCCCGAAGATGTCGTGATCATGGACCTGGACGGCCATGTGATCGACGGCGCCAGGAAGCCCTCCAGCGAAGCCGGCCTGCACAGCGTCTTCTATAAGACGTCGCCCCAGGCCCGCGCCATGGTGCACGCCCACTCGATGTACTGCACCATTTTAGCCTGTATGGGAGAGCCGCTCCGGTCCGTACACTATGCCATAGCAGAAGCCGGAACAGACGAGATCCCCCTGGTACCCTATCACACCTTCGGGACACCCGAGCTGGCCGCAGCCGCCGGAGAATGTCTCAAAGGCGGCAGCCGGGGACTCATCCTGGCCAACCACGGCATGTGCGCCTGGGGAGCAGACCTCAAAAGCGCCTTCGGCCTCGCACTGACCATGGAATGGTGCGCACAGGTGCAGTGGCACTGCATGGCAGCCGGAAAGATCAATGTCCTCTCCCACGAACAGATGCAGGGCGCCTTTAAGCGCTACATGACCTACGGGCAGGATGATTCGGGATCGAAAGGATATTTCTGACAGGGTTTCTGACAGGGGACGGTTCTGTGTCAGAACCTGCTGACAGGGGGACAGTCCTCTGTCAGAACTGTCATACTGTCAGAATCCGTCAGCTCCCGGATCACACGGCACGGATTTCCCGCAGCCAGGACATGGGCGGGTATATTTCTGGTGACAATGCTGCCGGCCCCGATCACACTTCCTTTTCCTATCGTAACACCACCGCACACGATGACGCCGGCTCCCAGCCAGCAGTCATCTTCGATCGTGATCGGCCTGGCGTATTCCAGATCATAATAGCTCCCATCTTCTTTTTGCCTTACATTTCTTTCCTCGGGCAGAAGCGGATGCATGGGAGCCGCCAGCGTCACGCCGG
The DNA here is from genome assembly GCA_002394165.1 of Lachnospiraceae bacterium UBA4348. Classification (GTDB taxonomy): domain Bacteria; phylum Bacillota; class Clostridia; order Lachnospirales; family Lachnospiraceae; genus Merdiplasma. The sequence continues at coordinate 16,424 of DGTA01000124.1, read as the reverse complement.
GCCCAATCAGCACATTGTCTCCTATCGTGATCGGACATACATCCAGGCAGGTGAAGTTAAAGTTGGCACTGCAGAATTTCCCGAAGCGGGTATTGCAGCCATAGTCAAAATAAACCGGAGCCTGCAGCATGGGCAGACTTGAAGAATTTGAAAGAAGTTCCCCAAGCAGCTGTTCGAGTTTCTCGGGCTCGTCTTCATCAGTCTGATTATACCGTCTGGACAGTTTGCGGGCCTTCAGGCGCAGCCGGTCAAGCTCGGGATCCGTCGGGTCATACAATTCTCCTGCCACCATCTTTTCAAATTCTGTCATCTAAAACCTCCCTGCACGAATACCTGTGTTCAGCTCAGTCGGGGGAAAATCCTCCGGCGTTCGTGTTAAAAAACCGGAAACGGAGACCGTTTCCGGGAAAGATCATTCATCAGGTCGTCTGTCCTTCACGGACACTGACTTTCAGAACCGTTTCATGCTCCACCTTATCACCGGCGATCATGCTGCACAATTTGCGGACCAGCTCCGCGGCCAGTTCAGGAACAGGCTGCACAATAGCCGTGATCGATGGCTGAAACACCTGCGTGATATAGGTGCCATCATAAGCGACCACCTTCAGGTCCTTCGGAGAGCTCATTCCCCGGCTCATAGCGGCCTTAAGGAAAAACGCGACAAGCAGGTCAGCTCCGAAAACACCGTCGATCCCGGGATTGTCATCAAAGACCTGCTGCGTGACGCTACAAAAATATTCCGGATCAAACTGGTTCCACTTCAGTTCGATACTCCTGACATTTACACCGCCGTTCTTTAAGACCTGCTCAAACACTTCATGCCTGGCATGGGACGGCGAGCTGACAGACTTGGCGCCCTGAAACTGGATCACGTTCCGGCATCCGGCCTTGAGCAGAAGTTCCGCCGCAAGGGCGCCGCCTTCTTTATGGTCAACGCCGACCACCGGGATATGATCACCCAGATTTCTGTCAAAAGCGACGATCGGCTTTTTGATACGCAGATAAGACTCTACATCCAGTGTGTGGACACCAGTGATGATCCCGTCCACGATATGCCGGTCGAGCATGTCCAGGTATTCCTGCTCACTGTTGCGCTCCTGCGCCGCGTTGCAGAGCATGGTCTTATATCCGTTCGCATACAGTTCATGCTCGATCTCCTTGCCCAGAGCCGCAAAAAAGGGATGTGAGCTGTCAGGAAGGATGACGGCGATCAGTCCGGCCTTTTTTCTGTATAGCTGCCTGGCCAGATCGTTTGGTTTGTAATTAAGCGCATCAATGGATTCGAGGATCTTCTCCCTCGTCTCGTCCGAAACATAACCGCTTCCGTTCAACATCCTGGAAACGGTTGCCACTCCGACGCCGGCCATACTGGCAACATCTTTGATACTAGCCATAACTCTACCCAAACCGTCCTTCCTGATGCATTACGCCGTCACAGCTTCCGGAGCCTCCTTTTCCTCAAAAGGTCTCCACGCGCTGTCCATTGCAGCCAGTTCCGCTTTCGCAATGAGCGCTTTTTTATAAGGAGTCCGCAGCCATAACCGGGTCTGGTCCTTTTCCGGGTAAACGCAGCAGCTGAGGCATGCACTTCCCTTCTGCGCGAACACCTCCAGAGTGCTGTGATCCACAAACACCGTCACATCCAGCATAGCTTCAGGCACCTTCAGCGGACAGCTTACCACACCTTTCCTGTATTTGTCACCCTCATTCATGTCAAGTGAGAGAAGCCCCGCCACCAGGTCGACCCGCAGGACTGCCCTTTTTGTCCCGTTATCCATAAGGCCGATCTCAAGACTGCGCGATGCGCTCCTGGCTGTGCTGATCTCAAGGTGCAGAACATAGCTGTTATCAGCCGGAGTCTCAAGGTATACCTTTTCCTCCCCAATCTCCGCCGGACACGGCACTTTTCCGGGAAGCGCAAGGTTTTTCCATGAAGGCACCGGCAATGACCTGACTTCATCATTCGCAGTCACAAAAAGATGTCTGGGCAGAGACAGCGTGCCTCTCCACCCCTCTTTTCCGGTCGGCCCCCAGCCGCCGCACCAGGGCATCCACAGCCACCCGTTCATCCAGGCAATGCCCGTACGTTTCCCGTTTCCGTCTGTGAAAGACTGCTGCGCGTAATAATCATATCCGTAATCCAGGCACCCGGTCCGGCTGATCTCAAAACGGCAATGATCGAAATCAATATCTCCCACACAGTACATCGCTTTGTTGTACAGAGGATGATTCATCGGAGAACTGGTCAGGACCCATCTGCCATCCAGAAAGAACAGATCAGGACATTCAAACATGCTCCCCATCCTGTTCTTGTGGTCTGACTTCAGGAGGATCCCTCTGTACTCCCACGAATACAGATCCCTGGAGGCGTACAGATAGACTCTTCCCTCCGATGTCGGCTTCTGGGCATCCCCGACGGCGCCGCCCACGACCATATACCACATATCATTGTGGCGCAGGACCTTCGGATCTCTGAAATCCTCCACGCCCTCCTCCGGCGGTCCGGCAATGACCGGATTCTGCTCCCATTTCCGGAAATGGACTCCGTCCTCCGAAATAGCCATGCACTGGCTCTGGATCGTATGTCCATCCTTTTTGATCGTGCCTGTATAGAACAGAATGAGTTTTCCCTCGTGCTCCACAGCGCATCCTGAGAAGCAGCCGCCCTCAGGATGGTCATCATAGCTCTGATCGGGATACAGGGCAATGGGCAGATCCTCCCACCGGATCAGATCTTTGCTGATCGCGTGACCCCAATGCATGGACCCCCACTCACAGCCGAACGGATTATACTGATAAAACAGATGGTACCGGTCTTTATAAAAGATCAGTCCGACCGGGTCGTTCATCCAGCCTGAGGCCGGAGTGAAATGATACTCCGGCCGCCACAGGCCTTCCCGTATTCCGGGCTTACCATTGGTTTTATTCTTCTCAGGCATCTTAGTCCACCTTTATATCAGAGATGTCTCCATAGAGTACGTTTGTTTCTTTCTGAAGCTTTCCTTTGGCATCTTTGTACTGGCGGAAGGTTCCCCATGCTTTCCCGTTGATCCAGAAGGAGGTGAAATCATCCTGATGAATGACCGGATCGAAATGCATGGTTTTATTGACCATATCGCACTGATATCCGGAAAATGCCGGAATCAGGCTGAAGCTGGACATGGGCCGGATATAATGATGACCTGCCTCTGTCTCGCTCCACGGGCATCTCTTGTAGCCGTCATAACGGTCACGGATCGCTTTGATGATCGTAAAAGCTTCCTCATACATGCCTTCATAGACCATATTTACGGCCACCGTATATTCCACGCCGGTCCACACCTCGTCGCAATAGGCAAACGGGAACCTCGGGCGTCCGCCGTTCGGCCATGAGCACAGGACCAGTCCGGCCTCATCATTGAGGGCATAGGTTCGCTGCACGTTCGGCACGTCATCCATACAGTCTCTGAAGTTGTATTTGTAGATGGATTCCAGAGTCTTCTTCACGTGGTCTTTCGGAAGAACATAGCCAAGGCCGGCTGCCTGAGCCATGAACTGGCCGAGCAGCTGATCCGTCAGGCAGCCCTTCCCGTACTGGTAACGGTAAGCATCCACGTCTTCCAGATCCTGAATGTAGTACTCTCCGTTAAACAGGCGTTCATCGACAGCTTTCGATGCTTTCTCATAGATCGCACTGTACTTCTGCGCAATATCGGTTTTTCCAAGATGCTGTGCCATCTTGGCCACACCCTTGATCGCCCCCAGGTAAATGGTGTTGGTCATGGTATTCGGGCCATAGAACTCGATGTCATAGGTCACATGCTGTTTGCCGTCCAGAACGCCGTCCCCGTCTGTATCCCATTCCTTCACAGAGTACTCAAGGGCCTTCATCATGCTGTCCCAGATACCGCACAGGAATTCATCGTCACCGGTATACTTCCACTCGCGGTAAATACGCAGGATCGATCCCCATTCTCCGTCGCAGGCGGGGATCATGTCCCATCTGCTCTCGCCCAGACACTTTCTTGCGCGGAAAGGCATGCAGCCGTCCGGATCCAGCTCGAGGTTGAACTCGACGTTGCGCATGGTGATCTCAAGCTCAGGGAACAGGGCCGCGACCGCCGTCGCATAGTTCCAAACATGGTTGACATTGCCCTGACCGCATCCGACATAGTCACGGATCCCTTCCCATCCCAGGAAGTTGCCGTTCTCGATCCGGAAGCAGCAGTGACTCTTCATCGACATAATATTCGATGCGACCGCGTCGATCACATAGGTCGGAAGAGAGGTCGAGAACAGAGCATTCTCAAAATCTCTGGATTTCCCTTCAAGGTACTCTTTGTTGTCGACCACATAACGGCTGACATTCCAGGCATCTGTAAAGAGGGTGGCATAGTAGTTTTTGATGGAGTCATAGCCGCCGTTCCTGAAGCGCTCAAGATCCTGATCGTATTCGATCCATCCCTTCGGGCGGTTCGGGAAATACCAGGAGATCAGGAATTCAAATGTTTTTTCCTCATCCGGAGCAAGCGTTTCAAAGCAGCTGATGGAACTGATCCTCTCTTTCAGGTTCAGGAAGCTGAAATCATAGTGTTCCAGCAGGTCACATCCCTTAGACTCGATATCTTCTTCTTCGGTCAGCTTTCCGTCCTGCGTAAAATCATCCCAGAAATTCTGGGCGTTGTCCGTCCACTGGCCATGGAGCCATTTCTTCTTGGTGATCCCCTGAGTGTTGGTCGTGGCAATAGACATGGAGCCGAACTTCATATCCGTTTCCTTCAGGTTCTTTGCCGTATAATACCAGCCTTTGAGGCCATCCTCCTCACGGTAGGTGTTTTCTACCTGATCGACAAGCTTGACATTATTGAAGACATCGTATCCGTCAAAGCCGACCACGTTAGCCATTGTTCCGGCCACCGAAACCTCGACCGGATGCGGAAGCGGATTTTTGACACGATAACGGATGATAGCTGTCGGAATGCCGGAGTTGTCCGCATCCAGGGGGATGAACGGCGTAAACGCTTCCATCTTCACCTTTACCGGTACCTTGTCATCTTTCAGATCAACATAGACGAACGGCTGTTTTCCAACCATCCTCGACTCGGCAAAACGCGGGATGCCTGCCAGCTCTCCGTTCAGGAAACCGTGGGATTTGTAGTAAGGCGGCTGAATCTTGGATTCAAGGATCCGGCTGACCGGCTCTTTTCCCTCTTCCTTTGCCCAGATCGCAAAGAATGAGAAAGGTACGAACTGTCCCTTGCCCGGCCAGTTAAAAATCTCCCAATCCCGAAGCTCGCCCCTGGCTCCTACGGCGATATTTCCTGTTCCAATTCCTCCCAGGAGGAATTTCGCCACATTAGCATCTCCCTTGTAGGCGATATCCTCGCCTCTTTCAAATAATCCTGTTTTCGAATGCAGGTCTTCTCTTCTCATGTTAGTCTCCTTATCGTGTCTCATCTGTTCTTTTTTTCAATCTATCAGCCCTTTACACCGACATGCGTCATACTCTTAATGATCCACTTCTGACCGATCAGGAAGACCAGAAGCACCGGGATAATGGAAAGAACTACTGCCGCAAAGACCACATTGTCGCCGGTCGCGTACGGCTGCTTGATCGACAGGATGCCGACCGGAAGCGAGAGCCTCTCCGTCTTGTTGATCATGATGAAGGTGGTAAAGTAATCATTCCACGAAAAAGTAAATACAATAATAGCCAGTGAAGCGATCATGGATTTGGCCATCGGGACCATGATCGTAATAAAGGTGCGGATCGGACCGGCTCCGTCAATGGCGGCCGCTTCATTCATCTCTCTGGGGATCGACAGGAAAAACTGCCGCATCATAAAGATACCGAACGCGCCGGCAAGACCCGGACAACTTGCACCGAATATGGACGGCAGCGTCACCGCCCATGAAGTGTTGGTTACTTTAAGAATGGTCATGATCTTAAACAGAGCAACGATCGTAACCTGTACCGGGACCATCATGGCGACCATCATCAGCGCAAACATGATCTTTTTCCCCGGGAATTCAAATTTAGCATAGGCATATCCGGCAAGTGTTCCATGAAACACCATGCCGAGCGTGATCACCGTACTCATCTTCAGGCTGTTGAACATAAACGTGAAGAACGGAATGCTCTTTGAAAACAGCTTCTGAAAATACTTCAGGTTCCACTGGGAGAACCTGGGCGGGAGCCACTTGGGCGGCAGGGACGTGGCTTCTGAATAAGGCCTCAGGGATGCGGAGAATACCCACAGAAACGGGGCGATCACCAGAAAAGCCAGGATCAGCATGATGATGGTAAGCAGGATCGTGCTGATCTTTATCTTCTTTCCAAACAGCGTGATCTTCTTATTCATAATGCACCCACTTTCTGCTGCCGACAAACTGTATAAACGTGACGATACTGATCAGGATCAGCAGAAGTACTGAAAGGGCCGACGCCGCTCCGTAGTCAAAGGAAGTAAAACCTTTTTCCGCGATCAGCATTACAAGGCTTCGGGAAGAATCCCCCGGTCCTCCATTGGTCAGGACTGAGATAGATTCATAGATCCTCAGCGCGCCGGTCACATTCATGATCATCACGAAAAAGATCTGCGGAGATGCCAGCGGAATGATCACTTTCAGGAAACGCTGGAACGCGCTTGCGCCGTCAATCTCCGCTGCCTCAATGATGCCTCTGTCCACATTCTGAAGTCCGGCCAGGATCAGCAGCATGGACATTCCCATATTCTTCCATATATCCAGGATCAGGACGGAGATCTTGGAGAAGGTCTGGCTGCTGAGCCATCCGATCTTGGCGATCCCGATGCGGGTCAGATAATAGTTGATCACACCCGCATCCGTCTGGAAAAATGCCTGCCAGATAATGGCAACAAAGGTCAGGCCGACCAGAGAGGGGAAGAAATAGATGGAGCGGAAGAAAACACTGAGCTTATGCGGAAGGACATCGTCCACCAGTACCGCCAGGATCAGCCCCATTCCCGTATTGCCCAGGGCGCAGAGAACTGTATACCATAGGGTATTCTTCAATGCGACCAGTGATCTTGAATTTGTCAGAATCTGCCGGTAATTGTCCCATCCCACAAATGTTGTGGCGGTAGTGAATACATTATATTTCTGGAATGAAATGATGATCACCCAGATGATTGGAATGAAAACAAAAACGAGAAACCCCACAAAAGAAGGGATGGTAAACAAATACGCGGCTCTCAGCTCCCTCTTTTTTGAGGGATTCCATTTTTTCTTTTTCTGCATACTATCCCTCCATCCTTTTCCTGAACATTTTTCTTCTTTTCCTCATCCGTCCGCGCAAAGCCCTTCACGCAGGCAAAAGAAAATCCGGACTGCCCTTATAAAGCGCAGCCCGGACAGTTGATCTAATCAGCCGATCAGGCTTTCAAGTTCTGCTTCTGCATCATCCAGGGCAGCCTGGGGCTCCTTCGCTCCGGAGAAGACTTCTTCCATTGCACGCAGGAGTGACTGCTCGATGTCACCAAAGTAAGTCGGGGCACAAACCGGATCAGCAATCGTGATCGCTTTCCAGAGTCCGTCAACATTGTCGGGGGTATCTCCCATGATGGCATGGTCTGTTGCAAGGCTTTCTGTCGGGGGGATCTGCTGTCCGCCGGCGGCCACTTCTGTAAGGGTCTCGCTTGCAACCATGTATTTAAGGAGAGCGGTTGCCAGTTCAGGCTGCTGGGTAGCTGTGCCAAGGCACCATGCGGAACCGCCGTATACGGAACCTTCTCTCTTGTTAACCGGCCACTGTACGCAGTCAAAGTTGTCATTGTTGAAGCCGGCTTCCTTCCAGGAGTTCAGTACCCAGCGGCCAGCGCCGACCATAGCCAGCTGTTTGGAGGCAAACATGGTGTACACATCAGAGCTGATCGGATCCGGTGTCACGCCTTCATCAACCATCTGCTTAAGGAAGGTGACCGCCTCTACCATGTTCTCACTGTTCAGAGAAGGAGTTCCATCCTCGGCAGCGGGGCTCGCATCATTGGTTGCCCACCAGGGAGTCAGCTGGAAGTAGGAGCTGGAAAGACCAAAGCCGTACACATCGTCAGTTGTCATTGCCTTTGCGGTCTCCATGAACTCATCCCATGTCCATCCGTCCTGCGGATATTCCACACCGGCTGCGTCGAACATTTCTTTGTTATAATAAACGACCATTGTCTGGGTGCCGTTGGGCAGGCCATACAGGACGCCGTCGCTGGAGAAGCCCTTCAGCAGAGATTCTGCATACTCACCCTTCTGGGCGGACAGTGCTTCGTCACCGGCAACGATGTCGTCAAGCGGCAGAAGCAGGTCATTGGATACGGCCATCTGAGCGCCTTCAAGGCCAAGGCTGATGATGTCGGGAGCTTCGCCGGAGGTGCTCATGGTGATCCATTTCTGGATGTAGTCTGACCATGATTCTACCGGAACACAGGTCTGTTCTACCGTTACGTTCGGATACTCTTCATTAAATCTTGCGATTGCTTCGTTCGCGATTCTTTCTTCTTCAGTGTTGCCCCAGTTGAGCATGATCAGTTTGCCTTCCGTGTCATCCGCATAACCTGTCACTGCCATTGCCGGAATTGCAAGAGCCATGGCCAGAGCGCCGGCCATCAAACCTTTGTAATGTTTCATGATAACCTCCTGTAATGATATACAACTGTAATTAATGGAAGCTCTTTTCACTTCGATGTGGAACGCGTTCCACATCCGGGTAAAATTTAAAGAATTCCCCTTCCCGGAAATTCTCCGTGTAAAAAATGTTTCTGAAAGAACCGTGGCCATGTTCTTAGGATAATTCAAATATAGACCACTCCTACAACTCTGTCAATCTGACATAATGAACATATTTTCTATGTGGAATGCGTTCCATATTTGTATTTTTTGTACATTTTTACTTAATATCGTTTTCTGACAGGAGACGGTTCTGTGTCAGCATACGCTGACAGGGGGGGGCAGTCCTCGAGATTGAAGAGAAGAAACAGCAAAGGACAAAATCGAGAAGATCTTAAGCATATGCCGCCGCTGCAGAAAACGCGAGCATAGCGGCTGCTTTCGGAGTCTGTCTGAGCGCACGTCAGTGCGCGAGTTACGAAGAAAGCAGCCTGATAGGCGGCGCAGCGTTTTCAAAAGCGGCAAATAGCTTAAGATCCTCGATTTTGTCCTTTGTTGTTTTTCACAACCTCCTCAAGGACTGTCCCCTGTCAGATCCTTTCAGAACTGTCAGGATTTCACCTTCCAGCTTGCCGCCTCACGCCGCTCACTGATAAAGCTGCGGTAGATCCCTTCCTCATTCATCAGTTCTTCGTGGGTGCCCTGCTGCACGATCCTGCCGTGGTCCACCACCAGGATCTGGTCCGCATGCTCCACGGTCTTCAGCCGGTGGGCGATCATGATGACCGTTTTCTCCTTCGTCAGTGCCTGGATCGCCTGCATCAGTTCATTCTCATTTTCCGGGTCCACATTGGCGGTGGCCTCGTCCAGGAAGATCACCGGGGCGTCCTTCATCATGGCCCTGGCGATGGAAATGCGCTGTTTTTCCCCGCCGGAGAGACTGGCGCCGCCCTCTCCGATCACGGTGTCATAGCCCTCCGGGAGCGCCTCGATAAAATCGTGGCAGCATGCCTTTTTTGCTGCTTCGATCACCTTTTCCATGGGTGCGTCCGGCTGTCCGAAACGGATGTTGTTGGCTGCCGTATCGTGGAACAGGTAAACGTTCTGGAACACAAAGGAGAAGTTCTCCATAAGCGAGTCCATGTCGTACTCTTTCACGTTCCGGCCGCCCAGCGTCACGCTGCCGGCATCGGTATCCCAGAACCTGGCCAGCAGGTTGACCAGCGTCGTCTTGCCGCCGCCCGACGGTCCCACGATCGCGGTGGTCGTCTTCTCCGGGATATGCACGGTAATACCGTCGATGACCTTTCTCTTCTCATAGGAGAATTCCACGTTTTCGGCCCCAAGATCCCTGTTTTCCGGGCGGATCGTCTCACCTGCGACCGACATCTGCGGCGTATCCAGGATCTCCTGCGCCCGCGTCACGCTCACATCCACCACGCGAAGCAGGGCGGAATAATTGCCGGCCGTCTCCAGGCTCGCGTAGACAATGAAAGCGGAGATCACCATCACGATCGCTGTCAGAGTATCCATCGAGCCCCTGCACCAGAACAGGCAGGAGAGCGCCACCATGCACACGCCAGTCAGCTTCGCCAGAAAGCTCTGCGCGCTCATGCGCGGGATCAGCGTCATCTCCATGTCGGTATTGATCCCGACATTCGCCGCGATCGCATCGTTAAGCTCCCGGCTCTTCATACCGGTCAGATGATACGCCTTGACCTCCGCCATTCCCTGCAGGTATTCAAGCACCTTCTCGACCAGCCTTTCGTCGGAATCGATCTTCCTTCCCGCCAGGGAGCCGGCCGCCTGCTGCAGGAAGCTGTTCGCAAAGAGAAACAGCGCAAAGCCCGCCAGCAGCACCAGCGCGATCCGCCAGTCAAAGAAGAACAGCATCACGATGATCAGGGACGTGGTCAGCAGGCCCTCGCAGACCATCATGATCACGCGGGTAGCGACATTTTCCAGGTTCTCCATCACGTTGGTCGTGACCGAAGTGATCTGGCCAAGGGATTTCTCATTAAAATATCCCATGGGCAGGTAGCGCATGTGCTCAGCGATCTCGATCCTCTTTCGGGCACAGGTGTCATATCCGCCCTCGGTCTGGAGCATCATGCTCTTCGCCTTGATCAGGCCCGATCCGATGATCGAGAGCAGCATGATCCCGAGGGAAAGCAGGATATCCCGCGTTGTTACGCTGCCGCACAGCAGCGCGCGCACCATGCAGGCAATGGTCGGGATCTTGAGCGCCTCAAAAAATGCCTGCAGCACACCCAGCCAGATGGACTGATGAAATCTGCGGCGGTTCTCCTCCCCGCAGAATGCAAAGAAGCGGCTGATGATATTAACCATTGTCCTTCACCTCCATATGCGCGTTCCACATCTTCTCATACAGGTCATGATGCGCCAGCAGCTCCTCATGGGTTCCCTCCTCGCGGATAAGCCCGTCCTTCACCACATAGATCCGGTCCGCATCGACGATGGTGCTGAGCCTGTGGGCGATGACGATAAGAGTCTTACCCTCCGTAAGCTTCGAGACAGACCGCTGGATAACAGCCTCGTTTTCCGGGTCGGTGTAGGCGGTCGCCTCGTCGAGGATGACGACCGGAGCCGCCTTGAGCATGGCCCTGGCAATGGAGATGCGCTGGCGCTCCCCGCCGGAGAGGTGTCCGCCGGAGCTTCCGACCATGGTGTCATACCCGTTCTCAAGACTCATGATAAAGTCGTGGCAACCGCTCATTTTCGCCGCTTCTTCCACCTCCGCATCCGATGCCGAAGGCTTTCCGAGCCGGATATTTTCCCTCACGGTCATGTTAAAAAGATAGTTGTCCTGGGAGACAAAGGCGACCCTGTCCGCATAAACTTCCTGCGGGATCTCCCGGATGTCCTTCCCGCCGATGGTGATGCTTCCGCCGGTCACATCCCACAATGAAGCGATCAGCCGCGCGATGGTGCTCTTTCCGCTTCCGCTCGGTCCGACCAGGGCGATAAACCTGCCCTCGGGGATCTTCATGGAAACCCCGTGCAGGACCTCATCCTTGTCATGATAGGAAAAGTGTACATCCTTCAGCTCCAGGTCATTCTCCTTCGGCGCATCGCCCGCTTCGGGCCTGACCATCTCCGGCGCATCCAGGATGGCCCTCACCTCACCGAAGATCGTGCCCATGGTCCGGATGTCATCCGAGTAGCTCATCAGCGTGACGAGCGGCGTGATCAGGCCGACGGAGAGGATGATGATCATGACAAAATCCTTCGGGGCCAGGCTTCCGTTTTTCACCAGGAGGCCGCCGATCGGGAGCACTGAGACCATGGTGGCCGGCATCACGACCATAGCAAAAGTCATGGGCAGGATGCTGGCCCGCATCCAGTCGATGAAGCTGTGCGCTGCCTCGTTCGCGTCATGGACGAAGCGCTCGTAGCTGGACTTCGTCTTTCCAAAGACCTTGATCACCTGGATGCCGTTGATATATTCCACAGCCGTATCGTTGAGTGACTTTGTGGCAGTTATCGTATGCTGATAAAAATCCCCGCTGCCGACCATCATCAGCATGTAGCAGAACATGCCGATCGGAACAGTGGCAAGGCTGGCAAGCCCCATGCGCCAGTCGATGGTGAAGATGTAGACCACAATGATCACCGGCACCAGCAGGTTAGCCGTAAATTCCGGCACGATATGCGCGAGCGTCGTCTCGATGCTGTCGATCCGCTCCACCAGCGTGTTCTTCAGGGCGCCGCTGCTCTCGCTCAGGACGGTTCCCAGCGGCATGCGGGTCAGCTTTTCCATGCATCGCTTGCGGATCTCACCGAGCACGGCGAAGGTCGCCTTGTGGCTGGTCGCCGTAGAAAGCGCGTGGAACAGTACCCGTCCGAGCCACAGGGCCGCCATGATCAGACACCGGGTCAGATAAAAAGAAAAGTCCCGGTTTCCGTCCATCAGTCCGTGAATGATCCCCACGACTACAAAATACGGGGCGACCGAGAAGGCCACGCCGATGACTGCCAGGATCACGCTGCATGCGTACTGTCCGCCGTGATCCCCCGTCTGCCCCAGCACCCAGGCCATGGGTGAGGGTGATTTCCTGTTCTCTTCCATTGAAAACCTCCTTTGTTCTACGTCAGTTAACGAACCTGCGTTTGTGTTAACTAACCCCTAAACAAACGCATCGCCTGTCCCCATAAGAGACAGGCGGTGTATTTTTAATATTGATAGTAATCGATCAATTCAGAAGCCCAGCAGCTGCTTCCAGCCCGGAAGGAAAAACGCCTCCAGCGTCTCCAGGCACCGGAATGCTTCCTCCTTCGAATAACCGTGCACGACCGGCTCAAACATGGCTGTCGTATATGCGCTCACAAGCAGATGAAGCTCTTGCGGATCGATCGGCCTTAAAGCGTATCCCCTCTCCCGAAGCATCGGCAGAAAAGAAAGCATCCTGTCCTGATGTTTTTGCGTCAGGTCATGGAGAAAATTCTCATACGGCGAGCCCTGCGCCTTGGTCAGCAGAAGCCGGTACAGACCGGCCGCCGTCATATCACAGCGCTGGCCGATGCGCCGCATGGAAGCATTTTCATATCCATACTCCATAAACTCTTCTCTGGCAGCTTCAAGAACCTTTTGATGGCTCCGGGTCTTATCTCTTGGCACGATGTCCTCCGCTAGTTAGGCTTGGCTAATCGGATGTTAACACAATTAACAGGTGTCGTCAAGTATTTCTGACAGGGGACGGTTCTGTGTCAGGATTTCCGCATATATTCCACGGTTTTGTGAAGTGTGTCCGCCTGGTAGATCTGCTCCAGATGCCCGGCAAAATCCAGGCCGTAGCGCTCCTGAAGACCATCGAGCAGTTCCCGAAGCTCTGTCTCTTTTCTAAGAGCCGCGTCTCCGAAAACATCGTCCAGGCTTAGCTGCCGGTCTTCTTCGCCGGACAGGTGATAGATCCCGGTCCCGATCAGCCTGACCGGCCGATGATCCACCTGCTCAAGCATCTCGACAGCTCTTCGATAATTATCGATAACAAAATCAGTGGATAATACGGCCTGGGAGCGGGAGACCTGCTTCATGTCTGCATAGGTCAGTTTCAGTGAGACGCCCTTTCCGTGAAGGCCCACGCGTTTTGCCCGGTGATCCACACACAGTGCTAAAAGGAGGAGAACGTCCTTCAAAAGTTCGTAATCGTCGACATCTTTCTGAAAGGTGACCTCACGCCCGATGGATTTTGCATCCTCCGGCCGGTAGGGCGTCACCTTCCGGTCATCAATGCCAAAGGCAAGCCGGGCGATCCACTGCCCCTGCTTTCCCAGCAGGCGGATGACGTATTCTTTGTTCTCCCGGATATCCCGCACTGTGCGGATGCCGTTGGCATACAGTTTCTCGGCTGTCTTCTCACCGACCGTGTAAAGTGACCGCACGTCACGGTCGATGATGAGGTCGACAAATTCCTCCGGCGAGGCGATCACAAAAAAGCCATCCGGTTTCTTTTCTTCGCTGGCTGTCTTGGCCGCTGTTTTGGAATAGCCGACTCCGACCGAGCAGCTCAGCCCCAGCTCGTCGCGGATGCGCCGCTTGATCTCATGCCCGATCTCCCGGGCAGCATCAAAGTCGCCGGCGCGCTCAGTCACATCCAGATACGCCTCGTCGAAGGCGATAGCCTGAAGCTCGGAAGCATACTCGTGCCATATTTTGTGGAGCTGCGCCGAAACCGCCTTGTACTTTTCCATGTTGGGATGCATATAGATCCCGCCGGGACAGAGGCGGTAAGCTTCCTTTATGTTCATGGCGGAATGAACGCCGTATTTCCGCGCCTCATAACTGCAGGTAGCCACCACTCCACGCTCGCCGGGCAGCGAGCCGATGATCAGCGGTTTGCCGCGCAGAGCCGGATCATCCCTGATCTCTACTGCAGCGAAAAAGGCATCCATATCCACATGAATAATGATCTGATCCATGTTATTTGTGATCACTCCAATCAGATATGTCAATCGTCCTTCAGATGAAAATACCTTTCGCCTATATGGCAGTATCCGCCGGGATTTTTCTCCAGGTACTTCTGGTGATACTCTTCCGCCGGGAAGAAATTCTTCAGCGGTTCCAGCTCTACCGCCAGCTTCGCCCCGGCTTTCTCTTCCTGGGCCTGATAGACAGCCTTTATCTGCGGCAGCTGGCTCTCGTCGGTATAATAAATACCCGTCCGGTACTGGATGCCGGTATCATTCCCCTGCCGGTTCACGGACAACGGATCGATGACCATGAAAAAGTATCCCAGCAGTTCCTCCAGGGAGATCTTATCCGGATCATGATCGATCCGGACTGTCTCCGCATGCCCGCTGTCGCTGCAGACCTGCTGGTAGGTCGGGGCCTTGTCCGGCCCGTTTGCATATCCGACTTCCGTCCCGGTCACGCCGTCAAACTGATCAAAAAACTTCTGCATACCCCAGAAGCAGCCTCCGGCCAGATATATTGTTTTTACACTCATTGATTCTCCTCCCGCATTGAAGCCTCCGGCTGCCACATCAATGTTCCGGTAGCGAGTTGTCTTGCGGACACCTTCCAGGGAAAGACAGCCTTCCTGCCGGGTCTGCCGGCTCCTTCAGCCGGCATACCATAATAAATTCTTCGTCATTCTCGTCGATGATCTCAAAGCCGGCCTTCATATACATCCGAACCGCATAGTTCGCCTTCTGCACAGCCAGCGAGGCCTGTTCGTATCCGCACTCTTTCAGTAGTGACAGCATCTCACGCATCAGCTGCGTCCCAATTCCAATCCCCCGGTACTGCGAAAGCAGAGAAATGGCAAAGGACGGCGTTTCATCATCTACATGACCGTAATCGTTCATGATCCTTGTCCATACGGCCCCTATTACCCGGCCATCAGTCTCGGCCACCAGACAATAGTCCGCCGGCCCGCTTCCGAAGCCATCATAATAGATCTTAAGCTCCGGGCGTTCCACGATTTCCCGCTCCGGAGGATCCACTCCTTCGGGGATGAAGATGGCTTCATACAGGAAATCCCTGAGCAGCCTGATCTCACCAGGTGCCGGTTTCCGGATCACCACATCGTTACAGACCGCAGCAAAATCCTCCCCGTCAATGCACCTAAAGCCGTTCTCCATAAGAAGGCCGGCCGTCACGCCGGCGCCGGAAACCAACGTTCCGGTAAAGGTTCCGTCATACCGCTGCTTTACACCGCAGCTGGGGCTCCTGGACTGCAGTACGATCAGCTCCGGCCTTTCGCGCAGGGCGATCTCCAGACATTTTGCCGCGCCGGCCCGAAACTCCCTGTCCACGTTGCGGCCGTCCCTGGCGGTGACGATTCCGTCTCTGATCTCAGAGGGAACACGCGGCGTTGGAAGGCCGCCCATCTGCTCCGGGCAGACGGTGATCACCTCATTGCCGGCCATCAGCCGCAGGATCTTTTCACTCCGATTATTGCCGCCGTTGTATTTACAGTTTTCGCCTGCCAGGCAGGCGCTGACCATGATCTTCATACCGCCGTCCGCTTCCTCAATTCTTTCGTCTGATTTTCACGATAAGCAGGCAAAGCCTGCTTCCATTCGAAAATACCATATCGTATATCAAAAATACAGTGAACTACCCACCGCCTATGCCTTCCGGCCTTGAGGCGGGGGCTTCGTGCCGCTTACGCGGACACAGGGCAGACACTTGCCCGCTGCCCCGTTTCACCGGGATTACTTTTGTGATTCCTCTGACCCGCACTCAGGATATCTTTATAGGTCATGGCTTTCACTGTGCCATACAGGTACCCGCAGTCCATCCCCTCCGGATAGATACTCTCGTTATACTTCCTGCCGGTATTGACGGCACCATTGATATCGGC
>DGTA01000138.1 GCA_002394165.1 Lachnospiraceae bacterium UBA4348 | reverse complement strand
AGACGATCATGCCCCTCTGCCCCTTTCCGATCGGGGAGAACAGATCCAGGACGCGCATGGCGATATCTCTTGGTCCCCGCTCCATCCTTAGTCTGTGATCCGGGAAGATGGGAGTCATATCCTCAAAATTCTGCCGTTTCGAGGCCACCTCAGGCGGATACCCGTTGATCGACTGGACATAGAGCAGCGCGCTGAACTTCTCCTGCTGCGAACGGATACGCGTATTCCCGCTGATCACGTCGCCGGTTTTGAGATTGAACCTCCTGATCTGGGAGGGAGCCACATAGACATCATTGTCGCCGGGCAGATAGTTCGCGCTGCGGATAAAACCGTAGCCGTCCGGAAGCACTTCCAGTATTCCCGATGCCATGCTTCCGCTGTCGAGCGCGGCCAGGTCCATCGGAGGCCTGTCGTAATTGACCGGTTCCCTGGCCGGCTGCACATTCTCAGCCGGTGCCTGTGCGGATCTTTTTGGCGTCTCCTGAGCCGGAGCGCTCTCTCTGACGGTATTTGCCTCCGGCTGACGCCGCTCCTGTGCGCGTTCCTGTACGCGCTCCTGGGAATGGCCTTCCGGCCGCCGGCGCTCCTGCATGGAATTTCTTCCTCTGGTCAGGATGATCTTGGAACCTCTGTTCTCGATGGGCTGACGCGGGGCCTGCCGTCCCTCGCTCCGCCCTGCAGCATTTCGCCTGGTGGCATCATCAAGCATCAGGGCGTCGATCACCTGGCTCTTTTTCATCGCAGAAAGATGACTGATTCCTCTTTCTTTAGCCAGCGTCTTTAATGACGCCAGTGACATCTTCTCATATTCTTCTCTCATTCATTACCTCGTGTATGTTGTGCTGTCATGGGATGCAGGGCCTGAACCGGCCGGATTTTTAAAGACTGCAAAAGAACTGCTTTCCACATACCATAACACAACTGCAGGAGAAATAAAAGCTAATTTTGTCTCAGATCTCCCAGGGCTTCTTTGCGGATTCTCCGCCGATCCCCAGGTCCTCCTCCGAGCCGGTCAGGTTAAGGATGTCAACAATCTCCTCCCGCGGGATCTCGAGGTAAGCCGAAAGTTCATCGATACTGACAGAATGCTCCAGCTCCTGTGTCAGATTACGGATCGCCTCGTGCAGGTGGGCGACCTTCCCGAGCATTCCCTTCGAGCCGTCGCTGACTATGGAATCGCGCCTGATCATCTCCTCCATGTGGGCACTCACCCGGTTGAAGAGGATCGCCTGGTAGGCAGCCAGATTTTCCTGTTTCTCTATTCCGGCAACGGCCATCATAAGCCCGATGTTTCCCTCCTGGATCAGGTCCTCCGCCGTAACAGCTTCCTGTTCATACTGACCTGCCATGGAACACACCGACGGCAGGTAAAGGCGGACCAGTTCGTCCCGGGCCCTGCTGCTGCCCTCGCTCGCCTCATCAAAAAGGGCCAGCAGCACATCGTTTTCCGGCATCAGGATGTCTCCGATCTCATCCAGGTAACGCTGCAGGCTCTCGCTGCGGGGAAGATCATTTTCCGTCTCACCGCCGGCTTCCTCCTGCTTTTCAAAAACGTGCGCTGTCTTTGGCTTATAGCCCTCTACGCGGATCAGCTGGCTCTCCAGATACTCACAGATCATGTCGATCTGGCCGCTCTCCAAAGCAGCATGCGCAAAAAAATCCTCCACTTCCTGCCTGGTTACAGCTCCGCCCCTGCGGGCCGCCATCTCCTTAAATTCGCTGAGCCTTTCTCTAAAGATCACTCGCTCTTCCATTCAGAAGCCTCCTTTACCGCTGTTTCAAGGATCTGTTCCTCTGTCATCTCATCCATGTTCCCGATCACGACATCCGGCTCAACACCTGTTTTGTCGATATCCCTGCCATGCGCCGTCAGGTACTTTTCCGTTGTGAATTTGACGGCGGATCCGTCCCTGAAATAATAGGTGCTCTGGATCACGCCCTTCCCGTACGTCTGCTCCCCGATCACGGGACCGATCTTAAGGTCCTGGATCCCGCCGGCCAGCAGCTCTGAGGCGCTGGCGCTGCGGCTGTTGACCAGCACCGCGACCGTTCCCTCAAAGACCGCTTCCTCACCGGTGGTGATGGTCTCTTCCTTTTCGTCTTTGCGCAGGATCCGGACGATCTCCTCCTTCGCCCGGAAACAGCCGAAAATATCGCAGACACTCTCCAGCAGTCCCCCGGGGTTGTCCCGGATGTCCAGGACCAGCCGCTTAGCGCCCTTATCCCGCAGACCAGCCAGGATTTCCGGGAATTCCTCGGCGGCAGCCGTCGTAAACTGGGGAAGCCGGATATAGGCCGTCTCCTCATCGAGCATCCTGCTCGTGATCACGCTTGTCCTGACCATCTCAAAGGAGGCTGTCACCGGGATCTCTTCCCCGTCCCGTTCCAGCAGCATCGACACCTTGCCGGCCTCCTCGCATGCGCTGATCAGGTCCGCCGCCTCATCCGCCGGAAGGCCGGTCACCGCTTCGCCTTCCACCTCAAGCACGATGTCACCGGGCTGGATCTTTGCCTTGTCCGCGGCGCTTCCCTCATAAACGTCACTGATCTCCATCCTGCCTTCATCATTCATGAAGAAGGTGATCCCGATCCCGAAATACTGTCCCTCATTTCCCCTGTCCACGTCCTCTCTCTCGGGAGCCGAATAATAATCCGCGTAAGGATCGTCGAGGCCTGCCGCGATCCCCTTGAACAGATACGTCTCCAGAAGCTCGGGATCCGCGTCGTAGTAATAATTCTTCGAGATCAGCTCCGCCACGCCGGCCATCTTCTGACGGGTCTTTAAGGATGTCAGCACATCCGCTCCCGACGGCTCCCGGCGGGACTTTCCGATGACCACCCCGGCGATGACGGCGAAAATGATCATCGTCAGGAGCGCTCCGGCAGACATCCCCCGAAGGTATGTCATCACCCGTTCTCTCCGGGCTTTTTCCTCTTCGTTCATATTGTTGTTCTCTGTATCAGGCACGCTCTCTCCTCCCGCCGGGCGGACTGTTTCTTTTCTGACAAAGGAAAGAGACTGTCACAAAAATGGCAGTCTCTCTAACCGTTGCGTTATTCGCCGGACCCTTCCGCTTAAGGACCGCGTTTTAATACTCCTGTTCCTCCATGTACTTCATGTACCGCACCACCATCAGGGCGATCTTAAAGGTGATCGCATCCTCAAAGACCCGCAGGTCCAGGCCGGTCGATTTCTGGAGTTTATCCAGACGGTAGACCAGCGTATTGCGGTGGATGTAGAGCTGGCGGCTCGTCTCCGAAACGTTCAGGTTGTTGTCGAAGAACTTGTTGATCGTCGTCAGCGTCTCCTCATCGAACTCATCCGGGGATTTGTTCTCAAAGATCTCGCGGATGAACATCCGGCAGAGCGGAATGGGCAGCTGGTAGATCAGGCGGCCGATCCCGAGCGAGCTGTATGCGATGACCTTGCTCTCACGGAAGAAGATCTTTCCGACATCGAGCGCCATCCTCGCCTCCTTGTAGGACCGCGACACATCCTTGATCTCGTCCACGATGGTCCCGTAGGCGATCACAGCGCTGCGGCGCTTCTCCTCGGGCAGCACATCCAGCACGGAAGCCGCCAGGGAAGCCATCTCGGGATAGGATTCCACATTGTCCAGTTCCCGGACGATAATGATGCTCTTTTCATCCACCGCTGTGATGAAATCACAGCTGCGGCTTCCGAAGATGCTCCGGATCGTCTCAAGAGAGCTGTTCTCCTTTTCGTGGCTGATCTCGAGGATAAAGACCACACGGCGCGTATCCGAAGCGATATGGAGTTTTTTCGCCCTGTTGTAAATATCTACCAGGAGCAGGTTGTCAAGCAGGAGGTTCTTTATAAAGTTATCCTTATCAAACCGTTCCTTATAGGCAACCAGAAGTGTCTGGATCTGATAGGCAGCCATCTTGCCCACCATATAGACATCATCACTGCTCCCGCTGGCGATCAGGACGTACTCCAGCTGATTTTCATCAAGGATCTTGAAGAACTGATATCCCGATATCACCTGGGAATCCGCCGGTGAATTCACGAAGCTGCCAATCGAGTCCCTGAACTGTTCTGCCCCGTCAAAAGTGGATGCCAGCAGGATCCCCTCGGTGTCCATCACGCAAAGGTCCACTCTGCTGATCGCTTTCAGGCCCTCCAATGTCGACTGTAAAACCTGGTTTGAGATCACAGTAATTCCTCCTTATTTACCCGGATCAAAAAACAAGCACTGTCATTATTGTAATATGAACGCCCGAAAAAATCAATCTTCTTTGTGAAATTTGCACTATAAAGTTATCAGAGTTCGAAGAGAAGGTCCCCGTAGGAAGGCATCGGCCAGATGCTCTTGTCCACCAGCATCTCCAGCTCGTCCACCGGACGGCGCAGCGCATCCATCGCAGGCATGACGCTTTCGTGGTAATAAACGGCCTTTTCCTTGCCGTAGGGCATGGCGGCGCCGGTCTTATGAACGCTCCGCAGCTCTTCCAGTGCCCTGGATGTTTCATTAAGAAGCACCGTGCACTTATCAAGGATCTGGCGCTGGACACTGCAGTCGCCGCCGACCTGTTCAAGGGAACCGATGATCGAAGCCAGCTGGCCGGTATAGCGGACAACGGCGGGAACAAACTGCTTGGTCGCCATGTCGATCATGGTCAGGGCCTCTACATTGGTGGCCTTCGCGTAATTCTCATATTTGATCTCCACCCTGGAGAGAAGCTCCGTCCTGGTAAGCACGCCGAAACGCTCGAACATGCTCACGGAGCTTTCGGTCATCAGCGCGGGGATCGCATCCACCATGGAGGCGAGGTTGGGAAGTCCTCTCCTCTCAGCCTCCCTGACCCACTCCTCGGCATACCCGTTTCCGTTGAAGATGATCCTCTCATGCTCGGTAAACAGGCGCTTGGTCAGGTCATTGACAGCCGCGTGGAAGTCCTCCGCCTTCTCCAGCTCATCACAGGCTTCGCAGAAGGCTTCCGCGACGATAGTGTTGAGGACGATGTTGGGAGAAGCGATCGAATCGCGCGAGCCCACCATCCTGAACTCAAACTTGTTGCCCGTGAAAGCGAAGGGTGACGTGCGGTTGCGGTCGGTCGCGTCCTGGAAAAGATCCGGCAGCGTCGAGACGCCTGTCTTTAAGACACCGCCCTTTTTGCTCGTGGTCGCGTTTCCGGTATCGATCAGCTGGCGCGCGACATCTTCAAGCTGCTCTCCCAGGAAGACCGAGACGATGGCGGGAGGAGCCTCATTGGCGCCCAGGCGGTGGTCATTGCCCGGATCCGCAGCCGATTCGCGCAGCAGGTCGGCATGGACATCCACCGCTTTGAGGATGCACGCCAGGATCAGCAGGAACTGGGTGTTCTGATGAGGCGTCTTGCCCGGATCGAGCATGTTGATGCCGTCATCCGTGATCAGTGACCAGTTATTATGCTTGCCGGAACCGTTCACGCCCGCAAAGGGTTTTTCGTGGAGAAGGCACTTTAAGCCATGCTCATTCGCTACCCGGCGGAGCGTCTGCATGACGATCTGGTTGTGATCGGCAGCCACATTCACTTTTTCATAGATCGGGGCCAGCTCGTGCTGAGCCGGGGCGACCTCATTGTGCTGTGTCTTGGCCGCCACTCCCAGCTTCCAGAGCTCGTCGTTGACCTGGCGCATGTAGGCGGCCACCCTCTGGCGGATGGTGCCGAAGTAATGGTCATCCATCTCCTGCCCTTTGGGAGGCATCGCCCCGAACAGTGTCCGGCCGGTATAGATCAGGTCCTTGCGCTGACGGAAGGTCTCCGCGTTCACGAGGAAGTATTCCTGCTCAGCTCCCACGCTCGGGGTCACCTTGGAGGATGAAGTGTTTCCGAAAAGTCGGAGCAGGCGCAGGGCCTGCTGGCCGATCGCTTCCATTGAACGAAGGAGCGGCGTCTTCTGGTCGAGCGCCTCGCCGGTATAGGAGCAGAAGGCTGTCGGAATGCACAGGATAGCACCGGCAGCGTCTTTTCTCACAAAAGCCGGAGAGGTCGGATCCCAGGCCGTATAGCCTCTGGCCTCGAAGGTCGCCCTCAGGCCGCCGGAGGGAAAGGAGGATGCATCCGGCTCGCCCTTGATCAGTTCCTTTCCTGAAAAATCCAGGAGAACGGTCCCGTCCTCCCTCGGGGCAGTGATAAATGAATCATGTTTTTCCGCGGTGACGCCTGTCAGCGGCTGGAACCAGTGCGTGTAATGCGTGGCGCCCTTCTCGATCGCCCACTCCTTCATGGCCTCCGCCACGACCTCGGCAACCATCGGGTCAAGCTCCTTGCCCTCATCGATCGTCTTGTGGAGCTGCTTGTAGATCTTTCCGGGAAGCCGCTCCTGCATTACCCTGTCACTGAACACGTTTTCTCCGAAGATACGGGAGATATTATAATTCTCGCTCATTTAAATCCTTTCTCTGATGCCTGTTAAACACGTGTCACCACAGCCTGGTCATCAGCCAGATCAGCAGGGCGAAAGCGCCCAGATAGATCATTCCGATGACCAGTGACGCGGAGAGCATCCCCCAGATCGCGGCAAAGCGCTCCCCCGGGGTCAGATGCGTCTCCTCATTTGTTCTTTCCTCCTCTTCTTCCTTCAGGTCCCGGTATTTCTCTTCCATGACCTTCCTCCTCAGAAGCGGTGGCAGACTACATAGTGTCCCGGCTCGACTTCCTTCTGGACCGGGACCTCCTCCTTACACCTGGCGGTGCAGTACCGGCAGCGTGTATGGAATTTACAACCCGAAGGCGGGTTGGCCGGGGAGGGGATCGATCCTTCCAGCACGATCCTGTTCTTGGCCGCGGTCGGGTCCGGCACCGGGATCGCGGAGAAGAGGGCCTGTGTATAAGGATGGAGCGGCCTTGCGAATATATCCTTTTTATCGCCGTACTCCACCAGGTTGCCCAGGTACATTACACCCACCGAATCGGAGATGTGCTCAACGACGGACAGATCGTGGGAGATGAACAGGTAGCTTAATCCCCTCTGCTCCTGAAGCTGTCTCAGAAGATTGATGATCTGCGCCTGGATGGAAACATCCAGGGCGGAAACCGGCTCATCGCAGACCACAAAATCCGGATTGAGCGCCAGTGCCCTGGCAATGCAGATCCTCTGTCTCTGACCGCCGGAGAATTCATGCGGATACCTGGTCTTGTGAAACGGCTGCAGTCCGCATTCGTCCATGACCTTGTCCACATAATCTTCATATTCGGCTTTTGAGACAAGGCCGTGCTCCCTCACCGCTTCGCCGATGATCTCACCGACAGGAAGCCTCGGGGACAGCGACGAGAACGGGTCCTGGAAAATGATCTGCATCTTCGTGCGCATCCGCCTCATTTCCTTTGAGGACAGGTCATAGACCTCTTTTCCTTCGAAAAGCACCTGTCCGCCTGTCTTTTCACCGGTCAGGCGAAGGATGGTCCTGCCGGTCGTGGTCTTGCCGCATCCGGATTCACCGACCAGTCCCATGGTCGTTCCCCTTTTCAGGTTGAACGTCACCCCGTCCACAGCCTTTACCTGACCGACCACGCGGTTGAGCATGCCGCCCTTGATGGGGAAATACTTTTTCAGGTCTTTTACTTCCAGGATGAAATCCGACTTGCTCTGCTCCATCACTCGTCACCTCCCCTGCTGTGCGCGCGGGCCGTTTCCGAGGCCTGGTCAAGCACATTTGCAAGAATCTCCGGGACGCTGCCGGCCGCTGCCACCTCGTCTGCGTGTTCCGGAGCGTACCGGTAACAGCTGACCTTGTGGGTGGGCGAGAGGCTGATCTGGCACGGATAATCGCCGTCGCAGCATTTCAGCTTCATCTCGCAGCGGTCCCTGAAATAACAGTAATTGGGCATATCCACCGGATTGGGGACCTTGCCCGGAATGGAATAGAGCTCGTCGCACTCTCTCCCGATCACGGGCTTGGATGCCATCAGTCCGATGGTGTAGGGGTGAGCCGGATGGAAAAAGATCTCCTCGGCCGTTCCTTTTTCCACGATCCTGCCCGCGTACATGACCACGATCTCATCAGCCATCTGGGCGATCACGCCGAGGTCATGGGTGATCAGGATGATCGAGGAATTGATCCTGTTCTTCAGGTCGCTTAAAAGATCGAGGATCTGGGCCTGAATGGTGACGTCGAGCGCTGTCGTGGGTTCATCCGCAATGATCACGAGCGGATTGCAGGCAAGGGCCATGGCGATCATGACCCTCTGGCGCATGCCGCCGGACAGCTCATGAGGGAACATCCGGTAAACGCCTTCGCTGTTGGCGATTCCCACCATCTCCAGCATGGCGATCGTCTTCTCCCGGATCTGCTCCTTGCTCATTCCCTCGCCTTCATGGAGGCGGATCACCTCATCCACCTGCGCGCCGATCCGGAACACGGGGTTTAATGAAGTCATGGGCTCCTGGAAGATCATGGAGAGCTTGCTTCCCCTGATCTCCTGCATCTTTTCCCGTGTGATCTTCGCGATATCGTACGCCTTGTCCCCGAGGTTGAGGCGGATCGAGCCGGAGACGATCTGGCCCTGCGGCCGCTGCAGCAGCTGCATAAGACTCAGGCTCGTCACGGATTTTCCGCATCCGGATTCTCCCACGACCCCGACCGTTTTCCCGATCGGGACATCAAAGGTCACGCCGTCAACGCTCCTGACCGTGCCCGCATCCGTAAAGAAGCAGGTGTGCAGGTCATCGAATTCCACCGCATTGTTCGGGTCGCGCATCGTTGTCAGGTATTCGCTCTCGGGAACGTTCTTTCGTTTCCATTTCTTTTCCATCTCACCGGTGATCTTCCGGTTTTTCTTCGAGATCTCCCGGATCTCTTTCGCGGTGAGATATCCGTCTGCTTTTTTATTTTTTGCCATATCTCCTCCTCACCGCTTCATCTTGGGATCAAACGCATCCCTGAGGCCGTCGCCCACCAGGTTGAAGGCGAGAACCGTCAGCAGCAGGCAGACGCCTGCCGGGATCCAGATGAACCAATAATTAGTCAGCACAAAAGTGTCATTAACGTCGTTGATGATGTTGCCCCAGGAGGCAAACGGGAACTTGACGCCCAGTCCCAGGAACGACAGTGTCGCCTCTGTCAGGATCGTCGAGCCAAGGCTCATGGTCATGGTGACGATCAGCTGCGGGATCACGTTCGGGATCAGGTGCCTGAAAATACGCCTTGAAGCGCGGATACCCGTTGCCTCCGCCGCCGTCATGAATTCCTGTTCACGAAGAGAGAGGATCTGTCCTCTCACCAGCCTGGCAACGCCCGGCCAGCCCAGGAAGCCCAGGATCAGCATCAGGTAGAGCATCCTGATCTGCGGATCCACGCGCATGGCATCCATCGCCGCGCCGAGGATAATGATGATCGGAAGCGAAGGAATGCAGTAGAATACATCCACCGTTCTCATGATCACCTGATCCACCCAGCCGCCGGCAAAACCGGAAAGGCCGCCCAGTGCAACGCCCAGGAGGGTCTCGATGATCACAACGATAAATCCGATATAGAGCGAAACCCTGCCGCCGTACATCAGCCTTGTGAGCATATCCATCCCGTTGCGGTCGGTGCCCAGCCAGTGGGCTCTCGACGGAGCCGAGTAGGTATCGAACTTTTTGGTGGCCACCGCCTGCATGATCTTGTAAGAGGAGGTGCCGGCATCGTATGTCAGCGTGTAGGTGCTCTCTTCACCGTTTTCATCCGCATACACGAACTCGTCCGCATCTTCGCCGATCGCCTGCAGCAGCTGCTCCCTGAAGCCCTGGGACAGCTCCACATCCTTCATGATCGGCTGCACGAGATAGCGGCTGGCATAGGCAGCCGGCTCTCCATCCAGGCTTACGATCCCGCCTTCATCGACCGTGTATTCCTTCCCGTCCAGGGTAAATGATTTCTCCCCGGCGGCGAGCGCTCTGGAAGTCTCGAACTGAAGCTCGAAGGACGCCTCCTGGTCGGAGTGCGCTGAAGAAACGATATCGTAGGTTGCAAAAGCGACCAGCTCCTTCGCTCCCTTCTTCTGTTCGTAGATGGCGTAGAATTCCTCGCCTTCCGGCTCCACAAAATAGGTTGACTTCTTTACATCAAACTTCGGTTTCTTTGTTTTTCTCGCGATAACGAATTTTGCCTGCGCCACCTTCGGAAAGCTTCCCTCGGAGGCCTCCACATAGCGCAGCTCCGTATTTTCCTTGGCACCGGCATACTGTTTGTTCTGGTATTCGTAACGGTAGAAAAGCTGGTCCTCCTTGTAGGGAGTGATCATTCCTCCGATAAAGGAAAAGATAAACATGAATACCAGGATCACAAGGCCGGTCACCGCGACCCGGTTTCTTAAAAACCGCCTGATCACCAGTGCGCCCGGAGAGAGAGTTCTGACCCGTCGGTCATCATTCAGGGAATACTGCTGTTCATTTTTTTCCTGATTGTCGCTGCTCATTCCCTCACCTCCTACTCAATGCGCACCCTGGGATCCACGACGGCATAGAGGATATCCGAGATCAGATTTCCAAGAAGCGTCAGGATAGCCAGGAAAACAAGATAAAACATGGAAAACGGGATATCACCCGCCACCATGGACTGATAGGAGGTATAGCCGATTCCGGGAATGGAATAGAGCGTCTCCGTGATCAGCGCACCGGCAAAGAGGCCGGGCAGGGATCCTCCCAGCATGGTGACCAGCGGGATCAGTGTGTTGCGGAATGCATGATAATAGATGACCTTGTGCTCGGAAACGCCTTTGGCGCGCGCGGTCCGGATATAATCGGCATTCAGAACTTCCAGCATGTTCGTCCGGGTATAGCGCATCAGGTACCCGATATTGATCACCACCAGCGTGATGATGGGAAGCACCAGATGCATCGCCTTGTCCCCTACCCTGGCTGCTGCGGAGAGCTGTTCATAATTGCGCCCGATCAGACCTCCAAGGTCAAACCAGCCCAGCTTCACAGAAAACACCAGTTTCATAAGGGAAGCAAAGAAGAAAGTCGGCAGGGAGAAGCAGGCAAGCGCCACCACGGTGATCGTGTAGTCCGTTTTGGAATACTGCTTTGTAGCGGCGATAATACCCAGCGGAATGGCGATCAGAATCTCGAGAAGAAAAGCGATCCCGCCCATCACGAAGGAGATCCATACGGATTCCTTGAATTTCTGGATCACGGGCACAGTCCATTTCCAGCTGTCGCCGAAATCTCCGCGCAGCGCCTTTCCGCACCAGGCGATAAAGCCAGCAAAGATACCTTTATCCATTCCGTAGGTAGCCGAAAGCTGCTCCATCCACTCTTCAAAGCTTTTGGATCCCGGGGTCATGGACTTCTGTCTGGCTACCTGTTCCAGATAGGAAGTGGGAAGACAGCGCATGAGTACGTAGACCAGAAAAGAGACCAGGATCAGGATAAAGACAGAGATGATAAGTCTCTTGATGATAAATTTTCTCATGGAATACCTCACAGATACGAAGAGCGGACATTAAGTCCGCTATACTGTCAAAGGCCCCTGCAGCCCAGGCTGCAGGGGCTTATCAATCAGAACTTACGTATGATCCGGAAATCAGTTCATCTCTACGTTCTGGATCTCGGCATACCAGTTATAGAAGGTCGTGATATCCGGGGTCATGGTATCCATGTTCACCCTCTCGGTGCTGAAAACGATCGCATTCTGTCTCTGATAGGTCGGGATCTCGCAGGCCCAGTCAATGATGGTGTCAAGGCAGGCCTTGTACATGATCTTGCGGTATTCCTGATCGGTGGAGGTACGGGCATCCAGGATCATCTCATCCAGGTCCTCATCCTCGATCTGGTACATGTAGTTGGAGCCGCCGGCCTGTGCACCGCCATTGGCTGCATCCGAATAGTATACCTGGTACATGTCGGGATCTACGGTAGCACCCCAGGCTGCGCACCAGATCTCAGCCTGTTCAGCCTCAAGCTTGGTCCAGAGGTCAGCCGAGTTGGACAGGTCGGTAATGATCAGGTTGATGCCGATCTCAGCAAATGCGTTCTTCGCCTCGGTCAGGATCATGAATGCGGGATGATCGCCGCTGCCGTCAGCCGGGATCAGCACTTCGTATTCAAGGGAAGCTCCTTCGGGAGCTGCGGTCACTTTTCCGTTCTCAACGGTATAGCCGGCGGCCTCGAGGAAGCCGAGAGCAGCCTTCTTGGCAGCTTCGTAACGGTCATCAGCCGTCATGCCGGATGTGTAGATCTCGTTGCCGTCCACGTCGGTGGAGAAAGCGATCTCATAATCCTCGTCGGTCGGCTGCGGAGCTGCCCAGGAGGTGTTGGAGATCGGATAGTTGATCACGGATGCGCGCTCGCCGTAATAAGAGTCGATGGCTACATCGCGGTATACGGAGAATACAGTGGCAAAGGCGCGGCGCAGGTTCCTGGATTCTTCGGAGCCCGGATCTTCGCCTACGCAGACATTGTGGCTGTTGATGCCGATATAGCCGTAACCGAGGTTGTCCACGGTGTTGGTGGTGATCACATCGCCGGACAGTTCGCCGCCGTTGGCCTGTTCGATTGCCGCTACGGTATCAGCGCTGAAGGAAGGATCGGTGATATCGATAGTGCCGGTCACAACGCCGTTGAGCTTATCGGTATCCTGAACCTCACGGAAATTCATGTATTTTGTCTTCGGAGTTCCCTGATAGTAATTCTCGTTGGCTTCAAAGTTAACGACACCGTTTTCAAACTTGATGAACTTGTACGGGCCGGCGCCTAAAGGCTGCGTGGTCTTTTCACGGATGATGGAAAGATCACCTTTCGGGAAGCCGTAGGACTCATTGTCATAATCATACAGGGAAACATCGCCGTAGTAATGAAGCGGAGCGATGGGGAATGTCAGCTGGTAGATCATGGTTGCATCCACCTGGGTCGCCACTACGCGCATGCTGTAGTCGTCGATCTTCTGGATGCCGCTGATGGAAGGTGCGGAATCGCCGATCTCAACGCCTTTTAAGAACTCTTCATAATCGGGCATAAGGTCTGTGAGGGAGGAACCTGCGGATTCTGTTCCAACAAGAGATACGATGTCGCCGTCATAGGCTTCATACATAGCATCCCAGAAATCGGAGATCTCGGCATCCTCTGCCAGTTCAAAGCCCCAGTTGGCCGCGCAGGCAGCTACGGAATCGTCTTCCGCGTTGTAGCCGGCCTGTTTGCAGAAGTCTACGATCTCCTGCGGGATGGCTTCGGTCAGGGCATGATACTGCTCAAAGAAAGCTTCCTGCTGCTCCTCTGTCCAGAGGCTGAAATCATCGTTGTCCTCTCCGGCTTCCAGGATCAGGTTGAACAGTGTCTCCACGCCGCTGCGGTACTCTTCAAGGCCTTCGATCGGCTGGGAGAAAAGGGTGGTGGATCCGTCATAAGTCGGGTCACAGTATACATACATGTTAAAGATCACGTCATCGATGGTGATGGGCTCTCCGTCTGAGAATACCAGGTCATCACGCAGTTTGAAATCATAATAGACCGTTCCGTCCTCGTTCTCCGTGACGGTGCAGTCGGCCGGGCCGTAGTAGGTGTAATCGGTCCCGTTGTAATTAATGGTCTCGCCTTCGATTCCGTTATAGATAATGGCTCCCATTCTGTCGCTGGAAAGCAGCGGAAGCTGCGTCATCAGCCATACATCCTGGTCATAAGCAGTCTCTGAGAAAAACGGGCTGAACTTGCTGCTGAAGGGTGAATACCCAACTACCAGCGGCACCTCGCCGTTTGTCAGTTCACGCTCGGTAGACAGCTCCGTTTCCTGGACGAGTTCCGTCTCGCCGGGCATCTCTGTCTCAGCCGGGCCTTCCGCAGCAGCGGCCACGCCCGCTCCCATGGATGCTGTCATCACAGCTGTCATCAGACATGCCAGCCATTTCCTGTTCTTAATCATGATGTATCCTCCTTTGCTTAATTTCAGTTGAAACTGATAAAAATATCCATGATCCATCAATCTTTATTATTATATGTTTGCGCCGTGCTCATGTCAAACGCCAGAAGTCCGAATCCGATTTTTCTCCTGCCGGAATCGGTTTTTTTGTGCGCTGTTATGTGATAGAATGACAATGAAGCCAAAAAAACAATTTATCCAGAAAAAAGGAGAGATCATTTATGTTCATCACTGAAGATATCCGGTATGCCGGAGTCAATGACCATAAGATCGACCTGTTCGAGGGACAGTATAAAGTTCCCTCCGGCATGGCCTATAATTCTTATGTGATCATGGACGAAAAGACCGCCGTCTTTGATACAGTCGACATCCGCTTCACTCACGAGTGGCTGGACAATCTGGCGAAGATCCTGGACGGGAAGAGCCCCGACTATTTGATCATCCAGCATATGGAACCTGATCATTCCGCCAACATCGCCAACTTCATGAAGATCTACCCGGACACCACCATCGTTGCCAACAAAAAGACTTTCGCGATGATGGACCAGTTCTTTAACCTTGACGAGAGCGTAAAACGCCTTGAAGTGGCCAATAAGGACACCCTTACCCTCGGCTCTCATGTCCTGACCTTCGTTTTTGCCCCGATGGTCCACTGGCCCGAGGTCATGGTGACCTACGACAGCACCGACAAGGTCCTCTTCAGCGCGGACGGTTTCGGAAAATTCGGCGCCAACGACGTCACCGAGCCCTGGGATGATGAAGCCCGGCGCTATTACATCGGGATCGTCGGCAAGTACGGCGCCCAGGTCCAGAACCTTCTTAAGGCAGCCGCCGGACTTGACATCGGAATCATCTGCCCTCTTCACGGACCCGTCCTGAAAGAAGACCTAGGACACTATATCGGCCTGTACGATACCTGGTCTTCCTATGAACCCGAGGAAGAGGGAATCCTTATCGCCTACACCTCCGTCTACGGACACACCAAAGAGGCTGCGGAGAGCCTGGCCGGCAAGCTCAGGGACAGAGGCTGCCCGAAGGTTGTCGTCTCTGACCTGGCAAGGAGTGACATGTCCCAGGCCGTCGCCGACGCATTCCGCTTCAGTAAGCTTGTTCTCGCCACCACCACCTACAACGCGGA
>DGTA01000129.1 GCA_002394165.1 Lachnospiraceae bacterium UBA4348 | reverse complement strand
CTTACGCCCTACAGCGCCCTGGCCTCCGGCAGACTCGCCAGGCTTCCCGGTGAAGGCGGAACGAAGAGGGCAAAGGAAGACGCCTATGCGAAGTTTAAGTACGATGCAACGGCGGAGCAGGATAATGTGATCATCTCCCGTGTCGCAGAGCTGGCCGAAAAGCACGGCGTGACCATGACAGAGGTATCGCTTGGCTGGCTGCTCACAAAGGTGACGTCCCCGGTAGTCGGGGCCACAAAGATGCATCACATCGAAGGCGCGGCAAAGGCAGTGGATCTTACACTGACACCGGAGGAGCTTCAGTATCTGGAAGAGCCCTACGTGCCTCATCCGCTGGCCGGCGTTATGGCACAGAACAAGCCTGCCGCGGCAAAAGAAAAGCATGTATGGTCCACCGGTGACCAGAAGATCGGAAGATAAATCTGCCAGAATGAACAGCTTCTGACTCATCGAGTTGAAAAACGGAGGTTTAAAAAATGAAAAGATTCCTTTCAATCGTTATGGCAACTGTTCTTTTCAGCTCTCTTGCGGCCTGGGGAAGCAGCGCAAAGGAAGAAGCCACAGAAAGTGCGGAGGCGCATTCGGATGTCCTGGTGGCCTACTTCTCCGCCACCGGAACGACAAAAGGCGTTGCCGAGAAAATCGCATCTGTGACCGGCGGAGACCTTTATGAGATCCTGGCTGCCGAGCCCTATACGTCGGACGATCTGAATTACAACGACAGCAGCAGCCGTTCCACATCGGAGCAGAACGATAAAAACGTCCGCCCGGAGATCGGCAGCGAAGACATCTCCCTGGAAGGCTATACGACCGTTTATCTCGGCTATCCGATCTGGTGGGGCGAGGAACCGCGCATCCTGGATACCTTTGTTGAAAAATACAGCTTTGAAGGGATCACGGTGATCCCGTTCTGCACATCCGGCGGAAGCGGCGTCGGCAGAAGCGGATCCAACATGGAAGAGCTTGCAGGGACAGGCACATGGCTGGACGGAGAACGTTTCAGCGGAAATGTGTCAGAAGAGGATCTGAAAGACTGGATCGAAGGGCTGAAGTGAAGCGCAGCTTCTGTCCGAGAAATTCGGCTTTACTGCGGACGAGCTTGCGCAGATGCAGCAGAATGCGGCGATGGCGAGCTTTGCACCGGAAAGGATGATGAAAAAAACATGATAGATCGTGAAGATATGCTGGAGCTGACGCGCAGGATGACGCCGTCAAGGCATTGCTTTGACCGCGTGGCGGGGGCTTACATGGATCCGGATGGCTTCGTTGACGGAAGCTTCAATATCCATTTCGGTAAATTAAGTCCGTCAGAAACAGCCCGGAACCTGAAGCTGGCGAAGACGATCCCCTTCTCCGGGACCAACCGGAATCTGAAGGAATATCCGGTTCCGGGGGAGAGTAAGACCTCCGGGATGATGATCCAGCTGCTTAACGGAATGAAAGAGTGCTCGCTGAAGAATGATGCGCTGCTGTATACGTTCTATGAGCAGATAGGGGAGAACCTGGCCGGGCCGCCCAGCCTGGATAATGGATATGCGATCTATGTGTTTCACGGTGTTTATGATGTGCCGCTCAAAGCCAGCGATAAGGAGCGTCTCTGGGAGTCGGAAGAGATCTACGACTTTCTGATCTGTGCAGTCAGCCCGCTGGTGGGCGACTATGAACCGGGAGAGCCGGTGTGGGGTTTTCTGTACCCGGCTTTTTCAGACCGCAGCGCGGATCCGGACAGTATTGATATTTTCAATTCAGACCCGGATCATGATAATCCGATCCGCGGCCTGTTTACATCTTAACGGGAGGCCAGGGTGAGTAGGGGATGTATCTCCTGACTCACCCTCTTTTTGTCTTTGATTTCATGCCCGAAAATGGTAGAGTTAAGGGGAGGGAGGAATGAAAAATGGGCATGACAATGACGCAGAAGATCCTGGCGTCCCATGCGGGGCTGGACCGGGTGGAAGAGGGCCAGCTGATCATGGCGGACCTGGATCTGGTGCTCGGGAATGACATTACTACGCCGGTGGCCGTGAAGGAGTTTGAAAAGGCCGGTTTTGAAAGTGTGTTTGACAAGGGTAAGGTGGCCATCGTGCTGGATCATTTTATCCCGAACAAGGATATTAAAGCGGCGCAGCTGGCTAAGACCTGCCGCACCTTCGCCTGCAGTCAGGGGATCGACCTTTTTTTTGATGTTGGGAAAATGGGGATCGAACATGCGCTGCTTCCGGAGCAGGGCCTGGTTGCCGCGGGGGACTGCATCATCGGAGCGGACAGCCATACCTGTACCTACGGAGCACTTGGCGCGTTCTCCACGGGTGTCGGATCCACGGACATGGCGGCCGGCATGGCCACGGGGAAAGCCTGGTTCAAGGTCCCGAGCGCAATCAGGGTCGAGGTGACAGGTTCGCTCACGCCGGAGTGCAGCGGCAAGGATGTGATCCTTACGCTGATCGGCATGATCGGAGTGGACGGAGCGCTGTACAGGAGCCTTGAATTCACCGGCGAAGGCGTTGGGACGCTGTCCATGGATGACCGCCTGTGCATCTGCAATATGGCCGTCGAGGCCGGCGCGAAGAACGGGATCTTCCCGGTCGATGAAGTGACGCTGGCGTATCTGCGGGGCAGAACCGCCCGCAAGCCGGTGATCTTTGAAGCGGACCCGGATGCGCCTTATGAGCGGACCGTACAGATCGACCTTGGCCGGATCGTTCCCGTCGCGGCCTGTCCGCACCTTCCCTCGAACACCAGGCCGGTCGATGAACTTTCCGATATAAAGATCGATCAGGCCGTCATCGGCAGCTGCACCAACGGCAGGCTGGAGGATATGGAAGCGGCTTGGAAAATACTGAAGGGAAAAACGGTGGCCCCGGGAGTGCGCTGCATCATCATTCCGGCCACCATGGCGATCCTGCGCGAGGTGGTGGAGCGCGGCTGGTATACAGACATGATCGACGCCGGCGCCGTCATTTCCACTCCGACCTGCGGGCCGTGCCTGGGGGGCTATATGGGGATCCTCGCGGAGGGAGAACGGTGCATCTCCACCACCAACCGCAACTTTGTCGGCCGTATGGGCCATGTGGAAAGCGAAGTGTACCTGGCGTCCCCGCGGACGGCTGCGTG
The DNA here is from genome assembly GCA_002394165.1 of Lachnospiraceae bacterium UBA4348. Lineage (GTDB taxonomy): Bacteria > Bacillota > Clostridia > Lachnospirales > Lachnospiraceae > Merdiplasma. The sequence continues at coordinate 5,770 of DGTA01000129.1, read as the reverse complement.
CAGCGCCATCGCCGGATACATCACCTGCAGGGAGGTATGAGCCGTGCAAACAGAAGGAAAAGTCTTTAAATACGAAGATAATGTCGATACGGATGTCATTATCCCCGCCCGCTACCTTAACATCACCGATACGGCGGAGCTTGCCGCCCACTGCATGGAGGATATTGACAGGCGTTATATCCGCGAGGTCGCCGAGGGGGATGTGATCGTGGCCGGATGGAATTTCGGGTGCGGCTCGTCCAGAGAGCATGCACCGCTTGTGATCAAGGAAAGTGGCGCCGGCTGCGTGATCGCCAAAAGCTTTGCCAGGATCTTTTACCGCAATGCCGTAAATATCGGCCTGCCGATCCTGGAATGTGAGGAGGCCGCCGATGAGATCAGGGCCGGAGACCGGGTGAAGATCGATTTCGACACCGGGATCATCACGGATGTGACCAGCAAAAAGACCTTCCAGAGCCGGCCGTTCCCGCCTTTTATCCGGAAGATCATGGAAAGCGGCGGCCTGCTTCCCTCGCTGAAAGCGGCGGCTTTGCCGGAGGACGGCGGCGATAATACCTGACAGACGGGAGGAAACCGGAGATGGATAAGAAGATCGCGGTGATCGGCGGCGACGGGATCGGGCCCGAGATCATCTCGCAGGCGCAGAGGGTGCTCGAAAAGATCGCATCCCTCTACGGACACCGTTTTACATATGAAGAGGTGGAAATGGGCGGATGCGCCGTTGACCGTTACCAGGATCCGCTGCCGGGCGAAATGCTGCGCAGATGCCTGGAGGCGGACAGCGTCCTGATGGGCGCGGTCGGCGGCCCGAAGTGGAACGGCCTGCCCGGCGACCTGCGCCCGGAAAAGGGACTGCTGCGCCTGCGCGGAGCCATGAAGGTATACAGCAACAACCGGCCGGCAAAGATCTGGCCGCAGCTGGCCGGCGCCTCTCCCCTGAAAGAAGAGATCGTCTCCCGCGGGATCGACCTGATGATCGTCAGGGAGCTGACTGGCGGCCTTTATTTTGGCGAGCATACGACGAAGCAGGAACCGGAGCCGCAGGCCGTCGATGTCATGAGCTACCATGAATATGAGATCGAGCGGATCTGCCGGATCGGATTTGAGACCGCGAGGAAGCGGCGCGGCAGGCTCTGCTCCGTGGACAAGAGCAACGTCCTGGACACCAGCCGCCTCTGGAAAAAGATCGTTCACCGGATAAGCGAAGAATATCCGGATGTGGAGCTGACCGACATGCTGGTCGATAACTGCGCGATGCAGCTGGTCAAAGATCCCTCCCAGTTCGACGTGATCGTGACGGAAAACATGTTCGGCGATATCCTCTCGGACGAAGCGTCCATGATCACGGGATCCATCGGTATGATCCCGTCCTCCAGCCTGGGGGACGGAACGCGCGGGCTGTACGAGCCGATCCATGGTTCGGCGCCGGATATCGCCGGCCAGGACAGAGCCAATCCGATCGGAACCATCCTCTCCGCGGCCATGATGCTTCGCTACAGCTTCAATATGGCGAAGGAGGCGGATGCCATCGAGCGGGCCGTCGGGGCCTTCCTCGATGACGGGTACCGCACGGAGGATATCATGAGTGAGGGAATGAGGCAGGTCGGCTGCAGCCGATGCGGAGAGCTGATACTGGAGAGATTGGAGTGAGTCACTCCAAAACTTGTTTAAGAAAAATGTTATAAACAAGTTTTGGGAGGATAAGGGGAAAATGAAAAGACCGGTTTTTATTATCAATGTGGAACTGGATGAGGGCTCCGCGGTAAAGGGTAAGAAGGAGCAGGTGAACTTCCTGCGGTTCCACGGGACAGCCGATTCGGCATATTTCCGCGGAGACATCCTCCCGGGAGGAGTGGACTGCCAGAGAAAGGCAGAAAACGGGGAGTTTTCCCTGTCTGCCAGATATATGATGGAGGGCACGGACTGCGCCGGCAATGCCTGCAGCGTATTTATCGAAAATAATGGATATGAAACTCCGGACGGGATAAAGACGGTGCCGACGGTTATCACAGACAGTGAGATCCTGTCCGGATTAACGCGGGGAAAGCTCCGGGGGGAACTGGCCGGAAAGGGCGAGGGCGCTGTTGAGATCCGGATCTTTGAGGAGATGGGATCTTTCCGGCGCGAAGAGCATTGCATCGCACAGGGAGAAAAGAAAATATACGGTGAGCTTTACCGGCCGGAAGGGGCGGAGAACTGTCCATTGCTGATCATGTCCCACGGCTTTAACGGAAGCAGCGAAGCTATGAGATATGAAGCGGAGTGTATGGCAAGCCGCGGAACCGCCGTTTACTGCTATGATTTCTGCGGCGGAGGGCTCAGCTCCAAAAGCTCGGGGACGACGCTGCAGATGACGATCCCGTCTGAGCAGGAAGACCTGAGAATTGTCGTTGAACATATGAAAGAGCTTTCATGGGTCAGCAAGGACAGGATCTATCTGTTCGGAGGCAGCCAGGGCGGTTTTGTCACCGCGCTCACGGTCCCGGAGCTTGATGGGATAGCCGGCGTGTTTCTTGAGTTTCCGGCCTTCTGCATTCCCGATGACTGGAAAAAGATAAAAGAGACAAACGATAAAGAGATCATCGACTGCATGGGAGTCCCGCTGGGCAGGTGCTTTGCCGATACACTGCCCGATTACGATGTGTTTGAGAGGGCAGCGCAGTACACGGGTCCGGTGATCATTTTTCACGGGACGGACGATACGCTGGTCACCATTGATTATTCCGAGAAGTTATGCGGAAAATACAAGAACGCCAGGCTGCTTCGCTTCCCCGGGCAGGGACACGGGTTTTCCGAGCCTTTCATAACAGCCATGGCAGGCGTCTGCGCAGCGGCGATGACTGACGATCAGTGACGGAGGACAAAATGAAATACAGGATCAGGCTGAAGGCAGACGATGATATCGCGGCGGAAAATATCATGATCGGCAGGGTGCCTGCGCTTGTGATCCGGCCGAAAGAACCGGTCAGAGAGGCGCCCGGCATCCTCTGGATCCATGGCGGCGGTTACATCCTCGGAATGAAGGAAATGGTCTATATGTCCCGCGCCGTTGACCTGGTAAAGAAATTCGGGGCAGTGGTGGTTTCCCCGGGGTATCGGCTTGCCTTTTGGAAACCCTATCCCGCAGCCCTGCAGGATTGTTATAAAACACTGCTCTATATGAAGGCCTGGGCCAGAGAGCTGGGCATCAATAAAAACCAGATCATGGTCGGAGGCGAGAGCGCCGGCGGAGGATTGTGCGCGGCGCTCTGTATGCTGGCCAGAGATAAGGGGAGCGTCAATATCGCCTTCCAGATGCCGCTCTACTCGATGCTCGACAATTTCGATACAGAATCTTCCGAGAATAATCGCGGGAAGATCTGGAATACCCGGAGAAACCATTTCGGCTGGAAGATGTATCTTCGCCGCCGGGCAGGGACGTCCGTTTCGCCCTATGCGGCGCCGGCCGGGCAGACAAACTGGAAGGGACTTCCCCCTGCGTATACATTTGTCGGGGACGGGGAACCCTTCTATTCGGAGACGCTTACATTTGTAAAGAACCTGCAGGAGGCCGGAGTGGAGGCCCGCGCGGATGTCTATCACAGCGACATGCATGCCTTCGACATGCTGAGGCCGGATCTGCCGGAAAGCCGGAGAGCGATCAGCAGGTTCGAGGAAGTTTTCTCCGATGCGATGAAGCGCTGCTTTGCGGAGAATGACTGAAAGGATCCGGGGAAAAGAAGAATATGAGAAAGACACTGTATGAGCACCAGAGAGGAAAGCAGATGCACGCGTCAGGACAATGGAGCCTGACAAAAGCAGAGCAGAGGCTGATCGCAGCCGTCGGGGCGTTCTTTGCCCTCAGCGTGATCAGTGTGCTTGCCGGTGCCTTTTCCGGAAAAAGCCGGTTCCTGACCGCGGCCATCATCTGCTGCGTCATCTCTTTCATCGCCGTCTTCGCGGTGATGTTCGGGGTGGTGATCCGGAAATCCCGGAAGCAGCCGATGGAAAAGCATTATTATGATGTGGACTATACCTATAATGGGATCACAAATGAAACCGAAGATAAGACCCGGGAGATAACCCGGGAGGAATTCATTCAGGGGAAAAAAGAAAACGGTGGCTCACAGAAGTGAATCACCGTTTCTTTTATGAATAATGTGTCATCAGTGTCCTGCCTGTACGCCGTAGGGCAGCTCGATGAGCCTTCTGGCCTCGTCGATATCTTTAGCATCCGCAATACACTTGAGCAGGTCCTCAAAGCTTTGCCTGTCAAGCTTCTGCATCAGGAAGTTCAGCATATTTTTCTGAACGCGTGTAATTTAAGCGGTTGTCTGTCGTTGTGTTGTTTCCGTGTTCTGGTTTTATATACGTCCTGGTTTGAAATATCCACGATGATTTTCATTATAATCAAAGATCGTCCATCTGAACGAAGTCTCTAAATCGGATATGGCGAACTGTACTGGTACTATAATCAATATCGTCATTTGTAATTACGATTTTCTGACAGGAGTTATCCAGCTTGGCAAAAGCCCCAAACTCACGCTCATAAGCTTTCTCTTCCGCAACAGAATAGGCAGCCTGGATATAATATTGCTTATTTCCTTTATTAGCCACGAAGTCGATTTCCTGAGAGCCGTCATAATACACCTGAAGATTATATCCCATATAAAGGAGCTCATTATAGACAACATTTTCAAAATTGTGAGTAAGATCATATCGGTTGTTTATGACTCGTATGGAATTCAAAGCCACGTCTTCATCGTATACTTTCAGATAGTATTCCAACTCACGCTTAACTTTGGCAGAATACCTTTTTACGGTTCCTATGGCATATGCTTCCTCCAGATACCCAACAAACTTGGTGATCGTTGTAATGGAACATGGCAGGCCAGCCCCTCTCATATACTTCTCTACGGATCTGGCAGACAGGATTCTGCCGTTCGACAAGAAAATAAAGTTGGCCAGGCGTTTGAAGACCTCGGTTTTCCTAATCTTATACCGGTTGATGATATCGTTCAGAATAATGGTTTCATTCAACTCATTCAGATAGATTCTCTGGCCGCTTTCGCCGCTGTATTCGATCCGTTTAGGGAAACCACCCCAGATAATGTAGTCGGTGATGTCGATTTCCTTACCAAGCTCTTTACCGTATTCGACAAGTTCTCTATACACGAAAGGACGCACCCGGAACGGCACATATCTGCCGGAAAGCTCTTTTGTGAACTCCCTGGACAAAAGCTTTGAGTTTGAGCCGCTGATAAAGACAGAACAGTTCCTGATTCGAAGTGTCCTGCATGCTCCTGACCATCCTTCTACCCGCTGAACTTCATCAAGAAAAACATAGCATAGAGAATTCTTGCGATGACTATCAATATAATTCAACAATGCAATTTCATCCGGAATAGCATTTAAAACAGCAGTATCTTCGAAATCAAGGAAAATGACATTGTCTGAGCGTTCCTTGATCTCTTCAGATATCTGCCTCAGGATAACGGATTTTCCGCATCGGCGAATACCGGTAATGACTTTGATCAAATCCCCGTCATAGAATTCCCGGATAGGATTTATATATTTTTCACGTTTAATCATTTTTCGCGCCTCCCTGCAGAAGTAACTGCTGTTACTGGACATTTTAGTATGATCAGGCTATTTTGTCCATCGCTACTGGACGATTTATTATAATGTGTAAAATTGTCCAGTATGGTTTTCGCACTTTCCGATCCGTGATTTTAGCTATAAAGATTTTTTTACACCTTCCCTAGGATAATCTCGTTTTCGACAGTTGAGA
>DGTA01000079.1 GCA_002394165.1 Lachnospiraceae bacterium UBA4348 | reverse complement strand
GCGGTGGATATGATGTATTTTGCCGCCAGAGGAATCCGCAAGGGAAATCCGGAAGCTAAAGTCGCTTCTTTCTCACCCGCGCTCTCGACCGAGGGCCTGGGCGGCGGACTCCCCTATTTCTTCCCCGTCATGTACGGCGTCGCATGGGCTCTGGATCAGGTTTACAGCCGCATCGCTTCCGGCAGGTTCTGGTCCGTAAAGACCGATGACTATTTTGACTTGGTCGCGTGGCATCCTTACGTGTTCACAACAAGAGATGTGCCGGATTATGAGCTGTTCATGGACGTGGAAGAACCTGACACCCTCTGGAGAGACTTTAATGACGCCGCTTACCGGGTCATGAAAAGATACGGGGACGCAGACAAGCAGGTGCTCCTGACAGAGACGGGTTTTACCGACTGCGGCAATCCCGAGTGGGAAAAACGCTATGCGGCTTATAATCAGAAGATCCTGCGCTACGCGATGGAGATGCCCTATGTGCGGACGCTCCACAACTTCCGCCTTCTCAATGAGAACGCGATGCTGCAGCGCGCGGGGATCGAGGACAACCAGATCGGCGGGCTGACAGAGGTCTATTTCGGGCTCTTTACCGATCCCGAAGAAGGGTGCAGGCCTCGCCTGCGGGCAAGGGCCATTCAGGAGATGACCGGCGCTGCGCAAGACCTGGAAGCGCTTGGACGGAGAGTTTCTGAAACGATGAAGAAATAAACAGATCAATCAGTTTCAAAATAGGGAGGGTAATCATGAATCAGCATATCGCAAACACAACACTCGGCAAGGTACAGGGCTATGAGAGAAACGGCATGATCGAGTATCTGGGAATTCCGTACGCGGAAGCGCCCGTGGGACCGCTTCGCTTCAAGAGATCGATCCCCCACACGCCCTGGACCGATGTCTATGAGGCAAAAGAGTACGGCCCTGCGCCGATCCAGTACAACAACGGCGTAGTCATCGGCGACGAGGACTGCCTCACTGTCAACGTGCAGCGCCCGCTGGAGGGCGAAAAGCTCCCCGTCTTTGTCTACATCTTCGGCGGCGGCTACAATACCGGCTACTCCGCGGACGAGCTCTATCGCGGAGACGCTTTCGCCCGCGACGGAATTGTCTTCTTCTCTTTCAATTACAGGACCAACGTGCTCGGTTTCTACGATTTCACGACCTATCCGGGCTGTGAGGATTTTGACTCCAACTGCGGGCTGTCCGACCAGATCCTGGCGCTCAACTGGATCCACGACAACGCGGCCGCTTTCGGCGGAGATCCGGACAGGATCACGATCTGCGGCGAGTCGGCCGGCGGCGCGTCTGTTGTAAACATGCTGGCCTGCCCAGGCGTGAAGGGAACCTTCCAGCAGGCGATCGTGGAGAGCGCTCTGCCCAACTGCATGATGACCCATCAGACGGCCAGACAGAATATTGATCTCTTCCTGGAGGGCATGAACTGGACCGAGAAGGATCTGCCGCTCCTTCGCGTCATGGATCCCCGCCTCTTCCTCGTCGGAAATGAGTATGTGGCCGCCCATCACCAGTACAAGAATCCCGGCATGTTCCTGCCCGGCCCCATTCAGGATGACCTGATGCCCGTCCGTCCCATTGATGCGATCAGGGGCGGCGCCGCAGAGGGGATCCGCCTGATCATCGGCAGCAACATGCATGAGGGCACCATGTTCGTACATCCCGAGAACACAGGCTTCCCCAACAGCTGGACCATGATCACGCAGATGCTGGAGAAGAACGGCCATGCCGACGCGCTTCCCGCTATCGTGAAGTTCTATCACCCTTCCGGAAATGATTCCTTCAAGGTATTTACGGACAGCGCCAAGTCCCTGGCCTCCGCCACGCCGCCTCTGAAGGGCGATGTGCGCCAGCTCGGCGGCGATCCTTTCATCCGCTTTGCGACAGACTACGCCTTCGAGATGCCCGCTGTCAAAGTGGCGACGGCCCAGAAACAGTACACACCGGATGTCTGGATGTACCGCTATGAGCTGATCACCAAATCCGGCATCGAAACAGGCTGGAAGGCCTCTCATGCATTCGAGCTTCCCGCTGTCTTCTGCAACAAAGACCACGAGTTCAGCCACTTTGTCTTCGACGGGGAGCCGGACGAGGTCTTCGAAAAGATTGCCGGCGAAATCCACGGCCGCTGGGTGAACTTCGTAAAGACCGGCGAACCGGCACTCTCAGGAGCCGCATTGGATTGGCCCCGCTTTGAAGGCGCAAACTCCCCCGTCATGATCTTTGACAGGGACAGCGCTGCCGAGCAGCTGGACCGCAGGCACCTGATGGAGACCTGGGGCGATATGCGGTTCTATGAGAACTGATCCTGTTTTTCAGGATAAATGTAACTATTCAAGCACTTTGAAGTTAGAGCAATATTTTGACAAAACAAGCAATATAAGGATATAGAGCGCGTTTTCCTATTGCTATCATGAGTACATAAAGAAAAGAGATCTCAGTAATTAAAAAGTAAAGCATCAAAAAATGTATAGGAGGAAATAAAAATGCTTACGACAAAACATGACGATCCCAATGGCAAGCTCGGATGGGGAGAGCGCTTAGCGTACGGCTCCGGCGGTTTCGCGTTCAATATGATCAACGGAATCA